>CALMML010000239.1 GCA_937868485.1 uncultured Myxococcales bacterium | reverse complement strand
TGGTGGATCGGCTGATTCCGCGTCTACCGGGCGCGCCGCAGGGCTCGCCGATTGCGGGCTCGCACGCAGGCTGGTGATGACAGACGCGGGATCATCGGCGCTGGCGGTCTCGAATCGCAGCGAGCTTGGGCGGCAGGATCTGATCCTGTGTCAGCGGCACATTGCGCATCACAGCAAGAGCTTCTATCTGTCGTCTCTGCTGCTGCCCAAAGCGATTCGTCACGAGGCGTGGGCGCTGTATGCGTTTTGTCGGCAGGCCGATGATGCGGTGGACGGCGACAATCCGGGCGATGGCACGGTGCCGGTCGATGCGCCCGAGCAGGTGGCGCAGCAGCAAGCGGTGCGCAGCCTGCGTAGGCGGCTCGATGCGGTCTATCGCGGAGAGCCGGGCACGGGTCCGGGCCACGCGATCGATCGATCGTTTTACGCGGTGGTGGAGCGGACAAAGATGCCCAAGGCGCTGCCCAGTCGGCTGCTCGATGGCATGGCGCAAGACGCGGATCAGCTGCTCTATGGAAGCTGGGAAGACCTGTACGGCTACTGCTTCAACGTGGCGGCGACGGTTGGGCTGATGATGACGTGCGTGATGGGTCACAAGCTGCCGGTGGCTCGTCATGCGGAGGTGCTGCTTCGTGCGTCGGATCTGGGCGTGGCGATGCAGCTGACCAACATTGCGCGCGATGTCGGGGAAGACGCGCGGCGCGGTCGGGTGTATCTGCCCGATGAGCTGCTGGCTCGTCATGGGCTGCGGCGGGAACAGGTGTTGTCGGAAGCGGCGTCGGGTCAGCCGGCAAGTGCGGCGCTTCGGCAGGTGGTGGCGGACCTGCTTGCGCGGGCGGATGCACACTACCTGGCGGCGGAGCCCGGCATTGCGATGCTTCCTGATGGTGCGCAGTGGGCGATTCGCTCGGCGAGTCGGATTTATCAGCGAATTGGTGGGGTGCTGCGCGGGCAGGGCTGTGACTCGCTGACGAGTCGGGCGCGGCTGTCGGCGCTGGCGAAAATTTGTTGGCTGCTTGGGGCGTATGGGGCGGGGCTGCGGCCTTCGGCGCGGCGTGTCTCGGCGGAGCGGACGTCGGGTCCGGCGGATGCGCTGCTCTTGCGCTACTGTCGCGAGGTCGAGATCGTCGATTGAATCGGCAGCGGCACGGCTTCCGAGAGCCCGGCGATAAGTGGCTCTAGCGGGAGCTTGGCGGTGTCGATGCGCAGGAAGCGACCGGACTCGGCGGTGACTGCGGTCGAGCAGGCGTCAAAGGCAGCGGCGGAAGCGGGGTGGTTGATCAGTCGTGCAAACACCGAGTCGACGTCCGGGCCGCTGCAGTCGGTCTCATACGGACGAAAACAGACGCAGCGGGGCTGAAGCGTTCGTTCGAGGGCGCGCCACAGACGGGCAGCAGGCAGCGCTTCATTCACTGGCGCAAGACTGAGACGGTGAGCGGGCGGGCTCGGCGGCGAATCGGACTTGCGGGTGGAACCCGACGACAGGTGAATCCAGCTGGGACAGCCGGGGGGCGTGGTATCGGACGGCGTGCCGTGTAGCTCGACGCGCACGGCCTTGTTCATGGCGTCCATGCCCGACAGCAGCGCAAACATCAGGTGATCGACCGAGCTGGCTTCATCGGATGCGCGACGACAGCCGCCGCACGCGCCGCCCCCCGTGGTGCTACAGCCTGAGCAGGTCGCGAGGTTGCAGGGATGCGCGGTGTTTTGCAACAGGCCGAGCGCTCCCAGCTCTCGATACAAAAGGAGCGCGCGGTCGTCTGGCAGATCGAGCCCACGATGCGGCACCGTCAAGGTCAGCGGCCTCGCTTGCGGAAGTTCCGACGGAGCGCGCAGCACAAAGAGGCCGTTATAGCGACTGGCTCGCTCGGACAAGACAAAGTGATGGCTGCCGGTGACGGTATCGATGACTTCTTCGGCTTGATAGCCCATCTGATCGGCAAACAGCGCAAAGCTTCCGCAGTCGCCAAGCTGCCACGACAGCGCCGCGTTGTAGGCCGCCATCCAGCGTGGTGATCCGCGTGACACCGAGACAAACGGACCGCCATCACGGGCGGCAAAGGGCTGCTGGCGCAGATACTCGACAAGGTCTACGTGCCGCTGCGGCAGGCACGACGCGGACGCTGCGGCTTGGCTCGATGTGGGATGTGCGGGCGGTGGGGTGGAGATGGTCTGGCTGGGAGCTGGGCAGCCGCTCGTCGCAAGCACGACGAGGGCTGTCATCCAAACGCGGTGGAGCATGTCCTCCGCTATGCCATGGCTGCGGTCGTCGGTCCAGTCGTGACGCCCGCCGGGCTGAGCGGCGCAAGCGGGGTGCTGCTGGCGCTCGGCTCAAGCACGCTGTCGAGCACGGTGCGCACGTTCGAGACGACGACGAAGCTCATCTCATTGCGGACATCTTGCGGCACTTCGAGGATGTCTTTGCCGTTGCGCTCGGGCAAAAACACGGTGCGGATGCCGGCTCGGTGCGCCGCCAGGACCTTGGACTTGATTCCGCCGACGGGAAGAACCGCGCCACGCAGGGTCACTTCGCCGGTCATCGCGACATCGGATCGAACCTTGCGCCCGGTCAGAAGCGAGACAATCGCCGACAGAATCGCCGTACCCGCCGACGGTCCGTCTTTGGCAATCGCGCCCTGCGGAACGTGCAGGTGCAGATCCATGTTTTCCAAGAAGCCTGGATCGATCTGTAGCTCCGTCGAGTGAGCCCGCACCCACGACAGCGCGGTCTGGGCCGATTCCTTCATCACGTCACCAAGCTTGCCGGTGAGCTGGAGCTTGCCTTTGCCGGGCATCGCCGTCGCTTCGACAAACAGGATGTCGCCACCGACCGGAGTGACCGCAAGTCCCGTCGCGACGCCTGGGCAGTTGGTGTGCTCGGCGATGTCATGGAAGAACTTGATCGGTCCCAGGTATTCCGCGACATCAACCTGATCGACGACGAGCGGCTTATTTTCCGACTCAGTCGATGCGGGCTGCTCGGCAATCTTCATCGCCACGCCACGAATCACCGATGCCAGCTCGCGCTCGAGGCTACGCACCCCGGCTTCTCGCGTATGACGCTCGATGATCTCGGTGATCGCCTTTTCGGTCAGCTGAATCTGCTCGGGCCGCAGTCCGTGCTCGCCAATCTGCTTGGGCAGCAGGTGTCGCTCGGCAATCTTCTGCTTCTCGGCGATGGTGTAGCCGGGAATCTCGATGATTTCCATGCGGTCCCGCAGCGCGAGCGGAATCGTCTCCAGCGTGTTCGCGGTGCAGATGAAGATGACCTCCGACAGATCGAACGGCACTTCCAGGTAGTGATCCGAAAAGGCGTTGTTCTGCTCGGGATCGAGCACTTCCAGCAGCGCGCTCGACGGATCGCCGCGATAGTCGTGTCCCAGCTTGTCAATTTCGTCGAGGAGCACGACCGGGTTTTTGCTTCCGACGCGCTTCATCGCCTGAATGATGCGACCGGGCAGCGCGCCGATGTACGTCCGGCGGTGACCGCGAATCTCGGCCTCGTCACGAACGCCACCGAGCGAGATGCGATGGAAGTTGCGACCGAGCGCCGACGCAATCGAGCGACCAAGCGAGGTCTTGCCGACACCGGGCGGACCGACGAGGCACAGGATCGGACCCTTCTTCGTCGGAGCCAGCTTACGGACCGCCAGATACTCGACGATCCGCTTTTTGACCTTTTCCAGGCCCCAGTGATCGGCCTCGAGCACGGCGCGCGCGGCTGGCAGATCGTGCTTATCGACGGTGCGCTTCGACCACGGCAGATCGCACAGCCACTCAAGGTAGGTGCGCTGAATCGACGCTTCCGGCGAGCCTTCGGGAATGTTGCGCAGCCTGTCGAGCTGCTTCTTGGCGATCTTTTCCGCTTCCGCCGGCATCTCGGACTGGGTGATGCGCTCGGCGAACTGCTGAAGATCCTTGTCGCTGTCGCTTTCGCCCAGCTCGTCTTGAATCGCCTTCATCTGCTGACGCAGCACGGCTTCTCGCTGACGACGCGCGAACTCGTTTTGCACCTGCTTGTCGATGCGCTCTTTGGCGCTCATCACTTCGGCCTGACGCTGAAGCACGGCCAGCACTTGATGCAGGCGCACTTTCACGTCGAGCTGATTGAGCAGGTTCAGACGCTCCGCGAGCGGAAGCTCGACAAGCGCCGACGCCAAATCGCTGACCAAGCTGGCATCGCGGGTCTGCTCCAGCAGCTGAAGCACCGCACGCGCTGACTCGGGCACTTGGATCTGCTGCGCGAGTCGCTGTCCGGCTTCTTTGACCGTCAGTGCCAGCGCAATGGTTTCGACGGAGTCACCGCCCAGATCCGGCGCAGGCAGCGAGCGCGCCAGCAAGAACGGCTCGGTGCTGACGACTTCAAAGCGACGACGACGCTCACCCTTGAGGATCGCCGTCATCTTGTCGGAGCCGGTACGCACCACCTTGAGCACTTCTGCCTGGACCGCAATCGGGTGGAGGTCACCGGGCTGAGGGTCTTCGGTGTGAGGATCGCGCTGGACCGCCACCAGCAGCGTCGGAGGATGCTGCTTGACGACGTTTTCCAGCATCTTCAGCGAGCTGCGCCGACCGACCTCGACAGGCAAGGTCAGACCGGGCAGCAGCGTCAGGTTGCGCAGGGGCAGGACCGGAAGCTCGGGCGTCGGTTCGCTGTGGCTCGATTTGGGATCAAACATGGTTTCCTCTTTGTGCAGACCGCGCCTTGCGACGAGTGGTCCGACTTTACGACAGCCTCAAACTGCGCTCGCACTACGAAAAGGCAATTCCGTTAGTTTACGATGCCTTGCCGGAGCTTGCATCTTCTCGCAGCTGGTCTTGGGCACCTTGCTGGCGACGCGCTGGTAAGGGCAAACCTAAGAAGGCCAACCTTCCTGTCAATGTAGGTGTGATGCAAAAGTTTCCGTAAGGTCACGCTTGCGTCGGCGAAAAAACACGATGTCGTCTGATGGACGCAGATCGGCCCGACGAAACATCGCTCAATCGCTCGGTGGGTCATCGTGATAAAGTGATCAAACCGCCGTCGAAAGTGAGCCATGACTATAGCGACCCCCCTGCGCTGCTTTGAGTGTGGCGCAATGTATCCAGCCTCGGCCCGCACCTGTGACAACGACGGTGCGCCGCTCTGCCCCGAGACAGTTGGCCCGAACTGGAAAGTGGAAGGTGTACTGGCGCCTCGCTTGGGTGGAGGCGTCTTTGCCGCGTTTCATCGCACCACGGGCGTTCGCGCGGCGATTACCTATTTTCCTCAGGCGAGCGCGCGTGAGACGGCGACCAAGGATCGGATCACGCGAGAGCTGTCGGCGCTGCGGATCTTGGACAAGAGCCGAGGTCTGCTTTCGCTTCTCGAAGAGGGCAGTGAATCCGACGGAGCGCGCTTTCTGATTCACGAGCTGGGGACGCTGCGACTGCTGCAAGATCTGCTCGACGAGTGGCAGAAGCCGGATCGAGGGCTTTTGGACCCGCCGATTGCGGCGCAGGTGGTCAGGCCGCTTCTTTCGACGCTGTCGACGGCGCATCGCATTGGTGTGGCGCATGCGAGCTTGACGCCGCTCGATATCTATCTGCAAAGCGAAGGCGATCCCGCTGAAGGAATCACTCGCGTCGTCGAAGCGCGGCTACACGGCGTGCTGACCTTCATGATGGGGCCCGAGCTTCGGCAGGCGGTGGCGCAAGATCTGCGAGCGGTTGGTGCGACGCTGTTTGAGCTGCTCGTGGGTCGCAAGCCGCCCGATTCCGTCGAGGCGCTGCGGGCGCTGCCACTTCCGAAGATCATGGCGACGCCGGTGGGGAAGGTGGCGATGCGCGCGCTCGGAGCGGCGGATCAGCCTTCGTATCTGGGCGCAGAGGAGATGCTGCGGGCGCTGGTGACGACGGTTCCGACGGTGGTTGCGCCGACCAATGTGGACGCAGAGTCGGTGACGCGCGTCGATCCAGAGGTCGTAAAGCGTGCGCCGCGCAGCGTGAAGCAAGATACGGTGAACACCAAGCCGACGGTGCCGATCGAGATCATCGTGCCGCCAGCCAGTCGTCCTGCGCCGTCTCAGCCCGCGCTGCCTCCGCCGGTGGTGACGGGTCCGGTGCGCAGTGGCCTGACCGCCGAGCTTCGTCAGGTCTCGATTCACGATCTAATGAAGGAACGCGAGCGCGGAGAGCCGAAGCCGCAGGTGGAGACGCTGGCTCGATCGACGCAGCATCGGGCTTCGGTGACGGACATTCCGATGATTCCGCCGCCGCCTGATCTGCTGGAACCGGGCGAGCTGCCTCCGGTGCTGTCGCCAGTGCCATCAAAAGAACCGTCGCCGCCAGCGGTATCTTCAGACGGTGGTGCGCGGGCGGAGCTGGGCTTTGGCCAAGAGCCCACGATTCCTGCCGTCGTCAATCCGTCGACACTCGCCGCAAGCCTAGAGCGCGTTTTGCACACGCCGCTTGGGTCCGCTTCGAATGAGTCATCGCGACCGACGCTGGCCGTGCAAGACAAAGCGGGAGCTGTGACGGTGTCGGTGAGCGGAAGTGGATCGCTGCCGAAGCCGTTTCCGCACAGTGGACCGATTGTGATTCCGCCGCAGCCGTCGGGCCCCAGCTCGCTTTCGGGACGAACGGTCGGGGATGCTTCCGCGACAGCCAGTCCGTCGGGACCGATGGCGAGCTTGCCTGCGCGGCCCGTGTCTCGACCGCCACTTGCACCTGCGGCGGCGGTTCCACTGGCTCCTGCGCCGGGCGTGCCGCTTGCGTTTGAGCCGACTCCGTCTGCGGGTCAACCGGCGATCAATCCCGAAGATCCAACCGAGCCCGCTCCGGCGGTGAAGGGCGAAGCCAAGTCTGCGGCCAAGAGCGAGAGCGCACCGGCTGCGACATCGATCGAGCCCGTCGCGAGCACACAGGTCAAGCCAGAAGCCGCGAGCGGACGAGACCTTCCACCGTGGGTGTGGGCCGCGATTTTGGCGGTGGTCTGTCTGCTGGCACTGCTGGCGGGGCTCTTCGGTCGCTAAGCGTCGCGGAGACTCGCTCGCACATCGCGCGCGGACTCCGTGATATGAAGGCTTTTATCCCGATGCGCCTTCTGTGCTCTGGCCTTGTGCTGCTGCTTACGCTGCTTGGCGTGGATCGTGGTGCGGCGTGGGCCGACGGCAAGCCTTCCGACGAGCGTCGCTGTTTTCGCGGGCTCAGCCTCGATGGAACCAGCGGCCTGTTGGATCAACCGAGCGCGAATCCTGGCTGCGCGTATCGAATGCGGACCGCTTCGTACCTGGCGGGCTTTGTCGATAACGGCTACTTGCTGGTCGGTGATCGCTTTCGCTCGCTGTCGGGGGCTGCGTCGGTGGCTGCAACGCTCGGCAGCTATGTCGAGCTGGCGCTTCAGCTGGGAACGCAGCTCTCGCGCGTCGAGACGCCGCCGCTGATGAGCATCTCGCAGCTGAAGCTTCAGATGAAGCTGCACACGGGCATCGGCAAGCTGTTTCATCTGGCGTTTCTGCCGTCGCTGCGTCTTCCTGGAGTCGGGCAAGACTTTTCGCCTGCGGCTGCGAACATCGACGGGTCGCTCGACGCGATTGGTGAAGTGTCGCTGGCGCGCGTCCTGCCGCAGCTTCCGCTGGTTCTGCTCGGTCAGCTTGGCTACGTGCATGATCGCAGCCTGCGAGCGCTCGACGCCCAGGACTGCATGGGCGGCACGGTGGCGGACTGTCTGAAAGCGCGACTGCAAAGCACGGCGGCCTATTCCGTCGGGCTGCCGAGGGTTCGCTTTTCACTGGCTGCACAGGTGGCGCTGACGCTGGCTCGCACGGTGTGGGTGATGCCGCAGCTCGGCTATCGCTTGTCGGTGGTCGTCGGTCAGCCCGATCCGGTGCTGCTGGCGCTGCTGGGGATGCAGGTTCCGTCGGCGCCGCTTCAGGGTCGGGTTCAGCAGGAGCTGTCTCTGGGGGCGCGACTGGGCTTTGGGCTGCCGCTGAGCCTGGACTTTGGGGTGCGCATCGGTCTTCAGAGTGCGGGCTACGCGATGGGCGCGAAAATTCCGACGGTGGTTGGTGTTGGCGCGCTCAACTGGGAGATCGATCTGCTCGGTGGATCGGGTCGTATTCCGGCGGAAGAAGAAGCCAAAAAGCAGCCGGTACCCAGCAAAGAAGCCGCGTGCTTTGTGGCGGGCTCGGTGCGCGACGAGCAGAGCGGACAGCCGCTGGCCGATGCCGTGGTCCGCTTCGTCGGACAGCGACATAACGCGATCTTGACCGACGGAAAAGGCTCGTTTTCCAGCGGCGAGCTAAGCTGCGGTGCCATCGTCATCGAGTCGAGCCGTGGCGATCATCAGACGATGCGGCTGCCGGTGGTGGTGTCGCTGGGCGAGCGTGCCGCCGTCGAGCTTCGCTTGCCCAGACAGGCGCGGGCGCAGTCGGGACGGCTGTGGCTGACGGTGCAGAGCGACGACGGCAGCAAGGTGTCAGCGCGGGCGACGCTTCTGCGCGGTGGTCAAGTCGTGAGCCTGCTGTCGGAAGAAGGCGGTCTGTTTGCGCGCGCGGCGGCGGGCGTGTGGCTGCTGCGCGTCGAAGCGGCTGGCTACCTTTCGCGAGAACAGACCGTGGTGCTCAGCGATGGCGGAGAGCAGCGACTTCAGCTGCTGCTGCTCCGGCGGAGCGCGAGTCCGAAGGTCCAGCTCGGCAGTCGAGAGATTGCGCTGGCGGGTGCGCTGACGTTTGCGACGGGAAGCACCGGGCTGAGCGGCGACAGCGAGCGGATTCTCGACGAGGTGGTGGATCTGCTGATTCATCACCCGGAGGTCACGCTGCTGCGGGTTGAACATCAAGCCGACTTGTCGCTGAGCGACGTGGTGCTGCTCGAACAGCAGGCGATTGCGGTGCGTGACTACCTGGTGCAGCACGGAATTTCTCCCGAGCGGGTCGTGGCCTCGGTCGTCGAGGGTCCACGGCGTACAGCCGCGAAGATCGTGCTGCGGCTGGCGTCGGCAGGTGACCGCTAGCCATGGCGATTCCCGTCGCGGAAAACGAACTATGCCTTCAGCTGGCGTCGCAGGCGGATCTGGACCGGATTGTGGCTACCTACAATGCGTCGATTCCGTCGCGGCTGGTGACGGCGGACCTGCAGCCTGTGACGGTGGACAGTCGGCTTCCGTGGTTTGCGGCGCATGATCCGACGCGACGACCGCTGTGGCTGATCGTGGAACGCGACCAGTACCGAGGCTGGCTGAGCCTTCAGAGCTTCTATGGTCGTCCTGCGTATGACGGAGTGGCTGAAGTATCGCTCTATCTGGAACCTATCGCACAAGGTCGAGGAATTGGTCGCTGGGCGCTTATCGAGCTAATGACGCGGGCTCCGGCTTATTCGCTTCATACGCTGCTTGGCTTTATCTTCGGTCACAATCTGCCTAGCCTGGTGCTGTTTGAACGACTCGGCTTTGTGCGCTGGGGACACTTGCCGCACGTTGCCAATATGGATGGCGTGATGCGCGATCTGATCATTGTTGGAAAGAAGGTTGGCTGATGGCGAAGCTTGATACAAACATAGAGATCGAACACAAGTTTGTGGTCGATGCCTCGTTTGATCGCCAAGCGCTGATGCAAACGATTCGCTCGCTGTCGCCCAGTAAAGAGAGCCACGCGCAAGTACAAGAGCGCTATTTTCTGACGCATTTGACCCCGCATGTGATTTATCGACATCGGTATGATGAAAAAAATCAGGACATAACCTATAAGAGTTATGGACAAAGTGATATCGAGGTCAGGCGTGAAGTGCGCATTGCGCTTGATCTGTCAGTTGGAAGTCAAGTCGAACAAGTCGCTGCGTTTTTGCAGCCGCTTTCGATTCGCTGGCAGAGCAGCCTTCGCAAAGAGCTATGGGCGTTTGTATTTGCCGACTGTGAAATTGTTTATTACGAAGCGCAGAGCGATCAAAAGATCGTTCGTTGTATAGAGCTAGAAGCCATTCATCCTGAAAATGTTGATGCCGCGCTGGCCACCTTGGCATCGTATGAACAAAGACTGGGGTTTGATGTTGCGCAGCGAAGTCGTTCATCGCTGTTTGATCTGCTGTTTGCGGACAGTCTTGAAACACAACCGAGCGAGAGGTAGCGATGAGCACACTGGATGTGATCTTTCTGGAAGGGCTAGAAGTTCCTTGTCGCGTTGGCTGTACAGCAGAAGAGCGTCGTGTGCCGCAATCGCTGCGGGTGGAAGTGAAGCTGTACTGTCGAACCATTCAGAAGGCTGCGCAGCTGGATTCACTGCAAGATACCGTGGATTATCGATTGGGCCTTGATCTGATTCAGTGTCTGCAAGGACAAGAGTTTTTGCTGATTGAGCGCGTGGCCGAGCTGCTGGCGCAAGAGTCGCTGAAAGTGCCGATTGTCGAACAGGTCGAAATCACGGTGCGCAAGCGACCTCCGGTTCAAGGCATGGAGATTGTTGGGGTCCAGATCGTCAGGGGTCGTGCGTGAAGGTGATCAGCAACACGGCGATTTCTCTCGACGGTCGCATCAATACCATCGAGGGAACGTTCACCTTGCTCGGCAGTGCGGTGGATCATCAAAAAATGCAGCACATTCGTCGGCTGGCGGATGCTGTGTTGGTTGGTGGTCAGACGTTTCGCAACTGGCCGTATCCATCTATTTCAGACAGACCCGATGATCAGGGCGCAATCTGGAATGTGGTTGTCAGTCGCTCTGGCGATATTCCGCTGCTGCCGGAGTTTGTCAATGAACCTCGGACGCGAAAGCTGCTTCTGCTGGATCGACAGCTGCGCCCGCCCTCGGTTCCGGCTGAAATCGAAGTGGAGGTCTATCAAGGTCCGCTTCCGCATGCGCCGATCTCGTGGATGATGGAGTGTCTGGCCGAGCGAGGCGTGAAGAACCTGCTGGTGGAAGCGGGCGGCGAGCTGCTGTCGCAGTTTGTGGCCGCTGATGCGCTCGATGAGCTGTATGTGACGCTGTGTCCCGTGCTGATTGGTGGCAAGACAACACCGGGACTGGTCGGCGGCTTGGGCTTTTCGCTGCTTCAGATGCCACGCCTTACGCTGCTGTCATCGGAAGTCGTTGGCGACGAAATCTTTTTACATTATCGCGTCAATCGCGAAGCGAAAACGGCGAAAAGTTAGTTCCGCGATCGTAGTAGTCTTCGCGTTCCGCCTTCTTGAGAAAACCCACCACCGCGTACGTGGCTGGCGTCATCAGCACTTCAATCGAAATCTTAAATAGCCAGTTGAAGCCCAGGATCTTGAACAGCTCGCTGGTCTGCCAAATGCCGTAAAACGCGATCGGATAGAAGATCAGGCTGTCTAGCGCTTGTCCGACAATCGTTGATCCAATCGTGCGCATCCACAGATGTCGGCCTTCGGTCCAGATCTTCATCTTGGTCAAGATGTAAGAGTTTGCAAAATCGCCAACCCAGAATGCGATGATCGAGCCAATGACAATGCGCCAGGTGTTTCCGAACAAAAGCTCCACCGCTGGCTGATAGACTTTGTTGAATGGCTCATCGGTATTGACGGGCAGTGTGATGATGACTTGTGCCATTACAGTTGCAAAGATCATGGCAAAAAAGCCAGCCCAGATGACTTTTCTGGAACGCGCATAACCGTAGACTTCTGCCAGAACGTCGCCAAAAATGTAGCTAATCGGAAAGAAAATATTTCCAGCGCCAAACTTCAATCCAAAGACCATGCAGCTCTTGGCGGGTCCAATGATATTGGAACACAAAAGCACCGTGATAAATCCCGCCATCAGCAGATCGTAATAGCGATAGTGGCGATGATTCTCGACGGCAGGACCATCTTGGTCGTTCATCGCAACCTTATAGCGAAGCCGATTCGCAAAGAGAAGCGGCAATTGTGGACGAAGTGATCGAGACGGCTGTGACGGACGCGACGGTATTCGGGGCGCTTGTGACGGCCAGCCTTGGCGAGTCGGTGCGCGGCGCTGCATAGTGTGTCGGTGAGTCAATCGTCGCGCAAAGCCAAGGTGAGTGAACCCGAGCTGATTGGTCGCTCGGCGGCCATGCAGCGGATGCTGACGCGGGTCGAGCGGATCTCGCGGTATCGACCCAACGTGCTGCTGCTCGGGGAGAGTGGGACGGGAAAAGACCTGCTTGCGCGGCTGTTGCACGCGCGCGGTCCGGGGCGAGCCTATCGCTTCGAGCCGCAGAACTGCGCGACGCTGAGCCCTGAGCTTCTGTCGAGTGAGCTGTTTGGGCACGAGCGCGGTTCGTTTACCGGGGCGCACGCTCGCAAGCTCGGGCTGTTTGAGCTGGCCAACCATGGGACGCTGTTTCTCGACGAGATTGGCGACATGGACATTGCCAACCAAGCGAAGCTGCTGCGGGTGCTGGAACATCGTCGCTTCCGTCGGCTCGGTGGAACGGATGTGGTCAACGTCGACGTGCAGATCATCGCGGCAACCAATCGCGCGCTGCCTGCCGAGGTCGCGGCGGGGCGCTTTCGGGAAGATCTGTACTATCGACTGAAGGTGGTGACGCTGCTGGTTCCGCCGCTGCGCGAGCGCAAAGATGACATTCCGCTGCTCGTCGAGCGGTTCGTGCGGGACTTCAACCTGCGGCAAGGGGCGCAGGTAAGCGGCGTCACGCCCGCGCTCTTGGATCGTCTGATGGCGCACGACTGGCCGGGCAACATCCGAGAGCTGCGCAACGTCGTCGATAGCATGGCGGTGCTGGCGACCGAGCGCGTGCTGGATGTCTGTGATGCGGATGAGAGCGGCTTTGTGGTGGGCGGGGCGGCGAGTCAGGCGAGCGCAGAGGTGACGATTTCGCCGTCGGCGACGCTGGAACAGGCGGAGCGGCTGCTCATCGCGGCGCGCTTGCGGACGCTGGGCAGTCGGGCCGAGGTGGCTCGCTCGCTCGGGATCGGGCTGCGGACGCTCTATACCAAGCTGCGCGCGTATGGCCTTGCGAACTAGGTCGAGCTGCTGAAACGGCAGCATGAAGTGCTGATTCAGCACGTTTTGTAATCGACCCAAAAGAGATCTCGACGGAAGAAGCGATGGCATGGCCGATGCAATTGTCATCTGGGCATGTCACGGCTGATTTTGATTCTGTTCCTGGTTTGGGGGCTTCCGGTTGTTGCTTGGGCTGATTCCTCGCCGCTGCGTGTGTCGCTGGAAGAAGCCATTGCGGGCGCGCTGTCACACCATCCTACGGCGCGTGCAGCGGCAGCGACGGAAGCAAAGGCACGAGCGCGGCTGGAGTCGGTTCGCGCGGCTTCGCTACCGACGCTGACGACCACGCTGATTCACGTTCGAGAGGACTCTCACATCCTGTCGCCGAGCGGTGTGCATGCGGCGCTGGCGGCGACGCGGGTGGATCTGTCGCTGGGGGTTCCGCTGGTTGCGCCGCGAGCGTGGGCATCGTGGCTG
Organism: uncultured Myxococcales bacterium; assembly: GCA_937868485.1. Classification (GTDB taxonomy): domain Bacteria; phylum Myxococcota_A; class Polyangia; order Palsa-1104; family JAEUJZ01; genus JAEUKA01. Next base: position 9,020 of record CALMML010000239.1, on the reverse strand, counting down.
GAAGCGCATGAAGACGTGGCCATCGGGGTCGCGGATGCACAGGCAGAGCGTCGTCGGGTTGCTCTCGGAGCCGCGCGAGCGTGGGCGGGTGTTGCGACGGCGACCCATGTCGTCGCGGCTCGTCAAGAAGCGCTGGAGCATGCGCGGGCCCACCTGGAGTTTGTGCGCGGTCGTCAGAGTGCCGGCGCGGCGACGCTGCTGGACGTGGTGCGGGCCGAGCGCGAGGTTGCGTCAGCGACGGCGCTGTTAGAAGATTCGGCGTCGCACCGTGAGCGGGCTGGCGAAGCGCTGGGCGTGTGGCTGGCCGTCGATCAGTCGGTCGATGTGTCGCTCGAATCGGAGTCCGCGCTGATGAGTGCCGCAGGACAGACGGGTGGCGACGAAGAGCTTCCCGAGCTTCGTGCGGCTGCACATGCCAAAGCGGCGGCTCAGCGTGCGCTGGATGACTCGTTTACCGACTTTCTACCGACGCTGCGGCTGGATGCGTTTGGCTTCTTTCAGGATCAGCCGACGCCGCCGCTGCCGGTGACGGGCATTGGCTACGTCGCGCAGCTGACGCTGTCGATGGCGATTTACGATGGTGGAGCACGCTATGCAGCGCTGCGTGTGCGTCGGGCCGACAAGCTGCGTACGGCGGCTCACTTTGAGGAGCTGCATCGTGCCCTGACGAGTGAGCAGCGCACGCTGAGCCGAGATCGAGAGCATGCGTCGCTGGCGCTGTCGGAAATTCGTCGCAGTGCAGAGCTGGCGCGGTCGGCCCTCTTGCTGACCAAGCAGCGCTTTTCGTCGGGCGTTGGCTCGGGTCTGGACGTGATCGATGCGCTTCGTCAGTCACGCGACGCGGACATCGCGGTTGCGCAGGCGCAAGAGACGCTGCGGCTGGTCTGTATCGAGCTTCTGTTTGTGCGCGGACTCTTGCCGAGCCCGTCGCTGCTTCGTTCCAATCACTAAGGAGAAAGTTCGTGCGTCCTTTAGCTATTCGAGCGCTGGTTTTCGGGGCACTGAGTGGTCGATTGGTGCCATTGGCCATCATCAGTTTGGCAATGTTGGCGGGCTTGTCGGCGGCGGGCGATCGACTGGTCACGGTTCGTTATTCCGACGACACCACAGACGATGCGTACCTGCGGGCGGACATCACACCGCTGGCCAGTCGCGTCGATGGCTACGTCGCGCGGGTGCTGGTCAAAGACTTTGAGCGGGTGCATGCGGGACAGCTTCTCGTCGAGATTGATCCCTCGGATCTGAAGGTTGCGCTGCGTGCGGCGGAAGCTCGGCTGGAAGCGGCGCATGCGGCGGTGGAGACGCTTCAGCGGCGACAAGAAGTGCAGACGGCGAACATTCGGGCGGCGTCGGCGCTGCTCGATGCCTCGCAGGCGGAATTTGAGCACAGCCAGCACGAGGAAAAGCGCCAAGATCGGCTCGCTCGATCGGGGCTGACTTCGGGGCAAGAACAAGATCGCGCCATTTACGATGAGCGTCGTCTGTCGGCAGAAGTCCGTCGTCGCGCAGCCGACCGCAAACAAGCCAACGTCGAGCTGGGTCTGCTGGCAGCCGAAGAGCGTCGAGCGCTCGCGGTGCTGCGTGAGGCGGAAGCGGCGGTGGACGCGGCGCGACTTCAGCTTGGCTATACGCGCATTGTGGCGCCTGCCGACGGAATGCTCGGTGAGCGCGGCGTGCGCGTCGGGCAGCTGGTGCGACCGGGAACGCCGATTGTGTCGCTGGTCGAAATTGATCGCATCTGGGTGACGGCGAACTTCAAAGAGCGTCAGCTGCAAGGCGTTCGTCCCGGCAACCGCGCCAAGGTCCGCGTGGATACCTTTGCTGGCGTCGAGCTTCAGGCCAAGGTCGAGGAAGTGGCGCCGGCCTCGGGAGCGCAGTTTAGCTTGCTGCCGCCCGACAACGCGACGGGCAACTTCACCAAGATCGTGCAGCGCATTCCCGTCAAGCTCACGCTCGAGGTTCCGCCCGAGCTGCGCGGTCAGCTGCGACCGGGCATGTCGACGGTGGTGGTGATCGATCATGTCGCCCACTAATCCCGAACGTCCCGAGAGTCCGGCCCATCCCGAGAGTCCCGAGAGTCCGGCCCATTCCGAACGTCCGGCTTCGGAACCGGAGGCGCAGGCTCCAGCCCGGCAGGTCAAGCGACTGCCTCGTCCGACGGCAAAAAACTGGGCAGCGGTGATCGCTGCGGTGCTCGGTGTGTGGGTGGTGGTGCTGCAAGTGCGGCTGACGGGCTATGCGCTCGTCGATATCATGGGCGGACTGGGCGTGGGGCCCGACGAAGCGGGCTGGCTCAACACGGTGTCGCTCGTGGCCGAGGTGATCGCGGTCCCCGTCGCGGTCTGGCTGTCGACCTGGCTGTCGCTGCGGCGGGTGTTCATTCCGGCTGCGCTCGCGTTTGCGCTGACCTCGATCTTGGCGACGCGGGTGGACTCACTCAATCAGCTGATGCTGCTGCGCGTGTTGCAAGGTCTGTCGGGCGGCGCGTTCATTCCGCTGGCGACGAGTGTGTTTCGTCGCAAGCTGCCGTTTCGTCAGCGACTGGTGGCGTTTGCGCTCTATGGCATGGCGGCGAGCGTTCCGATCAGCCTGGCTCCGCTGCTCGACGCGCTGCTGGTCGATCGCTGGTCGTGGCGCGTGGTGTTCTTTCCGCCCGCGCTGCTCAGCTTGGTGGCGGCGACGCTGGCGCACATTGGTCTGCCACGTCAGCCGGTGGATCGCTCGCACCTGGAAGGCTTTGACTGGCTGGGGCTGGTGCTGCTGCCGCTCGGGCTGGCGCTCATCATCTTGGGCGCGGATCAGGCCAATCGGCTCGACTGGTTCGAGTCCCGCTGGGTGTGTGGCTGGCTGCTTGCGGGCGTGCTGACGCTGGCGGCGTTTGTGCTGGGTCTACGTCGCGCGCCGCGTCCGTTTGTTCACATCGGCGTGTTTTCCCATCGCAACTTCCTCATCGCGCTCATCACGTTTTTTGTGTTTCGAGGCTCGCTGCTGGCGATTGCCTGGGCCGCCCCGGATCTGATGCAGCGCGTCCAAGGATTCCGTCCCGAGCAGCTGGTGATTGTGTTCGCCGCGATGATCATTCCGCAGGTCGTCTTGCCGTTTGTGCTGCTCCTTTCTTCGCGTCGGCTCGATCTGCGGCTGGTGATTGCGGGCGGTCTGGCGTGCCAAGCGGTGGCGTGTCTGCGCGCGACGGCAGTGAGCGTCGAGTGGGCGGCCCCCGAGCTGGTTCCGATCTTTGCGCTACACGGCATCGGACAAGGTCTGTTCTTTATGCCGCTGCTGGCGCTGCTGACGCTTGATCTGGACCCTGCGCATCGCGCTTCGGCGGTGGTGGCGGTCAACCTGACGCGCGTGCTGGGCAATGCGCTGGGCGTCGCGTCCGCATCGACCTTCCTTACGCAGTCTCAGCACCTGCACAGCAATCGTTTGAACGAATACCTGGCGGTCGGGAGCCAGCGAACCGCGCAGGCGCTGGCGCGCTTTTCCGACGCGATGATCGCGCACGGCGGCCTGTCCGATGACCGCGTCTCGCTCCTGTTGGCCCAGCGAGCACTGCGCAGCCAGACCTTGGTGCTGGCCTACGGAGACCTGTTCCTCGGACTCGGAATCGGGCTGCTGTTTGCGGTCTGTCTGCAAGCGCTGCTGCGTCCCGTCACCCTGCGTGAGCTAGACCCTCGCGTCCAGCTGGCCCAGTCCACAGCCAAACCCGCCGCGCCCCAGTCCCCGTAACGCAGGCGGCAGCGTCGCCCGCGTGCGAACAGCGTGTGCCGCGCGCGACGGCCTTACGGAACTTGCTGCAGCCAGCCGGAGCTGGGGCCACCGATGACCGTCGCGCCGCTCGCCAGGATGACGCCGGTGGTCAGGCTCGCCGTGGTGTCCGATCGAACCGGCGAAAACGAAGTCCCGTTCCACTTGATGATCGTCCCCCCATCGCCCACCACGTAGAATTCGGAGTGGGTCTTGCCGAAGATGCTGCGCAGGGTCTGGGTGGTTCCTGAGCTCTGCTTGGTCGCTTGGCTGGTCATGCTCTGGTAGCGATAGATGTTTCCGCCGCTGCCCGCGATCCAGACGTCGGTGCCGGTTCCGCTCGCAGAAGGAGTGCTCCAGGCGGCGTAGGCGGTCTCGGCGCCAAGCGACACGCCATTGGTCGGTAGCAGCGTGCAGGCCGAGCTGGTGCAGGTCTGGATCGTCATCCCTTTGCCGGTGACGTACGCCTGACCGCCCGCGCAAGTGACCGCCGTGAGCGGCGTTCCGCCCAGCGACATGCCCCCGACCGTCACCCACGTGGACCCGTTCCACGCAATCACGCGGCCATTTTGCTTGGCGGCATCGCTGCCCACGGCCCAGATCGCGGTGGAGTTTGCGCCGCAGATCGACACCAGGTCATCGCTTACGCTGGTCGAGCGCTGATTCCACGCCGTGCCATCGAATGCATACGACAGGCCGCCTTTGCCGACGACCCACGCCAGCCGTCCAGCCGGAGCCGCCGGATCGACCCACAGCGCCTGTCCCGTCCAGCCCGCCGCCCCCACCTGAAGTCGCGGGCCGAGCGTCGAAAAGTCGCTGGTGATGCTGTAGGTGTTGCCATCCAGTCCTTGGCCGACGGCCATCGCTCCCGCGCTCGGGGTCGTGACGGCGGCCATCGCTTGCGGCGCGGGCATGATCTCATCGAACGAATCCACCCACGTCATGCCGTTCCAGCGGCTGCGCACCGAGCGGCTGTTTCCGCCCACCATCACCGCCGAGTTTGCGCCAAAGTGCCAGACATCGTAGTTCGGACGCGCCAGCAGGCCCGACTGACTGAGCACCGCCCACGATCCGCTCATGCTGCGATACAGCGTGCCGCTCTGCGCCACGATCCAGCCGCTGCCGTCCGAGCCAATCGACACGCTCAGCAGATCCGACGCCCCGAGCAGCGGGGTCAGCGCCGTAAACGTCGTGCCGTTGCCGTTGAGCACCGTACCGCTCGTGCCGACTGCGACGATCGCGCTTGCGGACCGGCCATGCACCCCATACAGGTTCGCCGTCGTTCCGGTCGTCACGGACTGCCAGATTGTGCCGTTATAGCGCAGCGCCGTGCCGTTATCGCCGACCGCCCACAGGTTCTGGCCGTCCGGTCCCCACACGCTGTTTAGGTTGCCGGTCGTGCCCGAGGTCTGCGGCGTCAGCTGGCTGCCATCCCACTGCAGGATCGTCCCGCCGGTGCCGACAAACCAGATGCGACCGCTTATGCCGTACACGGCGCGCAGCTGCACGTTGGGATCGGACAGGCCCGTCGGGATCTCGCTGAAGGTGCTGCCTTGCAGCCGCAAGATCCGGCGGCCTTCCAAAAACCAGACATCGCTGTTCGACGCCGCAAAGACATCGACAAACGCGCTCTGGGCCCCGCAGGTTGTGACGGTGTTCCAGACCCTGCCGTCGTAGTGCAGGATGCGGTTGTCGCTGACCGCCCAGATGTCCGACTCGCTCACCGCAGACAGCTTCTTGGTCGGTCCGGCGCCCAGCGGTGCCTGCACGCAAAACATCTGCGACCCGCACGAGTAGCTGACCGGGCCGACGCAGGTGCTGGGCGGTCCGCCATCGAGCGTCCCGGAGTCCGTCGTAGAAAGGTCGAGCAGCGTGGTCTGTCGCGACTCGCACTTGCGGGTGGCTGGGTTGCAGACCTCATCGACCGAGCAGCCATACCCCGGTGCTTCGCAGCTTTCCGGGTTGGGCGTCTTGTAGCCAACCCAAAGCGACTCACAGCCGACCAGCAGTGCCGCCGCGAAGGCGAGCCCTCCGCAGATTTGAAACAGGCCACGCATCGGCAGTTCCCCCCTTATTTCCCAGGATACGGCGACGGAGCCTTCGTCGGCCAGGCCATGATGAGCGCGCCGCCCACCACAAGCCCCGCCGACACGCCGAGAAGCCCGCCGCCGACCTTGCCGGTGTCATACAGAAAGTTGCACGGCGCGCCTTCGGGCGGTGCCGACGTATCGCCACACTGACCGTTTTGCACAAGCGCCGACACCCCGAGCCCCCCAACGAGCAGCCCCGACGCCATCAGCCCGCCCCCGACCAGGTAGCGCCACAGCGGACGCGGCGGCCTTCCCGGCGTAAGCGGCGACTCGGTCAGCTGGGTCTGCGACACGCCCGGCGTAAGCGGCACATCGATCGTCAGCGTCTTGCCACTTTGAATGTCGAGCGGCTGCCGATGATCCGCGTAGCCGGACAGCACCAGCGTCAGGTCGTGCGTTCCCGACAAAAGCGCCCGCTGATACGGCGTCACCCCGCGCTGCTGGCCATCGATCAGCACCGCCGCGCCCGCTGGCTGCGAGCCAACTTCCACGATCCCGCGCGGATGGTTCTGGGCCTCGCGCAGCAGCTCTCCCGACAGCGCCGCCATCGCCTGCTGAAGTTTTTCGCCCTGGCAGGGGCCGCACGCCCGCTCTTTTTGCGCAGCCAGCCCCCCGCCATCGACATCGAACCACTCCGCTTGCAGCTTGCCCGCCGCCGCGTCGAGCCGCACCCGCACCACCGCCCGCGTCCCCAGCTCATTGGCGACCCGCTGCTGACACAGCGGATCTTGCAGACAGCTTGTCAGCTTCGGCCCGAGCGCCCGCGCCAGCCTCTGCGGCGGCACAAGCGTTGCCCGCTCGCGCTTGGCCAGCGTCGTCAGGCTCTGCTCGATCTGCGTCCGCTGCGCCGAGGAAAGCTCCGGCGGCTCGATGACCAGCAGCCACTCACTCGACAAGCTCAGGATCGCCACCGCCGTCCCCGCCGCCGCTGGCGTCAAGTGGAGCTGGGCCCGCATCTGCGGCGCAAGCTCCAGCGGATCCGACTCGTAGCGACCTTTGCCTGTCTGGATGCGGAAGCGATGACTCTTCGCCGACAGCAGCATTGGCGACGAAAACGGCAGCACACCCACCACCCGACCATCGACGTACAGCACGCTGCCGCTGGGACCGAGCAGCTCTACCTCTGCCACCGGCTCGCGCAGGCGCTGCTGCATCGCGTCCACCTGCGCCCGCACCTGCCCGTCCGCCGCATCGCCCATAAGGTCCAGGTAGCGACGATGGTGATCGAGCGCTTCGACCGCGCGCCCTTCCAGCTCCGCCAGCCGCCCCAGCCGCAGTGACACCTCGGGCTGCGGCGCGCGCGTCATCGCTTGTTCCAGCAGCTTGTCCGCCCGCGTCCCGTCCCGAGCCGCCAGCGCTTGATCGATCTGCCCCAGCAGATCCTGGGCCCGGCTGCGTGGATCGACCGGCTGCGCGCTCGCCATCGACGAAACACCCAGGCTCACCGAGACGCAAAGAAGCGGCCCGATTCCTACGTTCAGCTGTCGCATCAAGTCTCGCTGTACCGCCTTGCCACCATTTTCCTACGCGACGCACAGCGCGGGCAATTGCAGTGTGACCCTTGTGTTAAGTTGCCGCCCATGGATGCGCGAGCGGGGCTGCGAACCGAGGCACAACTTCACGGTCTTTCGACGACGATCGATCTGCCCAAGGTACGCGTCTCTGTCGTGGAGGGCCCCGACGCGGGCAGCCACTACGACAGCGATGACGAGATGCTCGTCCGCATCGGCACCCGCGAAAACAACGGCCTGGTCCTGTCCGACAAGAGCGTAAGCGGCTACCACATCGAGATCGCGCGCACCCAAGCCGGCTGGCGACTTCGCGATGTCGGCAGCACCAACGGCACCTTTGTCGGTGGCATGCGGGTGTTTGACCTGGTGCTGCGCTCGGGAACGGTGGTGTCGCTCGGACGGACCAAGCTGCGCCTCGACGCCCTACACGACGAACCGGTTCGCGCCGCGCTGCACCCGGCGGGCCGCTTTGGCGACATGGTCGGTGAGACGGTGGTGATGCGGCGGCTGTTTTCGCGCATCGCCCAGGTCGCGCGCTCCAGTGCCACCGTGCTCATCACCGGCGAGACCGGCACGGGCAAAGAGGCCGTCACCGAAGCGCTCGTCCAAGCGTCGCTGCGCGCCAGTGAGCCGCTCGTCGTCGTGGACTGCTCCGCGCTGCCGCAGAACCTCATCGAAAGTGAGCTGTTCGGCCACGTCAAGGGGGCCTTTACCGGCGCGGTCAGCGACTATCGCGGGGCCTTTGAGCGCGCCAGCGGCGGCACGATTTTTCTCGACGAGATCGGCGAGCTGCCCCTCGACCTTCAGCCCAAGCTCCTGCGCGTCCTCGAGCGTCGCGAGGTCCGCCGCATCGGTGCCGAGCGCACCCGCCCCATCGACGTGCGCGTCATCGCCGCGACCAACCGCGTCCTATCGACCGAAGTAAACGAGCGCCGCTTTCGCCAGGACCTGTACTACCGGCTGTCGGTGGTAAACATCCACATCCCGCCCCTGCGGGAGCGCCGCGAAGACATCCCGCTGCTCATCGAGCACTTCTACGAGCGACTGTGCGCCACCCAGCGCGGCCCGGCCCCCACGCAGGCCGAAATCACCGCCCGCCTGTGTGACAGCGACTACACCTGGCCCGGCAACGTCCGCGAGCTACGCAACGCCATCGAGCGCGCCTTCCACATCCCCGATGAAGACCCGTTCTGCGGGGGCGGGCTGCCGCTGCGCAGTGGGCCGAGCGAAGATGGCTCGCTCGAAGTGGACCTGGCGGTGCCGTTCAAAGTCGCCAAGCAGAAGCTGGTCGATGCCTTTGAAAAGCAGTACCTGCAAGCGATGCTCCGGGCGACCCGAGGCAACATCAGCGAAGCCGCGCGCCGCGCCCAGATTGACCGCATGCACCTGTACAAGCTCATCACCCAGCACCACCTCCACCCCGCCGACTAGCCGCCGCTGCCAAACCGCACCGGGGCCACTCCCCGAACCTCTTCCCACTTTTCAAACGCCCCCAGGGCCACTCCCCGAACCGTTTCCAACTGTTCAAACGCTGCCAGGGCCACTCCCCGGACGCTTTCCAACTGTTCAAACGAAGCGGGGGACACTCCCCGGACCTGTTTGAACTTTTGAAACGACGCGGGGGAGGCTCCCTGGACCTGTTTGAATTGTTCAAACAATGCGGGGGAGGCTC
>CALMML010000238.1 GCA_937868485.1 uncultured Myxococcales bacterium | reverse complement strand
CGTGGAACGCTAGCGAAACAGGCGCGGCTGGTAGGTGTAGCCAACGGTTGCCATCACGCCGAGGTATTCGTCTTTGGCCGACGTAACGGGCTGCGCGCTGGTGGTCAGGATGTTGCCGTTTCCCTCGAACGACAGACGGTTTTGCTCGAAAAAGAAGCGCGCCCCGAGCGTGAGCCCTCGATAGACGTTGACCTGCGTCGTGGCCTCGACGCGCCACTGATAGCCGCTGCCGGGTCCGTACGACAAAAAGCCGTTCTTGTCGCGCGCTGCGGTCATGCTGCCGTCGTCGATGCCGGGCCGCGTCTGAAGTCCCAGGCTCAGGTGCTTGGCCAGCGTGCCACCCGCCGCGATGGAAAAGCGTCGTGTCAAAAACAAGCGAACGTGCAGCGCGCCACCGACGTAGCGATAGCTCGCGGGGGGAATCCGCAGATAATCAATGTTGCTCTTGGCGGCGGTCTGAAACGAGTGCTCGCCGTATAGAAGCTCCAGCGCCACATCGGGCCGTCGCTCCAGGTTCCACGGATTGACGTGCGCCCGCAGTGCCACGTCGTAGCGCAGCTCGCTCGCGGTGTACGTTCCCGACGGAGGCTGTCCCGGTTCCCGCACATGCGCAATGTCTGACCAAAACGGCAGCACCACCTGCGCGCGCAGTCCCAGGCCCGACAGCCACGCGCCCGACGACGGCAGCAGCGCCAGCGGATGAAGCTCTCCGAGCAGCACCATGCCGTGCGTTCCCGACCGTCCAAAGCGCAGATCCGAGCCTTCGTTTTGCAACAGCCGCGTGCTGTAGACGTAGCCCGCGCCCAGCTCCAGCGCCGACTGCCACGGAGGCCGCCGCTCCAGCATGTCGCGCGCTTCGGGACTGAGCGGCACCAGCGACTGCCTCGGCTTGTTCGGATCAAACTGCACTTCTTCGCTGTCTTCGTACTGCGTGATCTGGCCCGTGCGCTGCGGCAGGTTCGATCCCACCACCGGCGGAGCCAGCGCAGATCCCGGCTTCATCACCGTCGGAAGCTCTTCGACAGGTTCGGCTTGCGCAGGACTTGGCGACGCAGCTGCCGTCGGACTTGCCACGCTGTGCGCGGGCGACAGCGAAGTCGGCGACACCGCGACCTCATGACCACCCGATATGGTCTGCGGCAGCGCTTGCTCAATCAGCTGCTGAATCGCCGCTGCTTTGTCGGCAAACGCGGCGGGCTGAAGCAGGCTGCGATCCAGGTCAAACGACCGCTTGCCAAGCTGCACACCATCTGCCGAATACACCCAGATAAACAGCCGATACGGCTTCCCTTTTTTGCTGCCAGTCGCTTCCACATAGCCCGACAGCACCAGCCGCGCGCCCAGGAGTCGTGCCATGCCCGGCACATCGGCGGTCTGACCTTGGTGCTTGACCCGCGCCATGCCCGTCCACAGATCCGGCGCGAGCAAGCGATACGGACGACCGGCGCTCTTGGACTCCAGCGCTTCGTAGACCACGCTCGCGGTAAAGCTCGGCTCGATCGGCTTTTTCGGCGGATGAAGCTGCTCGCGACCATCGAACGGTGCCGTCGCAACCAGCGGAGGCTGATCCGCCCGTGCTCGACCCGCCACAAGCAGGAGCAGCAGCAGCGATCCAAGGCGCAGCGCCTCACGGAAGACCGCGGATGATTGTCTACGGCATGGGTGACGCATCACAGGAGGCTCGGACACACTGCCGAGTGGAACCTATGTTGCCACATTCCAGCTAGATTTTGCAGCTTTGGCTACAGAATTACTTTTCGATAAACGAGCCACAGCCGCCGACTGCTGGGCGGATTCTTCGGTCACGCGACTTACGGATTGAAGCGATAGCCGACGCCGCGCACCGTTTCCAGATGAAGCGGCGTGTCGGGATTTGTCTCGATCTTGCTGCGCAGTCGCACCACGAAGTTGTCGATGGTTCGCAGCGTGAAGTGCTCGCCGCCCCAGATTCGCTGCATGATCTGATCTCTCGTCAGCACTTGCCCGGGATGAGACATAAACAGCCGCAGCAGATCGAACTCTTTGGCGGTCGTTTCGACATCTTGACCTTCGACGAGCAGCCTTCGTCCCGGCACATCCAGATAGATTCGCGACGACGCTTTGTTGCCCGGACTGCTCGGCGTGCTCGACAGGCTGCGATGCAAGCGACCTCGACGCAGCAGCGCTCGCACCCGCGCCAGAAGCTCCGCCAGCCCAAACGGCTTGGTCATGTAGTCATCGGCCCCGAGCGACAGCGCCATCACCTTATCGGCTTCTTGATCCTTGGCCGACAGCACCAAGATCGGCAGCTCGGCCCGACGCTGACGCAGCTCGCGAATCAGATCCAGACCCGACAGCCGAGGCAGCATCAGATCGACGACAATCAGATCGGTGTGCTCGCTTTCCGACAGCCTGCGCCCGATTTCCCCGTCTTCGGCGCACAGCACTTCGTAGCCTTCCAGCTGCAAGTTGAGCTGAAGCGCCTTGCGAATCGATACATCGTCTTCGACCAGCAGGATCGTCTCACCCATTCCCGTGTTCTTTCGTCGAGACTACGGCACCGCAGGCAGCAGCACGGTAAAGGTTGCGCCATGACCAGGCTCGCTGTCCACCGTCACCGATCCGTCGTGCGCTGCCACAATGTGCTGCACCATCGACAGTCCGAGCCCCGTTCCCGGCGGCTGAAGCGGCTGCTCCGGTCGTGTCAGGCGATAGAACTTTTCAAACACACGTCGCTGTTCGTTCTTGGGAATGCCCGGACCGTTGTCGGACACGCTGATCACAACCTGCGGACCGCGACGCTGACAGCGCACCGAGATCACCTTGCTTTCTCCGGTGTAGTGAAACGCGTTTTGCAGCAGGTTGAGCAGCGCTTCGCTCATCGCCGCCCGATCGACGCGCACTTTGGGGAGATCGTCGCTGATCTGTTTTTCCAAGCGAATCTGCGCCGGATCGTAAGACAGCACCTGCGGCTCGAACGCACGCAGCGCCGCATCGACGACATCCGACGGAGACTCATTTTCCAGCCGATAGATCCGTCGTCCCGCTTCCATTCGCGCCCAGCCGAGCAGCCGCTCGACCATCTCTGACAAGCGCTTGGTCTCCGTCGCGACGATATCGAGGATCTGCTGCACTTTTTCGGGATCTTGCACCCGCTTGGCTTGCAGCGTCTCGACGAACAGCCGAATCGAAGTGAGCGGCGTACGCAGATCGTGCGACACCTTGTTGACGAACTCGGTCTGAAGCTGCGCAACGCTTGATTCCCGTCGGACATAGACGATCGTCAGCGCCACTCCGCCCAGCAGCGTCACCGTCAGGCTCAGCGTCATGATGCCGAACACCACGTCTTTGGTCGCGTGTCCAAACACCAAGATCAGCACGCCAATCGTGATGAGCAGCGCGCTCGGTCCGTAGGCAAAGATCGCCACCAGCGTCATCAGTCGTCGCAGCTTCCGTCGCTGCAAGTCCGCAACTTGTCCCGCCATCGCTTACAACCAGAAGCGCACCTGCGCTCGAGGACCAACCGTCAGATACAGCGGAATGTTCGAAAGATCCGTCACCACACCGTGATAACGGAACGCGACCCCGAAGGAAAAGTACCGATTCAGCAGATAGTCCGCACCGAGCCCGACGGAAACGCCCGCTTGCAGGCTGCTCGTTAGCTCTTTGCCGATCTGCGTTTGCAAAGACAGCACACCGACGGCGGCTTCAAAAAACGGCTGAATCCGCACAATGTCGAGCGCATACGAGACACCGACGCTCGCTTGCCACGCGAGCAGCGTTCCTTCCGCCAGCTTTTCGTCGGGATTCGCTGGCAGCGGATGATACGACGCGCCACCAAACGCCACGATCGACACCGCGTCGGTCAGTCCGAGCTGAATGTGCGCGTTGCCACCGCCTCCGTTGCCGCTCCGATCCGACAAATATCCGACGGCAAACAGCGGCTGAACCCCGACGCTCAGCTCGCGACGTTCGGCATGCGCACGCTGCGCACCAAGCAGAAGCAGACTGGCGAAGACCAAGCGTCGCATGGGCTCTTTCGCTCGTAACACGACCCGCACCTTGAGTAGAAGCCGCTCTTGCACTTTTTACGAGCCTAGCCTTTCATGCCACCCACTTTGTCTACCTCTGCTTCTTCGTCCGATGGTCCTGGTGCTGTTCTTCCGTCTGTTGCTTCGCCCGGTGCGTCTGCTGCGTACAGTGGCCTACGTGCCAGAGTCACGCTGACCGATCTGGCCGCTGGCGGAGAAGCCGTCGGTCGCCTGGCCGATGGTCGCGTCGTCTTCGTTCCCGGTGGTGTCAGCGGAGAAGAAGTCGAAGTCGCTCTCGATGAGCTACGCAAAGGCTACGTTCGCGCTTCGCTGCGTTCGATTGTAACTCCGTCGCTGCTTCGTCAAGAGCCCGCCTGTCCGCTGTCCATTCCCGGTCGCTGCGGTGGCTGTCCGATCATGCATGTCACAAGGTCCGAACAGCTTCACGCCAAAGCGCGCTGGGTGTCTCGCGCCGTTCGTCACTCGGGGGCCGAGGTGCTGCCGATCTTGTCACCGACGAGCGATCTGGGCTATCGACTGCGCGCTCGACTGGGTGTGATTCCCGTCGGAGATCAGTTCAAGCTGTCGTTTGCGTCTGCTCGATCAAGCGAGCGTCAGCCCACCAGCGACTGTCCCGTGCTCGATCCGCTGCTGTCCGACGTGCTGTTTCACAAAGCAACGCACCTGCTCGCGCTGATTGGCACCGGCGGTTATTTGTCCGGTCTCGTCGGAATCGATCGTGGCAAGACCCCGAGCGAGCGCGCCGTTCACTTGGCCATCGAGCCCGGTCCGCGAACCAGTCGTGCGCCGCTCGTCAAAGCACTGGAACGTCTCGTCGCCCAGCATCACATCGCAGGAGCCATCATCGATCAACAGATCATCGGCGCAGCGACGATCGATCTCGGTGATGAGCTGGGACCGCTGCCCGCCAGTGCCGACGGATTTGCCCAAGCCAGCGCGCCCGGTCACAGCCAGCTGCCACGCTGGGTTGCCGACGCGCTCCGTCACGGACTCACCAGCCGTCCGACGATCTTGGAGCTGTATGCAGGAAGCGGAAACCTGACCCGCGCGCTGTTGTCGCTGCAAGGCCCGGTAACTGCCGTCGAAGGAGAGCCTCGCGCCGCTGCCCGCCTGCGCACGCTGTCCGAGTCCGATTACGCTGCGGGACGCCTGACCGTAAAGCCGCTTGCCGTCGAAAAAGCCTTGCCACAGCTGCTCAAAGAAGGACTGCGCCCAGATGCCATCGTCCTCGATCCGCCGCGTGGTGGAGCGCGATCGATTGTGCCGCTGCTCGGGACCGTGACCGCCTCGAAGCTCGTCTATGTCTCGTGCGATGCGATGACGCTGGGACGCGATCTCGTCGAGCTGGCTGCGTTCGGCTACCGTCCCCGCACCGTGCAGCCGATTGATCTGATGCCACACACCGCCGAAGTCGAGTGCATCGCCATCCTCGATCGCGCGTAGGGTCCGCCTGACTTCCGACGGACACCGCGCAAGCGCTTGGACGAATCGCTACTGACCTTGGTCAAGGAAGCTCAGCAGCACTTGATCAAACTTGGTCCGCGTTCGCTCGATCGGCGCGTACTTTCCGACGCCAGGAAGGAACGTAAACCACTTTCCGGGGCTCGCGAGCTGCTGGAAAAACGTCAGTCGATCTTGGGTCAGCTCCGGCGAGCCATCGCGCTCACCTTGCAGCACCAGCGTCGGAACCTTGAGCTTTCCAGGGTCCACCGGGCTCGGCTTGGTCAAGTCAATGATCGCTCCATTTGGAGCTGAAGCCGACTCCGACCGACAGACCTGCGCCCGTCGCCGAACAAACTCTGGATCCAGGTCGCCGTCTTCGGGCTTGAGCAAGCTCGCCTGCTGTCCCAGCGTCCGCAGCGGTCCCGGCGGAACGCTCGCGCCTTTGTCGATCAGCTTGTAGCGCATCCCGAGCAGCGCCAGACGACCGACTTTGTGCGGCTTTTGGCTGGCAAACAGCGCCGCTGGCTGCGCGCCCCACTGATAGCCGAACAGGTGAATCCGCTCGACCCAGCGCAGCGCCCGAATGAACTCGACAGCCGCTTCGACATCTTTGGCCGCGCTCTGCGAGTCCGTCCAGTCGCTGTCCGACCGCTCCGATCGTCCGTAGCCATGCAGATCCACCGCGAACACGTCGTAGCCCGCGTCGGCCAGCATTTCCATCATCGAGTAGCCGTGATCCGGGTCGGGATCGAACGTGCAGCGACTCGCCCACGTCGCGCCGTGAACCAGCAAGATCACCTTGCCGTTTTGCTTCCACGACTCCTCGTTGCCTGCGCGCCACTTTTCGTACAGCTTCAGCTTCAGGCCTTCGCGCTCGGCCATCAGCTCTCGGCTCTTGATCTCGCGAGGTCCAGCAGCGTCGGGCTTGCCTTTCCGACTGTCCGCTTGGGCTTGGTTTGCTTCCGCCTCTTGGCCAAAAAACGTGGCTGCCGAACATCCCACCGCGACGGCTAACGCGGCGGAGCACAAGGTATTTCGAGTACGCATTGGGCCGATCGCATATCACCACTTAGGCCAGCCTCGCAACAAAACGAGTGCGTATGGTCCGTGGGTCTGGGTTAGGATTGCGAGCCCGATGACCAAAGAACACATGCGATCCGGGAAAGTGCGACGAGACCGCCGGGGACTTGTGCGACCGCTGCTCGGAAGCGTCTCATTGGCTGTCTGCTTGGCCGGTGCGGTGCAGCTTCCGGCTTCGTCCGCGAGAGCCCAAGACTACGCGGCGGCGGGTCAGCACTTTGACTCGGCCCAAGAAGCGTTTTCCGCCGGGAAGTTCGAGCTGGCTGCGCGCGAATACCAAGCTGCGTTTGACATCACCAAGGAAGCCACGCTGCTCGCCAGCATCGGAGAGTCTTGGCAGCGCGCTGGAAATACCGCCAAGGCGCTGACGGCCTATAAGGCGTATTTGCAAGCGGCTCCACAGGCACCGGATCGCGCGGCCATCGAAGAGCGCGTGAAAGCCATCGAATCCGCCCAAGCGGATGCCCAAAAGCCCGCTCAGCCTGCTCAAGCTCAGCCGACTCAAGCTCAGCCGACTCAAGCTCAGCCGACTCAAGCTCAGCCGACTCAAGCTCA
>CALMML010000237.1 GCA_937868485.1 uncultured Myxococcales bacterium | reverse complement strand
TTGTCGGCGGTGACGACGATCTGACGATGCGACTCGAACAGCGCGTTGAACGTGTGGAAAAACTCGTCCTGGGTTCGCTCTTTGCCGCCGAGATACTGGATGTCATCCATCAGCAGCACGTCGGTGTTGTCGCGGTACTTCACCCGAAACTCGTCGATTTTTCCCGAGCGCACCATGTTGATGTACTCGTTCATGAACGTCTCGGTCTTGAGGTACAGGATGCGCCACGACGGATGATCGGCCTGAATCTGGTGCCCGATCGCGTGCAGAAGGTGCGTCTTGCCGAGCCCCACACCGCCATAAATAAACAGCGGATTGTACTTTCCACCCGGATTGTCAGCGACGGCACGACTGGCGGCAGCAGCGAGCTGATTCGACGGGCCAATCACAAACGAATCGAAGATGTAGCGCGCGAGCAGCTCTTGACCCAGATCTTGGTTTTCCGTCGATGGCTTGTTTCCGCGCTGCATCGTGGACGAGCTGCGTCGGCTGGCACTGTCGCTCGGACGAGGTGGCTCACTGACCGCTTTGGGCGGGCTCGGTGACGCTTTTGCGGCGGCGGGCTCGGGCGCTGGCTCGTCGTCGGCGTGGTTTTCGTCGATGGTCCAAGAAATGCTGTACGGTCGGCTGCTGCCTTCGCCAATCACTTCGAGGACGACTTGCTGATAGTGCGTCTCGAACCACTCTTTGATGAACTGGTTGGGTGCCAGAAGCCGGATGGTGTGTCCGTCGATTCCTTGGCAGCGAATCGGACGAAACCACAGGTCAAAGTTCTGCGCCGATAGCTTGCGAGCGATGACCTTTAAGGCATCGTCCCACAGCTCGGACGAGCCAGTCGTATGACTGGTTCCCGAGGTCGTGCTATCGAGGGGCAGATCACTCAACATTCAACCACCATCCACAGACTTATCCACAGGTGTGGATAAAGTTTGCCCATTACCGAAAGACTGGAGAACGAGAGCACCCGAAGACCTCGGGCACGACGCAGAGCGTGATGGCCAAAAAAAACAGCGATCGGCTCGCTAAGGAGGTGCCTTGCATATCAAAGGCAGCCTTTGGGCGGCAAGATCAAAAATCGTGGGCGACGGGAACTCGCGACAAGACCGCTTCCATCGCGGTCCTGTAAGCCGCCGCGCTTCCCAGCGCTGCTGCGTTCTTCGTGGCGCGCGGTGCAAAGTCGTGTTAGCAGGCGTTCTGTGCGCTCTCAAACTTCGTACTTGGTCGTGATGATGTGCATGATGGGCGTGTTCGCTCTCGTGCGACTTCAGCCGTTTGGGCTGATGCTGTTTCCGGGCAACCTGGTGGTTGGGATCGGGCTGCTCCTTGGCGGGCTGATCCTGTCGGCCAATCGCTCGTTTTCGCTGGCGGTGGCGACGGGCGCGGCGATCCTGACGATGGTCGGCGGGCTGCTCACCTTCGCGAAGGTGCGAGGCTTTGAGCTGCCGGGCTATCCGCTCATCTGGCTGGTCGTCGGTCTGTACATCGAGATGCGGCTCATCGTGAACGTGCAGAGTCAGCGTCGGCAAGCGCTGGCGAAAAAGCGCGCCGAGAGCGAGTCGCACAAAGACAAGCTCGCGTCCGAAGGTGAAGGCGAGGACAAGCCTTGATTGATGCGCGAATCGGCCTGTGGGCTTGTTCGCTGCTGCTGTCGCTGGCATCAGGCTGTTCACGAGGCAAAACGGCGGAGTCCGCGTGTCATGATCTGCGTGACGCGATCCTGGAAGCCGACGGAATGGCGGTCTACGACGCGCTGCTGCAGAACACGCAGTGGTCGGTGTCGACGGTGCAGAAGCTTCACGCGCAGATGGCTTCGGCCATTACCTCGCGCTATCCGGGTCCAGAGCAAGCGGCGGCGCTGGCTCGGCTGTACGCGGCGGAAGCGGACAGTGGACGCGAGCTGTTTTGGCAGCTTTACCCCGAGCGCTATGCCGCCGATTTTCGCGAGCGGGTGGGCGAGCAGATGCCGGTGACGCTGGTGTCGGCGCAGCAAGCGCGGTGTGGGACGGACGCGGGCAAGCCGTTTGCGCTGTCTTTGGGACAGGACGGCAAGTGGGGGCTTTCCGAGCTGGACCGAGAGTGGGAAGATGCAAAGCTGCGTGCCTACCACGATCTGGAGACGGTCCAAAAGAACGTCGAGCTGTATCGGCGGATGGGCGAACGCAAGTAGTGGCTGGCACGTTGTCGGGGCGCTTCTCGGAGGGTTTACGGTGAACAAGACGATTTCGATGGGCTCGGTCGGGCTGTTCGCGCTGCTGTCGCTGTCGGTTTCTTCGGGCTGTGCCGGGATGCGCGTGCGTCAGGTTGCAGCGTGGGAAGCGGAAGGCAACGAAAGCGCGCTGAAGACGGCGCTGTCCGACGATAGCTCGGATGTGCAAGAAGCGGCGATCGCGGCCTGGGTTCGCTATGGCGAATTCGACACGGGTCGTCCGTCGGTGCTGGCTTCGCTCGGGAGCAGCTCCGCGGACGCAGCCCGGCAGGCGGAAAAGCGACTGTTTGGTCAGCCTCCGCGCGCGGTGCCCGATCCGCATCCAGTGAGCGGCGCTTCGTCATCGACGATCGTGTACTTTTATCGCCCAAGTGAGGATGGTGGGGACGCACGACGGCTCACCGTCGATGGTAGCGATCGGATGCTGCTTTCGCCTGGACGGTTTTATCGCTATGCAACCAGCGTCGGCAGCCATCGCGCCTGCATCGAGCTACCGGATGTCGAAGCGCCCGTGTCTGATGATCCGTCGGACAGTGGCGGGCAGATGCGCAAAGTGGCTCCGCAGTGCTCAACGCTGATGACGCCTACGGCAGGCATCTACTTTGTCCGTCAGCGTGTGCAGGGTAGCAAAGGGCGTCCCGAGCTGAAGGTGATGCCGGTGCCTCCGGGCCTGTCTGCGGTCAAAGAGCTGCGTCCGGCTGAGCCTTCCGACCGCTAGCGGCTCCAGCGGCCCGAATGCGCGCGGTTTTGACCGAAATCGAGTCCTTTTGAGCCCTTTTGCACCCAGCCGCGGCAGGCCGAGCGGAATCGACGACCCGGCCTACACGCCATGTGGCTGCACGGTCCGACCTACACTCCGATTTGCGACCAAAACCAGAAACTTAGCGTGACCTTCCTTACGCGGAAGACCCTTCATGAAGGCTGAATTGAAGTGATATGATGCCACTTGGTGTCTACAGGTCTGCCGCGCGATAAGATTGGTCCGTACCGTTTGGTACGCATGATCGGCAAGGGCGGAATGGGGGCTGTCTACGAAGCCATCCAGGAGCCGATCGAGCGTCGCGTTGCGATCAAAGTGCTTCACGGTCGCTACGCCCAGGAACCCGAGATTGCGCAGCGCTTCTTCAACGAGGCGCGCGCGGTCAACATCGTCGATCATCCGGGCATTGTTCAGATCTCCGACTATGGGCAGCTTCCGACGGGTGTTGCCTACCTGGTCATGGAGTTTCTGAAGGGTGACACGCTCGGGCAGCGACTGAAGCAAAACGGTGGCAAGCTGGCGGTTCCCGAGGTGGTGCGCATCTCTCGGCAGATCGCGGCGGCGCTGGCGGCAGCGCACGAAAAGGGCGTGATCCACCGCGACCT
>CALMML010000236.1 GCA_937868485.1 uncultured Myxococcales bacterium | reverse complement strand
CGTTGCCAACCAGAACATCGCGACGCTGACAGCCGACAACCGGCGGCTCAGTAAGGAATTGCAGGCAGCGACGGACTTGGCCAAGCAGTGGGAGGAGCACGCTCACAGCTTGGATCGTGAATTCGCAGCGCTTCAAGATGGCATGGCTACACAAGCAGAGACAGAGAAGCCCGGCTTCTTCACGCGCGCGCTTGGGGCAATTGGACTCATCGGAACCGGTGTCCTCGTCGGCGCTGGAGCCGCCACGGCACTGGGAAGCGGGGACTCTGGGAAGGCCCTGGGACCCGCAGAAGGACAGAGAGCCCTGGGTCCAAAGACACAACTCTCTCTGCCGCCACAATCGAAGCCTTAACAGGGAATCGCTTTCTACCGACTATATCGACATAACCAGATCGCAAGCTATCCGCATAACGCAGCGCCCGAAGGGTCATCGGGTCCGAAAAAAGTAGGCATCCGCCGCCAAGGTAGTCACCTCCCGTCGCGCCAGCATCGGGAAAACCGGCCAGTGACCGGACCACTCCCCAAGCGACCACCAGCCCAGCCAATCCGGTGAGCCTCCAAACCTAAAAAGTAGCACTTTTATGACCCGCTGGATTAAGAGTGCTCGACGTGACGAAAAAAATGCTTGATTCGTCCCAAAACGGGTTACAATGACCGTAAGTCTGCACTGCGCAGCAAGGGGGGGTTTGCAAGATGAAGCGAAAAGATGGGCTTACGGCTTTGTGCTTGGTGGCGATCGGTGGCTGCATGCTGGCGGTGCAGCCCGCGATGGCGGTGGTGACCCAGCCAAACGGTCAAATGGTGCCGCTGTCGGGACGCCTGCAGGGGTATCTCAACGGCTCGGCGAACAACAACAACATCAACGAAACCCTTGCCTCCGTCGCGGCGGACTGATCCTGCTTCCCCATCGTCGTCTCGCTGGCGCAGGGAAGCTGTGTGGGCGTGGGCGATTGCTTCGTGCTGCCTCTTCGACCGGGATTGCGCTGGAGTCACTTGCGACAATGACTGCTCGCAACAGGGATACGGTCATGTGCAATTCCGCAGTCAGTCGGCTTGTCTGTGCTTGTGTGCTCTGTGGCTTGGTCTGGGCTTCGTATGCTGAAGAACAGGCTCATCCGGTTACGTCCAGCGGCACAGATACCAATGTGGCATCGTCGACTGCTTATCCATGGACATTGCGGGCGTGACGTACAAAGCACCATAGTCGAGTGATGCTGACCGGTGCGTCGTCCAGCGCGTCGTCCAGCGCAGGCGCTTTTCCCGAAAAGGAGCGCTGCGTTTGACCGCTGCTTGTGTAGTGTTCCGTCCGGTGTCCAGTCCTTACGGAGTCCTGCATGCGTGAGCACATCGTCAAAAAGCTATCGACGCTCGATCGATTTCTTCCGCTGTGGATCGGGCTGGCGATGGCGCTGGGGTTGGCGCTCGGTCGAGCATGGCCAGGACTCGGGGCTGCGCTGGATCAGCTGAAGGTCGACACGGTGTCGCTGCCGATCGCGGTGGGGCTGCTGTGGATGATGTACCCGGTGCTGGCCAAAGTCCGTTACGGAGAGCTGCATCACCTGACCGCACGCGGGAAGCTGCTCGGGCTGTCATTGACCTTCAACTGGGTGATTGGGCCGGTGGTGATGTTCGGGCTGGCGTGGCTGTTTCTACCGGATCTGCCGCACTACCGGACAGGGCTGATTCTGATTGGGCTGGCTCGCTGTATCGCGATGGTGCTCATCTGGAACCTGCTGGCGGGCGGGAGCAATGAGCTGGCGGCGGTGCTGGTGGCGCTAAACTCGCTGTTTCAGATCCTGTTCTATTCGCTGCTGGGCTGGCTGTTCATTTCGGTGATTCCGACGTGGCTGGGAATGGAAGGCGCGGTCTTTTCGGTGTCGATGGCAGACATCGCGCGCAGTGTGGTGATCTTCCTTGGGGTTCCGCTCCTGGCTGGGGCGCTGACGCGCTTTGTCTTGGTCCGGCGACGCGGAGAGCAGTGGTACGAGCAGGTCTTTCTGCCTCGACTGGGGCCGACGGCACTGCTAGGTCTGCTGTACACAATCGTCCTGATGTTCGCGATGCAGGGCGACAAGATCCTCGCGAGTCCACTCGACGTGCTGCGGATCGCGATGCCCCTGCTGCTGTACTTTGTGGTGATCTTTGTGTCGGCGTTTTTGGCGGCGCGTCGGCTTGGCTGCACGTACGAGGAGACGGCTGCCGTGGCCTTTACCGCTGCAGGAAACAACTTTGAGCTGGCGATTGCGGTGGCCGTCGGCGTGTTTGGAATCTCATCGGGAGAAGCGCTGGCCGGCGTCGTGGGTCCGCTCATCGAAGTGCCCGCACTCATCACGCTCGTCTACCTGGCGATTTGGCTGCGTCGGCGACTGTGGCCCACCCAATCGGAGTCGCGATGACGTCCGCTCCGCAGCTTGTGTTGTTTGCCTGTGTTCACAATGCCGGACGGTCCCAGATGGCTGCGGCGTGGCTGAATCACTTGGCCGATCCTACGAAGCTGCGTGCGCTGTCGGCAGGAACAGATCCGGCCGCGGGCGTTCATCCCGTTGTGGTGCAGGTGATGCAAGAGGTCGGCATCAATCTCGAAGGATCGATCCCGCAGCGGCTCACCACCGAGCTTGCTTCGCAGGCGAGCCTGCTCATCACGATGGGCTGCGGCGAGGCGTGTCCGGTGATTCCGGGACTTCGGCGTGAAGACTGGCCACTGTCCGATCCCAAGGATCAGCGCGTCGAGCAGGTCCGGCTGATTCGTGATGACATCCGCCAGCGCGTCAAGCAGCTGCTGACTGTGTACCCGTCTCGCTAGCCTCGGCGCCGCAGGCCGGCCTGCTGGTTCCCCCTGCCTTCCCTGTTCCCGCGTGTGCCGTTTTTTGGCGACGAAGACGACTTTGCTCGCTCTCTCAACGAAACCCTTGCCTCCGTCGCGGCGGACTGATCCTGCTTCCCCATCGTCGTCTCGCTGGCGCAGGGAAGCTGTGTGGGCGTGGGCGATTGCTTCGTGCTGCCTCTTCGACCGGGATTGCGCTGGAGTCACTTGCGACAATGACTGCTCGCAACAGGGATACGGTCATGTGCAATTCCGCAGTCAGTCGGCTTGTCTGTGCTTGTGTGCTCTGTGGCTTGGTCTGGGCTTCGTATGCTGAAGAACAGGCTCATCCGGTTACGTCCAGCGGCACAGATACCAATGTGGCATCGTCGACTGCTTATCCATGGACATTGCGGGCGTGACGTACAAAGCACCATAGTCGAGTGATGCTGACCGGTGCGTCGTCCAGCGCGTCGTCCAGCGCAGGCGCTTTTCCCGAAAAGGAGCGCTGCGTTTGACCGCTGCTTGTGTAGTGTTCCGTCCGGTGTCCAGTCCTTACGGAGTCCTGCATGCGTGAGCACATCGTCAAAAAGCTATCGACGCTCGATCGATTTCTTCCGCTGTGGATCGGGCTGGCGATGGCGCTGGGGTTGGCGCTCGGTCGAGCATGGCCAGGACTCGGGGCTGCGCTGGATCAGCTGAAGGTCGACACGGTGTCGCTGCCGATCGCGGTGGGGCTGCTGTGGATGATGTACCCGGTGCTGGCCAAAGTCCGTTACGGAGAGCTGCATCACCTGACCGCACGCGGGAAGCTGCTCGGGCTGTCATTGACCTTCAACTGGGTGATTGGGCCGGTGGTGATGTTCGGGCTGGCGTGGCTGTTTCTACCGGATCTGCCGCACTACCGGACAGGGCTGATTCTGATTGGGCTGGCTCGCTGTATCGCGATGGTGCTCATCTGGAACCTGCTGGCGGGCGGGAGCAATGAGCTGGCGGCGGTGCTGGTGGCGCTAAACTCGCTGTTTCAGATCCTGTTCTATTCGCTGCTGGGCTGGCTGTTCATTTCGGTGATTCCGACGTGGCTGGGAATGGAAGGCGCGGTCTTTTCGGTGTCGATGGCAGACATCGCGCGCAGTGTGGTGATCTTCCTTGGGGTTCCGCTCCTGGCTGGGGCGCTGACGCGCTTTGTCTTGGTCCGGCGACGCGGAGAGCAGTGGTACGAGCAGGTCTTTCTGCCTCGACTGGGGCCGACGGCACTGCTAGGTCTGCTGTACACAATCGTCCTGATGTTCGCGATGCAGGGCGACAAGATCCTCGCGAGTCCACTCGACGTGCTGCGGATCGCGATGCCCCTGCTGCTGTACTTTGTGGTGATCTTTGTGTCGGCGTTTTTGGCGGCGCGTCGGCTTGGCTGCACGTACGAGGAGACGGCTGCCGTGGCCTTTACCGCTGCAGGAAACAACTTTGAGCTGGCGATTGCGGTGGCCGTCGGCGTGTTTGGAATCTCATCGGGAGAAGCGCTGGCCGGCGTCGTGGGTCCGCTCATCGAAGTGCCCGCACTCATCACGCTCGTCTACCTGGCGATTTGGCTGCGTCGGCGACTGTGGCCCACCCAATCGGAGTCGCGATGACGTCCGCTCCGCAGCTTGTGTTGTTTGCCTGTGTTCACAATGCCGGACGGTCCCAGATGGCTGCGGCGTGGCTGAATCACTTGGCCGATCCTACGAAGCTGCGTGCGCTGTCGGCAGGAACAGATCCGGCCGCGGGCGTTCATCCCGTTGTGGTGCAGGTGATGCAAGAGGTCGGCATCAATCTCGAAGGATCGATCCCGCAGCGGCTCACCACCGAGCTTGCTTCGCAGGCGAGCCTGCTCATCACGATGGGCTGCGGCGAGGCGTGTCCGGTGATTCCGGGACTTCGGCGTGAAGACTGGCCACTGTCCGATCCCAAGGATCAGCGCGTCGAGCAGGTCCGGCTGATTCGTGATGACATCCGCCAGCGCGTCAAGCAGCTGCTGACTGTGTACCCGTCTCGCTAGCCTCGGCGCCGCAGGCCGGCCTGCTGGTTCCCCCTGCCTTCCCTGTTCCCGCGTGTGCCGTTTTTTGGCGACGAAGACGACTTTGCTCGCTCTCTCAACGAAAACATCAACGAGCAGACGGACGCGCAGATTGAGCCGCAGAAGTTCTCTCCGCTGTGTGACTTTTCCGGTCGCTATGTCGCCAAGGGCGGTGGAGCCAACTTTGCCATCGGCTGGTACAACGTCGACGACACGCGCGCCAATAGCAACCCGCCGAAGTATGTGCCGGTGGATCTGACCACCAACCTGAACAAGGCGGCAGCAAACAGCGACATTCAGATCCTGTTTCCGTTTTCTGCTGGGTTGCCTGCGTCGAACATGTTGGACCTGACCTCGTCGTCGATTCGGGCGAGCGCAGCGTACAAAGGCGGGCTTATCGGCTTTGCGCTGGTTCCCAACCCGAACGGCACTGGCACCGGCAACGCGACGCAGTATCACTACACCGAGCATCGGTTTAGCACCAACTGCACGCTCTGCTCGGCTCCAGGTCCTTGGTATTCGACGCTGACCTACAAGTCGAACCAGCTGGCCAACACGTTCTACCTGGGCTTTGAGGATCTCGACTTCCTCAACGCGGCGGGCAACGCGGGCGTCAACGGCAACGACCTCGACTACGAGGACTTCCTGTTCCGCTTCACGGGCGTCGCCTGCGTCGGTGCGGGCCAGAGCTGCACCGTGGCGACCGAGCAAGGTGCCTGTCAGATTGGCGTCACCGAGTGTGATGCTGCCGGCAAGATCTTCTGCAAGAGCGTCGTCAAAGCGGGCGTCAACAAAGAAACCTGTGACGGCGTTGACAACGACTGCAACGGTCAGGTCGATGACGGCGCAACGTGTCCGATTGGTCAGCTCTGCTCCAAGGGCCGCTGCTCAGATCCGTGTGGCAGCGAAGCGCTCTGCCCAGTCGGTCAGGAGTGCCAGCTGGGTCGCTGCATTGACTCGGCGTGCGTTGGCAAGACCTGCGCAGCCAACCAAGTCTGTCGCGGGGGGAGCTGCGTCAGCCCCTGCGATGGCATCAAGTGTCCGTCTCCCTACATCTGTTCCGGCGGTCTGTGCATCGATCCGTGCGTCGGCGTGTCGTGCGGTCAGGGCAAGATCTGCCAAAACGGTGCCTGCGTCACCACCTGCGACTGTCTGCCTTGCGCGGCGGGCTTGAGCTGCCAGACGACGTCGGGCAAGTGCGTGGACTCGGGCTGCTTGAGCAAGAGCTGCGGCGTCGGTGATGTCTGTCAGAACGGCTCGTGTGTCGACCCGTGCATTGGCACCGTCTGTCCGTCCGGTCAGTCGTGCCGTCAGGGCTCGTGCCAAGACCTGCCTCCTGACACGGGCAGCGGTGGCGGTGGTGGCGATGGCTCCGACGGAACCTTGATCGACGGTGGCGCCGTGGAAACCGGCTGCACCTGCCGCTTTGCTCCGGCGCAGAGCGGTTCGAGCGCGCTGGCGCTGCTGGCTGGCGCTGGACTGCTGGCCGCGACCGTTCGTCGTCGTCGTCGCAGCCGCTAGTTCGCGGTGATCTGCAGCTTGAAGCGACCCGGCCCGCTCTTGGCGTTGATGAGCAGCGTGTAGGTGCCGGGCTTGGGTCGCAGATAGCGAAACTCCAGCGTGTCGGGCTTTTCCTTGCCGGCCTGGAACGTCAGGCCCGGATCGCTCACGAACGAAAACGACTCTCGTCCCAGCATCTTTTGCGACGAGCCATCCAGCTGCGCAAAGAACAGGTTGAAGCTCTGAAGCTCGTTGCGCAGCACCAGCGTTGCGTCTAGATCCCCGCTCGGCTGGAGCTTGAACGTCCCGGCAGCCGACGAGATTTCGTTATACGCAAGCTGCTGCACTTCTTCGACAAAGACGCTGATGCGATCGATGTCACCACTGTCGTTGTAGGCGATGAGCTTGGCTTCACCGACATGCATACCGGTGGCGATGTAGCTCTTGGCGCTGACTTCGTCGAGCTTTAGCACGCCCGGCAGGTCCGAGCGCACCGCCAGCAGCGAGTTGTCGGTCTTCGCCGTGGCCACCAAGTTGAACTTGCCTGACAGGGCCAGCTTGTTGCTGAGCGGACAGCCTTGGATGTCTGACAGCACGCCGCCGCACGAGTCGACGACAAAGGTGGCACGGCCTAGCTCTCCATCGTTTTTGCTGGAGTCACAGCCTTGGGCCCAAAGTCCAAGGCTCAGCGCCGCGAGCATTCCGGTGAACTGTAAGTGCGTCCTCATGCCGCGATGGTAGCCCAGCTTGATGGCTACTTCTTGGCAGACACGGCGGCCACGATGCTTTGTGCAAACCGCTGCGCGGCGCGCTGCGGACTGGGCGCGCTGCGCAGAAACAGAAACGGCTCGATAAGCTCTAGCTCGACCAGCTCAAACCGACCGTCCTGCACAAAGCCATCGACGCGCGCATAGGCAAGGCTCGGACCGTGTGGCGCTGCCCAGATGGCCTTCTGTGCCTGGGCCAGCAGCGGGAGGGATGGTGACAGCGGTGATAGGTGGGCTCCGAAGCTGGGCTGCGAGCGAAAGTCGCCGGGCCGGGGCACTTTGCACACCGCGTGGGAAAACTGGCCGCCGAAGAACAGCAGCGACAGCTCTCCGTGTGTCACCAGCGCGTCAAAGAAGGGCTGAATCAGCAGCCCGGAGTGCCGCAAGATGTCATCGGCCAGCTCGCACGCTGCTGCGTCGGGCGGACCCTCACACACCCGCGTCTTGTTCGCGTTCGCTGACACGGTTGGCTTTAGCACGTAGCGCACAAAGCCAGCCTGCTGAACCTCGTCAGCCAGGTTGATGCGGGCGTGCTGCGGGTAATGACGCAGCGGCGCAACCGATACACCCTGCTGCTGTAGGTCGAGCAGGTAGCGCTTGTCCATGTTCCAGCGCAGTACGCGTGGCGGATTGAGCACCGTCACGCCCTGCGCTTCGAGCCAGTCGATGTAGTCGAGGTACTGCGTTGGCTCATTGTGATAGCCCCAGCAGCCCAGGAACAGCACCGCATCGAGCTGCGACACCGCCGGCTCCTTTGCAAAGCCATCTAGGAGCTGCAGCGCTGCACCCTCGCTCGCCAGTGCCTCTTGCAGCAGTGGCGTTTCCGACAAGGCTGCATCATCGAGCAGCGACCGATACAAGGGAAACGCAATCAGTCCAAGCTTCATGGGGTTCGTCACCGTCGGGGCTAGATGCCGCTCTGCGGCGGGTGAATCACGTTGCACAGCGGAACCAGCTGCGGCGAGATGTGAATCTTGCCACTGGCATCGACGACCACCGCGCCCGCGCCGGGATAGTCCTTCAACATGGGAAGACCTTTTTCTGGCCCCAAGATGAGGATTGCATCGTCAAGCCCGTCGGCGGTCGTTGCGTCCTTGGCATAGACCGTCACTGAGCGGGCCGCCCGAGCGGGCTGCCCTGTGCGCGGATCGAGGATGTGGTGGTAGCGCGTGCCTTCGCGGACAAACGAGCGCTCGTAGTCTCCTGCGGTGGAAAAGGCGCGATCTTTGACCTCGCACACCGCGAAGTAGTCGCTCGGGTCGAGGCTGCGTGGATCGCGAATCCCGGCTTTAAACGGCTGCCCACTCTTGCTGCCAAACAGCATCAGGTCGCCGCCCGCTTGCACCATCCCCGACTCGATCCCGCGCGATCTCAGCAGCTGCACCGCTTTGTCGACCGCATAGCCCTTACCGATGCCACCCAGGTTTATCGCCATGCCAGCTTTGGCCAGACGCACGGTCCGGTCTTTGGGCGACAGCAAGATGTTGCGGTAGTTGATAAGTGGCAGCCGCCGTCGGATCTCTTTGTCATCGGGGATGATCGGTGCGATGTCGTCATCGAACTTCCACAGCCCGCGCAGCGCATAGAACGAGATGTCAAACGCCCCCTTTGACAGCTGCGCAAACTCCTGCGAGCGCACAAGCACCTCGAAGACCTCCGGGGACACCGCGACTTTGTCGACGCCTGCTTTGGCATTGATCTTCGAGATGTCGCTGTCTGGCCTCCAGGTCGTCATCAGCCCTTCCAGTCGGCGAATCTCTGCGATGGCTGCTTCCAGGTGCCGGGCAATCTCTGCTTCGCGTGTCGCGGTCGGCTGGGTGGGTAAGTATGCGCGCACTTGCACTGCGGTGCCCATTGCGCTGGTACTGCGGGTGACGTAGTAGCCGCTCGGGGCGTCTTGCGCGCTGGCAGCTTGTGCCGAGCCTGCGCCCACAATCGATAAAGCCAGTGCCAATAGCCGTTTCACGCCGCCAACCTAGCACGGGATGGGTGGCAGCAGCTGCCGCAGTGCGGCGTGTAGCCGTCTTGGCTTCGCTGTCAGCACCCAGCGCGCAGCGAGGCGAAGTGCAAAGCGCAGCTTTGAAAGTGCAAAGTACGGTTTTGAACATTCAAAGCGCAGCTTCGAATGCTCAGCGTGCGGCTCCGAATCTGCAACGTGCAGCTGCCAAGGTTCAAAGCCCAGCTGCGAACATGCAAAGTGCGGTTGCGAAGGTTCAAAGCCCCGCTGCGAACATGCCAAGTGCAGCTGCGAGTGTCCAAAGTCCCGCTCCGAGCCTGTCAAGTGCAGCTCGAAGGGCGATGGAGCACGACTCCGCCACTTGCAATG
The DNA here is from genome assembly GCA_937868485.1 of uncultured Myxococcales bacterium. Classification (GTDB taxonomy): domain Bacteria; phylum Myxococcota_A; class Polyangia; order Palsa-1104; family JAEUJZ01; genus JAEUKA01. The sequence goes on along the minus strand of CALMML010000236.1, from coordinate 13,320 downwards.
CCGAGCTGCGAAGATTCAAAGCCGAGTTGCGAAGGTGCAAAGCCGAGCTGCGAAGGTGCAAAGCCGAGCTGCGAAGATTCAAAGCCGAGCTGCGAAGATTCAAAGCCGAGCTGCGAAGGTGCAAAGCCGAGCTGCGAAGGTGCAACGCGCCGCTTACCGCATCGAGTGCGTCCGTTCCACGGATGGGCGCTGCTGACGTTTACGCTTGGGCGCGGGTGCGATGAACGGGAGGACGGCGACGGGCGCGGTATAGGTAATCGAGTCCGGGGCTTGCGGGGACTTCGACCGGGATGACGATCTCGGCGATGTTCTGAAAGCGGCCTTTGAGCTGCTCGATCAGCGCGACCTCTCGACCTTGGGACCACAAGGCGAGCACGCCACCGGGGCGAAGCGTCTCTTCCAGATCGGTCAGGCCGTCTTCGCTATACAGCTCGGCGTTCTTTTCGCGAAGCAGGTGGCTTGGGCCTTCATCCAGGTCGAGCAAGATCGCCAAATAGCCGCTGTCTTCGAGCTGTACGGTCGGCAGCGCTTTGTAACGGAAGGCGCGCAGGTAGGCCGACAAGCCCATCTGGTGGACGTGAACGCGCGGGTCATCGAGCGGCGCCGTGCGGTGCAGCGCTGCAAAGTGGCTGCGATTCCAGTTGATGATGGCCGAAGAGTGTTCCACCACATCGACGCGAACCACGCGCGGGTTTTCCAGCACAGCAGCGAGCAGGTGTCCCATCCCCAGCCCAGCAATGAGCACCGTGATGTCGTTGCGATCGCGCAGCGCCACCATGCCGACGTTGGCCAGCTCGCGCTCACTGCGGCGCAGCGCGGACGAGATATACAGCTGGCCGTCAGCGTGAATCTCGAAGCCGCCGGGGACGGCGTGTAAGGTCAGCGTCTCGCCATCCGGCCCTTGGGCCGTGTCGAGCACGTCTTGGGGGTTACTTGGGCTATCGCTCATCACGGTCGGGCTCCCCTTCCCACAAACTTTCGCCGTTCTTTGGTGATTGTCCGCTTCCTTGCGAAAAGCCGTGCTATAGAGCCGCACCGCGCAACACAAAGGAGTGGCAGTCATCGTAACATGCTGCGTGGCTGCCGGTAACGTCCCGCTCGTTGCCTTCCTGCGCCGATTTTCTCTTCGAGGCCTACCGCTCATGTCCAAGCGAACAGACGTCCGCAACATCGCCATCATCGCCCACGTCGACCATGGCAAGACCACTCTCGTTGATGGCTTGCTCAAGCAAGCTGGCTCATTCCGCCGCGGTGAGGTCATTCACGAGTGCGCCCTAGACAACAACGAGCTAGAGCGCGAGCGCGGCATCACCATCTTGTCCAAGTGCACCGCCATCACCTATGGCACCACCCGCATCAACATCGTCGATACGCCGGGCCACGCCGACTTCGGCGGTGAAGTCGAGCGCGTGCTGCGGATGGTGGACTCGGTGGTGCTGCTGGTTGATGCGTTTGAAGGACCGCTACCGCAGACGCGCTTTGTGACGAAGAAAGCCTTTCAGCTTGGGCTGCGACCGATTGTGGTGATCAACAAGATCGACCGCGAAGGCTGCAACCCGCAAGGCACGGTGAACGCGGTGTTCGATCTGTTCTGTGCGCTCGATGCGACAGAAGAGCAGCTCGACTTCCCGGTGATCTACGCGTCGGGCCGCAACGGCTACGCGCTCAAAGAGCTGACGGACGAAAAGAAGGATCTGACGCCGCTGCTCGACATGATCGTTCAGCACGTCCCACCGCCCGCCGTCGATGTGGATGCGCCGCTGTGTATGCAGGTGGCGACGCTCGACTACGACGACTACCTGGGCTACGTGGCGATCGGTCGCATCTCGGCTGGCAAGATCGCAATGGGCGATCGGGTACTGCTCAGCCACCGTACGCAGAATGAGCAGTTCCGCGTGGCGAAGCTGCTGGCATTCCAGGCGCTCAAGCGCTTCGAAGTCGGTGAAGCCATGGCGGGTGACATCGTGGCCGTAACGGGCATGAGCGAGCTGAACGTCGGTGAGACAATCACCTCGATTGAGTCGCCAACGATCCTGCCGATGATGACGGTCGATGAGCCGACGATCTCGATGCAGTTTATTGCCAACAACGGTCCGTTTGCGGGCAGTGAAGGCAAGTACGTCACGACGCGCAACATCCGCGAGCGGCTGTGGAAAGAGATCAAGTCGAACGTCGCGCTGCGGGTCGAAGAGACGGAGTCGGCAGATACCTTCAAGGTGTCGGGCCGAGGCGAGCTGCACCTGTCGGTTCTGATCGAGACGATGCGCCGCGAAGGCTTCGAGATGTGCGTGTCTCAGCCGCAGGTTATCTTCCGTGACAGCGACGAAGGCAAGCTAGAGCCGTACGAAGATCTGCTGGTCGATGTTGATGATCCCTACGTCGGCGTGGTGATCGAAAAGCTGGGACGACGCGCTGGACGGATGAAAGACATGGGTCCGTCGGGTCAGGGCCGCACTCGCATCGAGTTCACGATTCCGTCGCGTGGTCTGATTGGCTACCGCAGCGAGTTTCTGACCGACACGCGTGGCACGGGCATCCTGAACCACTCGTTTAAGGAATATGCGCCGTACGCTGGACCGCTCAAGGGCCGTCAAAACGGCGTGCTGATCGTGCAAGAGCAGGGCGAGACGAACACCTACGCGCTGTTTTCGCTGCAAGAGCGCGGCATCCTGCTCATGGGAACCGGCGAGCGGGTCTACGCGGGCCAGATTGTTGGCATTCACTCGCGTGACAACGACCTGATCGTCAACCCGAACAAGACCAAGAAGCTCACCAACATTCGGACGACCGCTGCGGACGAAAAGCTGTTTTTGACCCCGCCGCGCATTCTGTCGCTGGAAGCCGCGCTAGAGTTCATCAACGACGACGAGCTGGTGGAAGTGACGCCCAAGTCGATCCGCGTGCGCAAGCGCTACCTGGATCACAACGTCCGCAAGCGCTTTGAAAAGGTCGCTGCGGCTGTTGCGGATGACTAGACCGAGCCTGTAGCGCGAGCCGAGCACATCGCACAGGGAGCGAGCCCGATGGACGCGGACTCGTTATGCCTTGCGGCGGTGGGCTCGTCGCGCTGTGGTGACGCCGATCCAGACGCGCAAGATCAGCAGCGCCGACAGCGGAATCGCGATCGACGCCATGATCTGTGCGTAGGCTGGATACAGACTGCCTGCGATGGCTGCGCCGAGGGCGAGCGGAATGACGGGCCAGACGCCGGGCATCGTGCTCGATGACGCCATCCCGGTCGTCGATGCGAGCGCAATCAAGTCGAGCACCATCATCTGCTGCACCGTCAGTCCTGACTGAATCCCCAGCAGTCGCACCCCGATGAGCTGTCCCGAAAACGCCAATCCATAGACCAAGTTGATGCGGTGAAAGGTGTTGCGGACAAAGCCTCGGTGGAATCGCACCGACATCAGCGCAAACACCGCAAAGAACGCCAGCGAGTTGATGAGCGAGGCTTTGACGGCTCCAATGCCGAGGAGCTGAAGCACGTTCAGACCGACTGCGGCCACGAACACAAACGCCGTCATGCTGATCACCACGCGGCGTCGCTCGCGCGGATTGATGGACGGGTCCATCGATGGATCAAACGTGAGTGCCGCCAGTAGCTCTCGCATCGAGCCATGGCGCTGGGGCGCTGCTGCCGACAGCCCACGGAGCAGCGCTTCGTGAACCGGTAGCGGGACGTGGCTTCCGGGTGGACGCGGCAAGATGTGACCGGACAAGATGTTAAATGCCAGCACCTCGAGCGTGTCGCCTGCGAACGGAAGCTGCTTGTACAGCGCTTCATACAGCGCAACGCAGAAGCTGAACTGGTCGCTGCGACTGTCGGCGGGCTCTCCCAGGTGCTGCTCGGGCGACATGTAGAGCGGTGTGCCCATCACGACGCCCACTTGGGTGAGCGGCGTCAACAGCGAGCTGGCTTGCCCGGGCTTTGGGAGCGCCGTCAGGCGAAGGCTCTGCGCAAAGTGGCCGCTGCCTTGCTTGGTCTCGATTCGTGCCAGGCCAAAGTCCGCGACCCGAGGACGGCCATCTTCCCCGATGAGAACATTATCTGGCTGACCCGCGCGCGTGGACGGACTCGTCGGAAGCGACTTCCCGGCTGGACCTAGACGGATGTGCGTGGGAAGCGGACGGCCCTGTGGACGGAGAGCCCGTGATACGATCACGGCCATGGGCTTGCGTCCCCTGTCCATGTCTTCTCGACGTCGAGGGCTGCTGCTGATGGTCCTTGTGTGGCTGTGGCCGCTTTGTGCAGAAGCAAACGTCGGGCTGTCTCCGCTCGCCGGGCTGCTGCTGGCACAGCTGCTGCTGATTCCGCTGTGGCTCTTGTTTGTGGGGCTGCTGCTTGTGTTTGCGCGGACGGGACGCGGTCGTCGCGCGGTGGCGGTTGTTGCGGTCCTTCATGCAGCCATGGCCGCGCTGAACCTGCTGGCGGTGGTGGCCCACTCGGCAGAGATCCTGGCGCAACAGGATGTCGTGGCCTTCGCTGGCGTCATCCTGGTTCCCGCTGTGCTGGCGCTGCTTGGCGTTTGGCTGCTGCGCTCGCGTCCCGCACCGAGCGACGACGTGGGTGGTGCGGACCGAGCCGCTCGCTGATCGCGCGCAGCGGACTGCGAGGCTAGGCCGTCTCGGGCTCTTGGCGGAGTAGATCGAGCAGCTTCCTTCGCACCAGCGGTGACAGCGTCGATAAAATCACCTGGGCTTGCTGCGCTGCGAGCTGCTCATCGGTCTCCGCTGGCAGGGCATCGGGCACTGGAATCGTCGCGGTGCCGTGTCCTAGTCGCGCGGCCACCACGTCGGACAGCACGTTTTCATCCAGGCTGAGCTTCGTCCACAGGCCGCGCAGGCTGTGCGTACAGACGCGGGGGACGCTCGCTCGCTCGCAGATGCGTCCGACCGCCGACCACAGCATGCGATGGTGACGCGGTCCGCCTTGGCTGCTCTGTCCGAAGACCAGCGTCTGCGAATCCTTGCCCTGAACAGCGCGCTGGAGTCGCTTGTGAAGCAGCAGGGGAACCTTTAGCGGACGCCGCTCGGTGCCACTTCGGCTGGCTCGCAGCGTCAGATAGCAGCCGTCGGCAGAGACGTCTTGTACGCGACACGACAAGACCTCCCGCGCGCGCAGTCCCAGCAGCAGCGACACCATCGCCGCGAGCGCCAAGATGTCGTCGTCTTCGTCGAACAGGCGCAGCGCAACATGGAGGAATCGGTTGGCTTCTTCGACGAGGAGCTGCGGCTTTCCGACCTTCGGACGACCCTGCGGACGGACATCGCGGAACGGACTGCTTGGCAGGATGCCTTGCTGAACCACCCATGCAAAGAAGCGCTTCGCGATGCCCAGGTAGAAGCGATGAGACGCGGCCTCCAGCGGCTTTCCGGTCTTTGCGGACGTCTTTTGCGTCGCTGCCTGGTAGATGGCAATCGCCTGCTGGGCGGTGATGTGCTGCACGTCGACTTCCAAGTGGCTGCCGAGAAAGTCACGCAGTCGCTCTTGTTCATTGACGAGCGTGGCTGGCCGACAGAGTCCACTACTCGCGCGCGCCGCAAAGAACGCGTCGATCAGCTCACCGACCTGCTGATGACTGGCGTGCTGAAGCTGCTGCTCGGCTTGCGCTTTGCCCGCGATGGCTGCATCCCACGTCGGGAAATAGAGATTTTTGGCGCTCCCTTGACCAAGGACGCGGATGCGGAAGCGGGTTCCTTCGCGCTCTGCGTACGGTCCGGCGACTCGTGGTGGTGCTTTGGGCCTGGGCATCGGTGACTCCAACCCTCCCGTAGGGACTGCCTGTGCAGACCTGGGGAGATTGGGATCTTAACACGCCGACGCCCAGCGTGGCTACGCTTTGTCTGGGCGGACGTTCCCCGCGTGCGCTCTGTGGGGGGCGCGGAAGTCTTGCGGCATCGACCCGACGGAAGTCGTCTTGTCTGGCTTAAAGTCGCGATGGACTGCGCCCAAGAGGAGTCGCGCTTGGTCATTTTCCCCCCATCGTCGGTGTCACCGAACGACAGTGGGATTGTGGGTCTGGCTGACTGCGTGGCGCGGGACGGGAACGCTAGGCTCCGTAGACTTGCAAGAGCAGCGAGCGGAGCCACGGCAGCGAGGGCAAGACGCCGCGCTGCTGTCGGTAGGCAACGTGGCCATCGGGGCGAATCAGAATGGCTCCATCGGGCTCAATCTGGAGGAAGGTATGAACTGCGGCGCGATGGCACAGCGGAATGTCTGTCTGTGACAGCAGAAACAGTCGCACGCTGCGCGGGGTCTGCTGCTCGACGAGGTGTGTCAGATCATCGGGCAGCTTCCCAAACGACTCTCCGAGCAGCAGCGTCGAGGTCTTGTAGTCGATGGCCGACCGCACGCTGTGCGTCCGCTTGTTGCCATCGAGCCAAAAGTGCGGAAATCGCGCACCGGGCCGCGTCGAAGGAACGTAGGAAGAGACCTGATGATCGCTCTCTGACGGTGTGCCATCGGGAAGAATTGCGCCTTCTTCGTAGCGATATCCCAGGTCGAGCCCGATGCGATCGAAGTGAGAGCGCTGATGCTCAATCGCTGCCAGCACGCGATCTCGCACGGCGGCATCTTTGTGATAGCGCGACAGGATACTCTCTCCCAGGCTCTGCACTTGGCGCTCGGTCCAGCTTCGCAGCTTTTCAGGAAGCGAGCGCATCGTCGGACTCAGCAGCTGTTCGTTCACCCAGCGCGCTTCCTCGACCTCGATTCCGAAGGCCTGCGCGACTTCGTTCATGCGCTCGAAGTTGCGGCGGCTCTCATCGCAGTTTTTCTGGACCACCGGACGCCGCTCTTGTTCATAGGTATCGAGCAGCGACGGACTGGCCTGCCGTTCCATCACCATCGCCAGCTTCCACGCCAGGTTGTGTCCATCGCCAATGCCAGAGTTCATGCCGAGTCCGCCCGTTGGTGGAAAGCGATGCGCGGCGTCTCCGACCAGGAAGATGCGTCCGTCTCGGAATCGATCGGCGATCTGCGCGGTCATGCGCCAGTGACTCATCGACGAGATCTGGATGTCGATGTCTTCGCGACCGAGCACGGCTTTGATCTTTTTGACCATCACCTCGGGCGTGAAGTCTTCCACTTGCTCGTGCGGCGTTGCGATCGGCAGGTGAAACACCCAGCGCTTTTCGACGTGGTGCGCAATCAGGACACTGCCTGGCGCTTTGGGAGAAAAGATGAAGTACAGCTTGCCGCGCGTGCGAATCACCTGGCTCAGATCGGCTTGAAAGTAGGCGTTCACCACGTCGAGCAGCTTGTCGGGGCCACGCATGGTGATGCCGAGCGCTTTGCGGGTCCGACTGCCTGCACCATCTGCACAGATCACGTACTCGCTGCGGACAGAGAACACTTCGTTTGTTGCGCGGTTGCGGATGCTGCTCGTGACTCCGTCTGGGTCTTGCGCAAAGGACTCCCACTGATGGTTGGTCAGCACGCGAATCAGCGGGGTCTGTTCGACGCGCGCACGCAGCAGCTTTTCTAGCTCCACCTGCGAGACGTTGAGATAGGGCATCGGCGACTCTAGGTGCTCGCGGTATTTGCGTCCGCTGCCACCTGCGCGCAGATCGATGCAGCCGAACTCTTCGGAGATGGTTCCGCAGAACAGAATCTTGGCGGCGTCTTCAGCGGGCGAGGCTTCTTGGGCCAGCTCGTCGTAGCCAAAGCCCAGCTCGTGCAGGATCTCAATGGAGCGCGCCGACAGCTCGTGCGCTTTGGGATGCGTCTCGGGCTTTTCGCGACGCTCCAGCAGCAGACAGGGAATGCCACGCTGCGCCAGACACAGCGCGCTCACCATGCCGGATGGACCCGCGCCAATCACAAGGACAGATGCTGGTACGGATTGCTCGTTCACGACGTCACCTCATGTTTTTTGCAGAGAGAAAACCCAACAAACAGGAGCGCGGCGGACAGGCTCAGGTGCAGCACTGCGGGGGGCAGAAAGCCAAACAAGACGCGTCCGTCCGCATCAAACTCCGCGCCTGCGGCTTGCTTGCACAGCGCGGCGGAAAAGAATCCGCCAAGGTGAATCGCTCCAATCAGCGCGCCGGTGCGAATGTTGGAAAAGGTCCGTGGGGTCGCGGTCAGGAACAGATAGATCGAAGTCAGGGCGCCGATGGCACCGCCGCAGATGAGCCAGAGCAGATGCAGCTTGGCGTGTCCTGGCCAGAGCGGATTTCGCAGGTGATGCGGGTCGATGACATCAATGGCAGCGGTGAGGAGGCCGTACGTAAACGCGGACACGGCGCACAGCGCTTTGCCAACCGAAAAGAGAGTGGGAGAGGGCGCCTTTGTGGTGTTCATGCTTCGCAGTGGACCACAGTCCTTCCGGCGGTAGATGTCCAAAGGTGGACATGCCTGGCTCAACTTTGAGCCGGTGCGGGATGCGCCCGATGACCGCGCGGCTTTGTGCTCTCTTCCCCCGGCTCGATCAGGGGGCCGATTCTATCGACGCTGCGCGCAGCGGGGGTAGTCCGCGATGAACCAAGCCTGCCTCGTGCGCGGCTTGGAGTCCTTGGCCCGCAGCGATGTACATGCGCAGCACGTCTTGCCAGGAGTGCTTCGGATCGCTCTGCCACTTCGACAGCACCGTCCCGTTGACAAACTCCATCGCGATGAAGAGCTGTCCGTCGACCTCGCCGACTTGGTAGACGTGAATCACATTCGGATCCGACACGCGCGCAAGGGCCTGGGCTTCGCGCAGGATTCGCGTCCGCAGCTCGGGATCCTGCTGGCGCTCGGGATGGATGATCTTGAGCGCGACTTTGCGATCCAGCTCCTGATCGTAGGCGGAATAGACGACGCCCATTCCTCCTTCACCGAGCTTGCGCAGCAGCACATAGCGTCCGACGCGCGGCAGCGTATCGCTGTGGATTCCTTCGATGCGCTCGGTCTGCTTGGCTGCGTCGAGCTGCGAAGGAGGCTCTGCACCAGGACGGAGGAGTGTCGCTGCCGTATCCACTGCCGGTGCGCGCGCGATCACCATCTTGGTCATCCCAAGTCCCGCGTCGGCTCCGTCTCGCTTGGGCGGCGCGCTGCCTGATTCGGCCATGTGACCAAGATACTGCGCCATCGGGGCAGCTGAGAAGCCCTCTTCGAGAAGGCAGGACCTGAGGCTAGCGCGCTGCGGACATCCGCTTGGCGGCTTCGGCGACACCTCTGCCGATTGTGCGCAGTCGCAGAATCGTTGGTTCGTCGGAAAATGCGCCGTTTTTGTCGAACAGCTGCCACGCCCTGTCGAGCGGTGCTGTCAGCGGATGCGTATATCCCCGCAGAGAGCGCACCGCAAACTCCATTGCGTTGATGGCTTGCAGACCTTGTACACCACCCGCTGTGGCGATGAGTCCGACGATCTTGTCGCTTAGATACGGAGGCTCGTGTTTTGACAGCAGCTCCAGCCAATCGAGCGCGTTCTTAAACGCTCCGCTCATGCTGCCGTGATAGACGGGACTCGACCACACCATGCCTGCTGCGGTGGCCACAGAATCGACGAAGCGATGGACCTGTTCGGGCGGCTTACTATCGGGCACAAACATCGGCAGATCGAGCGCATGAAGCTCTAGTAGCTCGACGCTGGCTCCCGCTTCTTCGGCCCCTACGAGGGCTTCCTTCAGTGCCAGCACGCTGGCGGAGCCGGGCTTGAGTGATCCACCCAGCCCGATGATCTTGATAGTAGGCATCAGCGCTTCCTCTTATTCATCGCTGGGACTTTGGGAACTGGCGGCGGTGGCGGAATGTGGGGCAGGGCAGCCGTCGCGCCCATCTGTGTACAGACCTGACCGGCCAGGTGCGTTCCGTGTGTGCAGGCTCGCTTGAGCGCGTCCATGGGAAGCTCTGCGATTCGCTCGCGCAGCGCGTCAGCACCGGGACCAGACAGACAGACAAGCAGCGTCGCGAGCAGTCCTGCGGTGAAGGCGTCTCCGGCACCCGTGGTATCGACCACCGGGACATGCTCTGCCGCAAAGTACGCGGTGCCTTGCGGGCAGTCCAGGTACGCGCCGCGCTCTCCCATCGTGACGACCACGACAGAAGGACCGAGCTTCCGAATCGCAGCGGCACCGGCCTCAGCGCTCTCGGTTCCGCACAGAATCGGTAGCTCATCGTCGGTTAGCTTGACGACATCACAGCTGGCCAGCACCTTGCGAAGGAGCGGCGGCGCTTCCTTGAACTCGGGCCACAGGTGGGCGCGCAGGTTTACATCGCACGAGATCAGCCGGGCTTGACGCTGCTTTTCGACAATCGCCAAGGCTGCCAGCGTCGCTGCGCGTGAGGGCTCTTTGGCCAAGGTGGACGAGCCAAAGTGAAACAGCCGCCCGCGCAGCAGCGTGTGGGGTGGACACTCCGCCGGCGTCAGCAGCATGTCCGCCGATGGATGACGATAGAACAGAAACGATCGCTCTCCGCTTGCGGACACCGAGACAAACGTCACGCCGGTTCGCGCGCTCTTGTGCGTCGCTACGCCATCGATCGCGATGCCTTCTTGCTGGAGCCGCTTTTTGAGAAAGCGACCGAAGGCATCCGCTCCTACCTGCGTGACCAGCGCCGTCGGAATGCCTTGTCGGGCCAGTCCAATCGCCAGGTTGCACGGTGCGCCGCCTGGATGCCTGACAAAGCGCTCGACGTCTTCGAGCAGCACCCCTGATGACTCAGGAAACAGATCCACCAGCGCTTCACCAAACACCACTGCATCAGCAGCTTGCGGCGGAGCACCCGGACGAGCAGACAGCGGAGCAGACACCATGGCGTACGAGCTTACCCTTAGACCGCCATCACAGGAACGACGCCGCTTTGCGGCAGAATCAGCGTCGGCTCTGTGTAGCGCTGCACTTCTTCCACCGTGACACCGGGCGCCACTTCGACCAGGTGTAGGCCGTCTGGCTTGACATCCATCACCGCCAGATCCGTCACAATCCGGGCCACACAGCGTGGCGCGGTCAGCGGCAGCGAGCAGGTCTTGACGACCTTGTAGTCAAACGCTCCTTCGGGCGCTCCTTTGACCTTGGCAACGTGCTCCATCAAGATGATGACGCGACGAGCACCCGCGACGAGATCCATCGCGCCGCCCATGCCCTTGACCATCTTGCCGGGGATCGTCCAGTTGGCCAGGTCGCCGTTTTGGGCCACTTGCAGCGCGCCAAGGATGCAGATGTCGATGTGTGCGCCACGGATCATGGCAAATGACTCTGCGGACGAAAAGTACGAGGAGCCTGGTAGCTCGGTGACGGTCTGCTTGCCGGCGTTGATGAGGTCGGCGTCTTCTTCGCCTTCATACGGAAACGGGCCGGTTCCCAGCATGCCGTTTTCCGACTGAAGCACGACATCGACACCGGGCGGAATGTAGTTGGCTACCAGCGTCGGCAGACCGATTCCGAGGTTGACGTAAAAACCATCGCGTAGCTCGCTGGCGACGCGACAGGCCATTTGCTCTCGAGTAATTGCCATCGCCAATGACTCCTTAGACCGCCGACGTGGGACGAGGACGCACGGTGCGCTGCTCGATTGGCTTTGTGTAGTTTGTGCCTTGGAAGATGCGCTTCACGAAGATGCCGGGCGTGTGCACCTGATCGGGCGGAATCTCACCGGGCTCGACGAGCTGTTCAACTTCCGCAATCGTGATGCGCGCAGCCGTCGCCATGACCGGATTGAAGTTGCGCGAGGTCTTGCGAAACATCAGGTTGCCGAAGCGGTCGCCCTTCCACGCTTTGACGAAGGCATAGTCTCCAGACAGCGCCGTTTCGAGGATGTAGTGTCGCTCGCGGCCCAAGCGATCGGGGAAGACGCGGACTTCGCGGCCTTCGGCGCGGACTGTGCCGTAGCCGGTGGGCGTAAAGAACGCGGGAATGCCTGCTCCGGCGGCGCGCATCCGCTCGGCGAGCGTGCCTTGCGGACACAGCTCTACTTCCAGCTTTCCTTCGAGGAACATGCGCTCGAACGTCTTGTTTTCACCGACGTACGAGGCAATCATCTTGCGCACCTGACCGTTTTGGAGCACTTTGCCAAGCCCCTTGCCGTCGGTGCCACAGTTGTTGGAAACCAGCGTCAGCTCGCGCGTGCCGCGACGAAACAGCGCCTCGATGAGGTTTTCGGGGTTGCCACACAGGCCAAAGCCCCCGCTCAAGATCGTGACTCCGTCTGACAGATCAAACAGAGCCGAGTCGGCGTCTTTGAAGGTCTTGTCCATACCGCGCAGCTTGCACTGATTTTCGTCGCTTCTGCAACAGATGGCCCGCGACCCAAAGCCGACTGTCCGCACAGGTCGGAACGTGTGCTACAGCTTGGCCATGTCGTCAGCCAACGGGCGCTTTTGTTTCTATGAGCTACGCACGATCGATCTCGACGCGGCGCAGCGGTTCTATCAAGCGGTCTTCGGTGAGCGCCTGCGCGCTTCGTCCTGCGCGGACGGCTCCAAGTCCCTGCACTTGCAGGATGTTTGTGTAGGAAGCATTACAATGCTGCCGCCGCAGGCCATTGCGAGTGGGGCTCCTTCGCACTGGCTGGGTCACATTGGCGTGGAAAGCGTGGATGCAGTGCTTCCTGCTTGGCTGGCAGAGGGTGCGATTCAGCTTGGTCCTGTGCGTCGTTCAGATGCTGGTGTTGCGGTGGCTCCGCTGCGCGATCCGCTTGGTTCGGTAGTGGCGATTACGGATCGAACCAGTCCAGCGCAGCGCCAGTTTTGGCATGAGCTGAACACCAAGGACGAAGCGCGTGCGCTGGCGCTGTACGGACAGCTGCTCGGCTGGCACGCGACCGATTCGTTCGATCCGGGACTCGGCATCGGTCCGTATCAGCAGTTTGCGTGGTCCAGCGATGGCGAGAGCGTCGGTGGGATGGTGAGCTCCCAGCGACTTCCGGGCGTGCATCCGCACTGGCTGTTTTATTTCCCGGTCGACCGGCTCGACGAGGCGATGGCGCAGGTGACGCAGCTTGGGGGCGACATCTATCACGGTCCCCGACAGATGCCGAACGGCGCGTGGGTTGCGCAGTGTGAAGACCCGCAAGGCGCGGTGCTGGGACTTTTGCAAGCGCCGTAGGACATGGAGCAAGTGATGGCTCGACGGACACGCTGCGCACGATGGCTGGGACTATTCCTCGGTCTCGTCGGCTGCGCGCGTTCCGACGAAGGTCCACGCTACGACGAGCGCTGTCTGCTCCGGGTTCAGTTTCGTCCCGACGTGACGCTGGCCCGTACGGATCTGAAGCTGACGCGACAAGATGTGGAGCATCCCGAGCTGATTGGTAGCTGGGACGGCTTTGCGCGACCGGGTCCTCGGCGGTTCGACGAGCAGTTTTCGCTGCAAGGCACGCGCTACTTTTCG
>CALMML010000235.1 GCA_937868485.1 uncultured Myxococcales bacterium | reverse complement strand
CAAGCTGGAGATCCTCGACAAGATCTACTTCGAGACGGACAAGGACATCATCAAGGAGATCTCCTACCCGATCCTCGATGCGATTGCCGCGACGCTGAAGGGCAACCCGCAGATCCTGGAGATCGAAGTCCAAGGCCATGCTGACGAGCGCGGCGACGACGCCCACAACATGGATCTGACCGAGCGACGCGCCAAGGCGGTGAAGGTCTACCTCATCGAGAAGGGCATCGACGGCAACCGACTCCAGTCGCACGGCTACGGCGAGACCAAGCCGGTCTGCCCAGAGCACAACGAGGACTGCTGGTCGCGCAACCGCCGCGTCGAGTTCGTGATCCTCAAGCGCTCGGACGGCGACACCAAGGAATAGTCGCTTCCGCCCCGCTATCCCGCCCAGATCCCCCGCAGCGCATCGGTCGAGCCACTTGGCTCGGCCACCCAGCGCGACCCGTCAAAGTGCAAGATGGTTCCTGACTCACCCACGACCCACAGGTCGCGCGGTGACGTTCCATAGACATCGGTCAGGTTCGCAGTCGTAGGAACGGCGACTTTGTTCCATGCGGGCGTCGGTCCGCTGTAGTGAAGGACGGTTCCGGCGGCTCCCACAGCCCAGACATCGCTTGCGCCACTTCCCCACACCGCGTTGAGCTGGCTGGTGGTGGGCGTCGCTGCGCTGTTCCAGCCCGTGCCTGTCCACTGCGACAGCCGTCCGTTTGTGCCGGAAGCCCACAGCGCGCTGCCGCTACTGCCCCACAGCTTGGTGTAGCCCGTGCCAGGCGGCGGCGTGACGGATCGGGTCCAGCTTGCGCCACTGGCAGACAGCAGCAAGTCCGTCACCTGGGGGCTGCTGCTTAGCCCGAACAGCGGGCTGCCACTGCTCGCAGACGGACCAAACACGCTGACGATCTGGCCCGTGACGGGGGAAGACTGCGCGTTCCAGCTGACTCCGTTCCAGTGAAACAGGGCGCCGCTGCTGCCACCGGACCAGGCTTGTTGGCCGCGCACATAGATCGTGTCCAGGTCGATGCTCTGTCCCACCGTAGTGACCTGCCAGCCCTGACCATTCCAGCTGGCGATGCCCGATCAAAACCTGCCGGTGACGTCGATGGAGGCGCAATTTGAGGGGGCGGATGCGGCGGCTGTGCGGTGTGCGATGTGGACGCCTGTGCAGCGGTTTTGGCGCGACTTGGCGTGTTTGTGTCCGCAGCGGGATGAATCGGTCCGCGCTACGATGCGCACCACGATGCAAGCAAATCGGCAGCGCGCAGAGCAAGTGGTGACGGCGAAGGTGCCGCGCTCTCCGGGCGTGGTGTTGACCCAGACGCACATCGTCGAGCTGATGCTGGATCTTGTGGACTACCGGGCCGAGCTGGACCTGGGCGCGCGGACGCTGCTCGAGCCCGCGTGTGGTCAGGGCGCGTTTGTGGAGATCGCGCTAACGCGGCTGCTCCGATCCGTGCAGCAGACCGGCAGGCCGCTCGACTCGCTCGGGTCGGCGCTGCTCGCGTTTGAGCTAGACCACGCGCAGGTTCTGCTGACCCGGCAGCGGCTGCTTTCGGTGCTGCGACAGGCGGGTGTGCCGCTGCGGCTGGCGAAGTCGCTGGTGGCGACGTGGGTGCGGCATGCGGACTTTTTGCTGGCGTCCGAGCTGCCGCAGGTCGATGTGGTGGTCGGCAATCCGCCCTATGTTCGGCTGGAACAGCTTGATCCAGACCGACGGGCCGCTTATCGCGCGCAGCATGCCTCGCTGTTTGATCGCGCCGATCTCTATGTGGCGTTTATCGAGCGCGCGCTGTCGCAGCTTGCTCCGCACGGGCGACTGTCGTTTGTGTGCGCCGATCGCTGGACGCGCAATCGCTATGGAGGTCCGCTGCGCAAGCTCATCAGCGATCGCTGCCAGGTGCGCTGCTACATCGATCTGTCGCAGTCGTCGCCGTTTGATGCGACCGTGCAGGCGTATCCATCGATCTTTGTGCTGGGACAGAAACAGTCGCCGCCGCTCGACGCAGTGCCGGTGGTGACGATGCAGCGCGCCGATCGCGAGGAGTGTGCGCGGGCGCTCGCGCTGCTTGCGGAAGGACAGCCGACACGAGCGGGACACAATGCGCCGTCGCTTCAGCTTCATCGCGAGTGGTTTTCCGGGGACGCGCCGTGGGTGATTGTGGATCCCGAGCAGCGAAGGCTCCTTGTGCAGCTAGAGCAGCGGTTTGCCACGCTGGAAGACGTCGGACAGACACAGCTTGGGATTGGCGTCGCCACCGGCTGCGATGACGTGCTGATCGTCGATGAAGCGCAGGCGCAGGCGCTGGAAGCCCAGACGCGGCTGCCCCTGGTGATGCGGAGCGATCTGGGGCACGGACAGATTGCCTGGGGACGGCGCTATGTTCTACAGACGTTTGCGCCTGATGGCAGACCGCTCGATCTGACGCAGCATCCGCAGCTTGCGCAGTATGTGGAGCGGCATCGCGACGTGCTGTCGGCGCGGTATGTGGCGCGTCGCCAGCCGCAGGCCTGGTTTCGGACGATCGATCGCGTGTATCCCGAGCTGGTTTACACCCCGAAGCTGCTGATTCCTGACATCGCCAGTGCGAACGAGCTGACGCTCGATCCGGGGCGCTACTATCCGCACCACAACCTGTATTACGTGACGTCGCAGGGCTGGGACTTGGCGACGCTTGGCGGACTGCTCAGCTCGCAGGTGGCGCTGTTCTTTGTGTGGAGCTACGCGGTGACGCTGCGCGGCGGCTATCTGCGCTTTCAGGCGCAGTATCTGCGCAGGATTCGGGTGCCGCATCCGCGTGATGTGCCCAGTCCGCTGGCTGCGGATCTGGCGCGGGCGTTTGTGCAGCGAGACTTCGCGGCGATGGATGTGCTGGCGGCGCGAGCGTACGGACTGGCTGCACCGCCGCAGTTTGACTTTGTGGATACGCGGACGTAGCGCCCGTTAGTGCTGCTCTAGGACGATGTCGCCGCTCATCGACCGCAGCTCGACCAGGCCCAGGCCCTGGCCAACCTTGGCGCTCCACTCCGTGGGCTGACCGGGATGACGCTTCATCTCGACCGGCAGAGAGTCGCTGCCCATGATCTCGCCGGTCTGCGCCCGTAGCCGCGCCACAAAGGAGCTGCTCGGGACCGACTGGATGTGGACGTTGCCCGACACGGTGTCCGCGCTGATCTGGCACCCCGCCGCCTTGCAGCCTTTCGGGAGCGTCAGATCGCCCGATGTGGACTGGAAGCGAACCGGACGCACCACCTCGCTGTCCAGGTGCAGCTCGCCCGACACGGTGCTGACGTTTACGTCGCCGCTGACCGCTTCGAGCCGAACGTCGCCGCTGATCGAATGAACGGTCACAGCGCGGCTGCCTTTGATGTCGATCTCTCCCGAGGAAGACGTGACCTCCAGGTCGCCTTGCAGACCGCTGACATGGACATCGCCGGACGTGGTCTTGACCTTGACCTTGCTACCGACCGGCAGCGAGAGCGCCAAGTGACCATCGAGCAGCGTCGGCTGACCGTCAAACTGAAGCTGCCACAGGCCCTTTTCATCGCTGGGCGGGACCAGCTTGGCACTGCGCACCGTGGCTTCGCTGAGGGTCAGCTTGGCTTCACTCGTGGTCGATGCGCTTAGCTCCACTTCGGCGGCGGTGGTGGTGATCTCGAGCGAGATCGGCCCGCTCAGCTTGATGGTCTCACTGTGGGTGTCATCGCTTGAGGCGTCGGCATCTTCCCCGTCTTCGCCATCGTCTAGGTCGGTGCTGCCGACGTGCTGCGCCACGATGTCCGGCTGGGTCTTTTTGGCCGAAAACCACTGGCCCCGGTGCAGCGGCGACAGCGGGCTGGCCGCCACGATGCCGAAGAGCGCAACCGCAGCCGCGCCCACCGCAACCCACTGCGCTTTCTGATCGTGGAAGGTCTGCTGAAGCAGCCGGCGCAGACCCTTGGGCGTCGCTTCTTTGCGGGTCACTCGCGCGGCAATCTGCTGCTCGATCTGCGCCCACACCTGCGATGGCGGAACCCCGCGAGCGCGCTGCGCAAACAGCTCGTGCTCGGCCCGCAGCCACGACAGCTCACGACCGCAGGCTTCACACTCATCGGTGTGTGCAGAGACGACGATCGACTGATCTTCGGTCAGCGTTCCGCGTAGCAGGGCTTCGAGATCTTGAACGGATGGATGCGTGTTCACTTGGAGCCTCCCAGGTAGTGCCACAGCTGCGCGCGGAGCTGAAGCCGCGCACGGTGGACTTCGTTTTTCACTTTCGAGACAGACCAGCCCATGATCTCGGCGATGTCTTCGTAGGACAGGCCGTGATCGAGCCGAAGCAGTAGGGCGCTTTTGCGCGGCTCTCCCACATGGGACAGCGCTTCGCTGAGCTTGCGATCCGCTTCCGCCAGCAGCAGGACCGCATCCGGCGTTGGCGCGCCATCGACCGGCTCGCTCTCTTCGTTTGGTTCTTCGAGCAGCCGCGCCGCTTCCTTCTTGGTGCGGCAGTGTTCCAAAAAGACGTTGCGCGCGATGCCAAACAGCCATGACGACAGCCGACCCGGCTCGCGCAGTGCGGACAGCGCATCGTAGGCCCGGACAAACGTCTCTTGGGTGGCATCGTCCGCCGCCGCATCGTCACGCAGCAGGTCGCCCAGGTAGCGACGCACGCCCGGACTGTGACGCACAAACAGGCTGCGGAAGGCATCGCGCTCACCACGCTGCGCAGCCAGGACGAGCGGCGCATCAATGCTGACCACGGCTGGTGCGTGGTCTGGCGTGGGGACCAGTGCGGTGACTGCGCTCGACACCTCTTCTGGACCGGCCAGCGGATGCGAGGTGTGAAGCAGTGTCAGCGCACGTTTGGAGCTCATCTCATCCGTGAGTGAAGCCCGCCGCGATCTGGTTTCAACTTTTTTTGAAAAAAGTGCGAAGCAAGCAGCGGCAGCCGCTACCGCCCGACGAGAAACGGCTCCAGCAGGCGCAGCGCTTCGCTGTGTAGGTGTCCGTTGCTTGCGCACAGCCCGTGGTGATGACCCAGCTCGCGATCGGAATAGCGCAGCGTGCCCCCGCGCAGGTCGGTAAGCTGTCCGCCCGCTTCGCGCAAGATGATCTCGGGAGCGGCGGTGTCCCACAGCTTGCAGCGCCCCGCCGGGTTCATATACAGGTCGCGCGCCCCGGACGCGATGAGGCACAGCTTCACACCCACCGAGCCGACTTGCAGCTCATCGCGGATGCCCGCCTTGTCCCGCACCTTGCGCACCAGCTCTTCCCGCGTAGACGCCGACGACACCAGGCGCGCATCGGCCATCTGCGCAAGGTCCGACACGGCGATGCGGCGCGGCGGCTCGTGCTCGATGACCTCGAAGGCCCCGAGCCCCTGTTGCGCAATCCACAGCCGCTCCGCAGCGGGCTGATAGACCAGGCCGAGCACCGGCTGCCCGTGTGAGACCAGCCCGATCATCACCGCGTAGCCCGCTCGTCCGGCGATGAAGTCCTTGGTGCCATCAATCGGATCGACCAGCCAGTAGCGCGCGGCGGTCAGTCGGGCCCCGTCATCGGGTCGCTCCTCCGACAGCACGACATCGGCTGGAAACTGCTCACCCAGGCGGGCAATGCACAGCTCGCTGACCGCGCGATCGGCTTCGGTGACGGGCTCTTCGGCGTCTTTCCACTGCACCGGCAGCGCGGCTTCCGCTTGGGCGCTCTGCGGCGCGTGCCAGGCTTCAAAGTAGCGG
>CALMML010000234.1 GCA_937868485.1 uncultured Myxococcales bacterium | reverse complement strand
CGCTCGCGAGGGCTTGCCTGGAGCTAACCTAGAATGCCGCACCTTCGGGCTCCCATTCTGTCAGGAGATGATCGTACAGTGCGCGCCTGATGGCTGATGCTGCTGACCTTTCAGAACGCGCGCTGCGCAAGCGAGTGCTGCTCCCTGGTCTGTTCACCTATCCGGTGCTGATCGAGTCCATCACCGTCGAAGAGGATGCGGTCTTGGCTAGCGTCCGTTGTCCCGACGGTCGCCAAGAAGACGTCACGCTGGAAGTCCGCGAGCTGGAAAGCGCGCTTGCGGCGACGCAGAGCACCGAGCCGCAGCTTCTTCGTGGTGAGGATGTCTTCAATTCGCTCGAAGCAACGCGCATCCGGCTCGCCTACTACTACGACCAGTTCTTCGCCGTCTCTCTATCGGGCGTGCGTGCGCTGCCCCACCAGCTTGAGGCAGTCTACGAGCGACTTCTGCCGCAGCCGCGCCTGCGCTTCGTCCTTGCGCACGATCCCGGCGCGGGCAAGACCATCATGGCGGGCCTGCTCATCAAAGAGCTGAAGCTGCGCGGGGCCATCGAGCGAATCTTGATCCTGGTCCCATCGCCGCTCACGCCGCAGTGGCAGGACGAGCTTCTGGAAAAGTTTGATGAGACGTTCGAGATCATCGACTCGCACGTTGAGACGGGTCAGCTCCTGGGCAACGTCTGGCAGCGCAAGCCCCAGTGCATTGCCTCGCTCGACTACGCCAAGCGTGACAGCAGCGACAATGCATCGGGGCGCTCGGTCCGAGACTCCATCCTCCAGTGCTCCTGGGATCTAGTCATCGTCGATGAGGCGCACAAAGCGTCGGCGTCTCGTGACGGCGATGAGGTGAAGCGAACCAAGCGTTACAAGCTCATCGAGGAGCTGTCTCGATCGCCGCATGTCCATCACATGCTGCTGCTCACCGCCACGCCGCACCAGGGCAAGGACGAGCAGTTCCGGCTGTTCCTGCGTCTGCTCGATCCCGACCAGTTCGAATCGCAGGACGAAGACGAGCTGAAGCGAATGCTCAGCGACCCGCAGTGCCCGTTCTTCATGCGTCGGGTCAAAGAGGATCTGCGCGACTTCGACGGTCAGCGCCTGTTTTTGCCGCGCCATGCCTGGACCGTAGACTTCCAGCTCACTGGCGGTGAGAAGGCCCTTTACGACGAGATCACGCGCTACATCGGCGAGTACCTGGGCAAGACCTACTCAGGGCGACGGCGTATGGCCGTGGCCCTGGCGCGCTCGGTCCTTCAGCGGCGTCTGGCATCCAGCCTGCATGCCATCGCGGAGTCCCTTCGTCGCCGTCTGGAGCGGCTGTCGGACCTGCTGGCAGAGATCGAGAAGCTGCCGCCCGCCGAGCGAGAGAAGCGGCTCCGCGAAGTCGGTCTGATCGATGTGGACGACGAAGTTGGCGACGACGACCGTGACGAAGGCGAATCGGACCGTGTCGCCAGCCAGGTCACGGTGGCCGAGAGTGTCGAAGGACTGCGCCGTGAAGTCGCTGAGCTGCGACGCCTGCACGCCGATACCATCGCCCTGCGCGATGCCGGCCCCGATGAAGAACAGAAGCTGCGCAAGCTGCACGAGTGCCTGCAACGGGCGCAGTTCGCCGAGCTGAAAGAGGCGGGTGGCAAGCTGATCATCTTCACCGAGCACCGTGACACGCTGGCCCATCTGGAAAAGAACCTGCGCAAGTGGGGATACACCGTCGTCACCATCCACGGTGGCCACAACGCCGTCGAGCGCAAGGAACGGCGTCGCCAGTTCGAGCAAGACGACATCCAGGTCTGCATCGCGACCGACGCGGCAGGTGAAGGCATCAACCTTCAGTTCTGCCACTTGATGATCAACTACGACGTGCCGTGGAACCCCAACCGCCTTGAGCAGCGCATGGGGCGCATCCACCGCATCGGCCAGCGGCGCGAAGTCCACGTCTTCAACTTCATCGCGGTCAACACCGAGGAGGGCCGCGTTCTTTACGCGCTTCTCGAAAAGATCCAGAACATCCGCGAAGACCTCAACACCGACCGCATCTTTGACGTGATCGGCACCTTCCTGCGCGTCGAAGGGCTCAACGTCGAAGATGTGCTGCGCGAAGCAGCGGTCAATCCGCGGCGGGCGGAAGACTTCATCCATGATGTCGAAAAGCTCTCGAAAGAACGGGTCACCGCGCTGCTAGAGGCGACCGACGTGGCGCTGGCCCGCAAGCAGCTTGATCTGAACGATCTGCACCGCCGCACCCAGCTTCACGAAGACCTGCGCCTGATGCCCGAATATGTTGAACGCTTCTTCGGCATCGCGGCCAAGTCCACTGGGCTGGACGTCGAGCAGCGTGCCGATGGACTTCTTCGTGTGCCGTCTGTGCCTCGTCGCTATCGTGCGCACACGCTGAAGTCCGTGCAGCGCTTCGGTCCGGCCCGCGATCGATACCTGAAGGCCACCTTTCGCAAAGACCAAAAGCGCGACAAGAACAGCGACGCCGAGCTGCTGTCGCCAGGACATCCGCTGTACGCCGCGGTGGTCGAGCTGTTCGAGTCAAAGCTTGGCCATGTCGAAGGGGGGACCGCGCTGTTTTTCGATCCCCGCGCAAACGACCCGTACTACCTGCACTTCTTCGAGGTCAGCGTCGCTGGCGAGGCTGCCGATTGGGAGCGTAGCCGCGGCGAGTCGAGCACCGTCATCGACGCGCGCTTCGTTCCAATCATCGAGCACATCCAGGGATCGCCCGGAGAGCGTTACGAAGAAGCCTCGCAGGACATCCTGCACGACTTGACGCCACTTGCCCCTGGCGAGTCGGTCCCGCCGGACCAGCTTGAAAATCACGGCGTCGAGATTCAGATCGGCCCCGCTGGGAGCGAGCGAGCCCGCCAAGCGCTGTCGTGGGTCCGTCTGAAAGTGCAGCATCCCATGGTCAAACGGCAGCAGGCTCTGCGCGCAAGCGACGCCAAGATCCGCCGCGACTATTTGGAACGCGCCTTTGATGCACGCCTGCATCGTCTGAAACAGACCGAGTTCGACATGTTGGCCAAGGAGGGCGAGCAAGGCGTCGAAGGTCGCTTGTCGCAGCTTCGCGACGAGATTCAACAGACCGAGCTGCGCCGCATGGAGCGACTGCGCGCCGTCGACCGCCTAGCCGTAGCGCGTAGCGGAGCCGTGCGTCACATGGCCACGATTGTCATCCTGCCGGCACCCGATTCCATCGGGCACACGCTCTTGCGCAGCGACCCAGAGGTCGAGCGCATCGCCATGGAGCACGTCATGGCCGAAGAAGTGCGCCGCGGCTGGGAACCCAAGGATGTCTCAGACCTGAAAGACGGACGGGGCTACGACATCCTTTCTTATGGTCCGCCTGACGCAAATACTGGCCTGCGCCCGGTACGCCGAATCGAAGTGAAAGGGCGCTCGGTCGATGCGGGTGACGTGGCACTGACCCGCAATGAATGGATCAAGGCTGGTCGACTGCGGCAGGACTATTGGCTGTACGTCGTCTACAACGCACGCCCCGACAAGCTGGCCGAGCTACGCCTGCTCACCATCCAAGACCCGGCGAACGCGCTCGCTGGCCTCGCTGAGAAGCTCGTTGTCGTGAAGGGCTATCTGGTCCCTGGCAGTGCCATTGCTCGTATCGCGCGACCGCTGGATGGGGCCGCGCTGTAAGACCTCAGACGTTTAAGGACACCTGACACGATGGCCACTCGCAAAGCCGCCGCCTCTGCTGAAACCGCCGCCGCCCCTTCGCGCAAGCGGATGATCGAAGACGAGATCCCGCTTGCCGAGGTGAACTACCACTCGTCCAAAGAAAAGAAGCACCCGCGGCGCTTCGTCGAGCTGATCCATCAGTGGCCCGCCCGCCGTCCCCGCAGCGCCAGCCGCGTCGCCATCGCCGCCGCACTTCTGTCCGCTCCCGCGACGGATGCCGAGAAGCAAGCCCGCTTGGACCTGCTCAAGCGGCTGTCTCCCTACGAGTGCGAACAGTCCGCGCTGGAGGAAGCCCGCGCCCTCATCCGCGCCGAACATGGGGGCCGCGCCCCGAAGGTGCTGGACATCTTTGCGGGCGGCGGTGCCATTCCGCTGGAAGCTGCCAACCTGGGCTGCGAAGCCCACGCCGTCGAGCTAAATCCCGTCGCCCACATCATCGAACTGGCCACCTGCGTTTACCCCCAGAAGTACGGCACCCGCTTGGCTGATCTCGTCGAGGAGTGGGGACAGAAAGTATTGGAAGAAGTCCGAGCGCGCATCGGAGACCTGTATCCACCGATTCGTATCCAGGCCGAAGCCGAGGACGCGAAACCCACCCAGCAACTGACGTTTGCGCACGGAAAAAGCCGAGGCGGGGAGAAGATCGTCGAACCCATCGCGTATCTCTGGACGCGGACGGTCCCGTGCACTGACAATAAGTG
>CALMML010000233.1 GCA_937868485.1 uncultured Myxococcales bacterium | reverse complement strand
GTGCAGCAGCGTCCGAGCTTTGAGTCGCGACCCTCACCGGTGTTCCAGCCTGCGCCGCACGCTGGCCCTGCGCCGCACGCTGGCCCTGCGCCCCGGCCCGCGCCTGGCCCGCACGGTGGCCGTCCCGCTCCTCATCTGTAGTTTGTCAAAGGATGTGTCATGCCTCGCCTTGCTTCTGCGCTCCTGCTCTTGTCTGCCCTGGGTAGCGTCGGCTGCCTCAAGCCGCTGCCGCTGCGCGATGACCTGGTGATGGATGAGGTCCTGCGGCGCTACAAAGACTTCTATCCCGCTCAGACGAGTGCTCCGCCGGAAGTGGGGCTGCTGCGGCCTCGCTTTGGCGTGCCGGTGATTGCGCAGGTCGGTGCGTCGTTTTCCATCGAGTTACTGGCGCGTCCCGGTGCGGTGACGCCGCGAGTGGCGCTGGTTTCTCCCGACATCAGCACCGAAGAAGCGAAGGCGTGTCTGCGTGGAGAGTCTCCGGCAAGCTGCTATCCGCTGACGCTGGCGCTGGCAGAGCATCGTCCGATGGCCGAGGGCGCAGCCTGGCAGATCTACGCGGCCAAGACGCAGGTGACGCCCCAGCCGGGTGGCTACGACGTGATGGTGATGGACGAAGGCGCGGCGGTGCAGCGCAGTCCGCACTCGGTGTGGCTGCGCACGGATGATCCCGAGCAGATTGCCCGGCCTCGGCTGGTGCACCTGTCGGACTTGCATGTGGGCAAGGGCAGCTCTCGACGGGCTGCGCAGATCTTGGGACGGCTGTTCGAGGTCGTCACCGAGGTCAATCGTCTCCAGCCGGACTTGGTGGTGGTGACGGGCGACCTGGTGGATCGCGGGCAGACCGAAGGGCTTCAGCTCGGCGCGCAGCAGGTGCTTCGACACGTCAATGCGCCGGTGCTGGTGGTGATGGGCAACCACGACATCGAGTTTGGCTTCTTCCGCTGGCCGGTGCGTCGCTATGGCGCGGGCTGGGTTCACTTTGCGCAGGCGTTTCATCCGCTCTTGCACTACTCGGTGCCGCTCGGAGGCTATGACTTTGTCGGCTTCGACAGTGGTCCGGCGGTGCGCTCGCTGCGGATTCTGACGCGCGGGCTGCATCGCGAGAGCCTGGCGACGCTGCAGAAAGATGTCGATCGGGCCGCCGAGCGCGGACGTCGAGGCGTGGTGATGTTTTCGCATGCTCCGTCGCGGGCGGTCTTAAACAAGAGCATCAATCCGACCGGCGTGGGCTTCTTCGGACGCATGGATCAAGGTCGCGCTGAGTTTGAGCGGCTGATGATCGACGGCGGACGCCGAGGCTTGCAGGTGCTGCACCTGGCGGGTCACACCCACTGGTCCGATGTCTTCGATCTGGTGCCCAAGGGAAAGCGTCATAGCTTTCTGCCGTGGCGTGATCTGTCGCCGTGTCTGCGTCCGCTGCGTGGCTCGGTCGGGCTGGTGACGACGCAGGCGGCGGCGCACGCGGGGGTGTCGGGCAAAAGGAACGCGCGCGGCTACGGCTTTTCCCTCATCGAGCTGGGCGGAGACGTGCCCAAGGTGGCGACGGTGCAGCATGGCGTGGGCCGCGTGGTCGAGTGTCCCGAGGAAGGTCTGAGCGACCTGGCCCAGCAAGAGCGACGGTCTGTGCCGCAAGCGGTCGGCCTGTAGACGGAGCGATCCGAGATGGCGCTGCCCAACCGACTGTGGCTCCCCGATGGTGGACAGGATCTGCCGGTCTTCCCGGTCGAGCGGGTCAGTGCCGAAGTCGGGCCGCAGCTTGGGTCGCGCTGGCGCAAGCGGGCGGTGCTGGCTGGCGTGGAAGGTCAAGCCGAGCGAACCGTGCTGGTCGAGTGGTTTTCCGTCGCGGACTTGGTGTCGTCACAGCTTGCGCCGCTGCGAAGCGTCTGTCACTCGAACCTGCTGCGCCTGCATCAGTTCGGACAGTCAGATGGCAAGACGGCGTATGCGATCAGCGAAGCGCCGCTCGGGCTGGATCTGCTGCAAGTGGCGCGGACGCTGCCGGGGAAGCTGCCGGCGTGGTGGGCGGTGTCGGTGGTTCACGAAGCCGCGCGCGGAATCTTGGCGCTGCATCAACACCTGGCGCGGCGGGGTCGAGCGCGTGGGCATGGGGCGCTGGACGCAAGCTGTGTGTTCGTCAGCAGCGCGGGCCGGGTCCAGGTGCTGGCGTTTGCGCCGCTGCCAAGGCATGTGTCGTCGGATGTGCTGGGGGAAGATCCGATTGCGCCGGAAGTCCGTCGCGGCAGCAAGCTGGCGATGGCGGCGTCGGATGTTTACTCGCTGGCGACGCTGCTTCTGTCGTTGCCACTCGATAGGCCGCTGCCTGATGCGCTGCTTCGGCTCCTGCGTCGCGGTCAGTCGGTCTTTGCGGAAAAGCGTCCGACGCTGACCTTGCTGATCCAGCAGCTGGGGGACGCGCGCTGGCAGCTTGGGGCTCCGCTTGCGCTTGCGGAGCGCATCGGTGCTGAGCTGGGACGGCTGCTGCCGACGACCCGTAGCCAGAGCCTGGGCGAAAGTGAGTGGGGCAGTGCCGGGCCGGTGTCGTTTGGACCGCTGCCGAAGACGCTGTATCCGCTGTCGGCGACGGCTGTGTCTTTGTCGGCCACTTGGGATGCCGCGCCGCAGGTGGACGTGCAGCCAACGCCTGGGCGGCGTCGCGTCTGGCCGCTTGCGCTGCTGGTGGGAAGTCTGGCGGTGCTCGGTGGCGTGGGCGGCTGGCTGATGGGCAAGCGTTCGGGTCCGGCGGCGAATCCGCTCGCTGTGCCATCGCCGTCCGTGGTCCGGTCGCCGCTGCCGATTCAGAAGCTGCGAGGCGCTTTGCCAGAGCCGTCTTCTTCGCTGCGGGTTCGACCGGGAGAGCGCGGCAGCCTGGGCGGGCTGCGTGTCTCGGTGCTGCGCAGTGAAGCGGACGAAGGCGGCCTGCTGCTGTCGCTGTTGCTCGTCAATGGATCGACGCAGCCGCTGCGGCTTGACCCGATGTCGCTGCGGGTGAGCGCATCGCCCGATGCCCAGGCGTTTGCGCCCGAGCCGAGCCCGGTGCTGAGCCTTTCGCCCGGTCAGATGCAGTCGCTGGCGCTGCGCTTTGTCGGTCCGCTGTCTATCGGTGGCCTGTCGCTGTGGTTGCAGCGCTAGCAGAGCCTGTAGCCGCCCAGGGCATGCTGTGGGATAGTGCCGCGTCACAAGGACAAGGCGATGAACGTTCCTCAAAGTAGCTGGCTTGGTTACGTGAAGGTGTTTCTAACGATTGTGAGCAATGGCCTGCTGTGTCCGCCTAAGCGGCGCAAGCGGGGAAAGTAGTCTCCGGTCGTGAAGCGAGCGCTGGCCGTCGTTCCAGGTCCGGTCAAGCTGCGTGTGGTGCGCATCATCGGGCTGGCGCTTGTGGGGCTTGTGGGGCTTGTGTGGCTGCTGCGCGCGCTGCCGCTTGTGCAGCTGGGGCTCGGTGCGCTGATGTTGGGGCTCGGTGGCTACATCGGCTGGTGTCGCTGGCCGCGCTGGCGCCTGGGCATTGCGCAGGAACTCCTGTCCGAGCTTCCGCAGCCAAGCGGTCAGCTTGTGCGCTTGACGTTCGATGACGGACCGACGCTCGGGGTGACGGATCGCGTGCTGGATGCGCTGCGTGAGCATGGCGTCCAGGCGTCGTTCTTCGTGCTGGTGAAGAAAGCGGCGGCGCAGCCTGCGCTGGTCAAGCGGATGCTGGCCGAAGGTCACATCGTGGGTCTGCACGGTCAGGATCATCGGCTGCCGTTCTTTCGTAGCGCGGACGAGCTGAAAGGCTCGCTGGGGCTTGCGCGTCAAGCACTGGAAGCGCTGTGTGGTCAGCCGATCTCGCTGTATCGACCGAGTCACGGGTCGAAGAACGTGGCGCTTGTGCGGGCGGTGTCTCGGCTGGGACTGCGGCTGTGCTTTTGGGACTACGGCGTGTGGGATACCGATGCGCCGCCAGCGGATGTGCTGCTGACGCGGCTCACTGCGACGCTGCCGAATCAGGCCGAGCGTGACAAGCCAGGGCATCTGCCCGGTCCGGTGGTGCTGCTACACGATGGGCTCGGCGATGATCCGGGGATTCCGGCGCATGCAGAGCCGATGGTGGCTGCGCTGCGGTCGTTTTTACCGCTGCTCCGCGCGTAGCTTGAGCCCGCGCAAGATCACAAGCTGGAGTCCGACGTTGACGCCGTATTCCATGAGCGGCTCGGTCTTGTAGAGCTGACGCATCACCAAGCTGCCGCGATCAAACTGGACCGAAGACCGCAGCACCACTTGGCTCGCCGCGCTGCGTCCGGGCGTGACATCCCAGCGCAGCCGCGATCCCTTGAGGTCGCCCGACAGTCCCATCATGTCGATGCTGGTGTTTTGGCCCAAGACGCTGACGCGCGCTCCGTAGCTTGTGCGAAAGCTGAGCAGGGGAAGCGCTTGCTCGATGTCGTAGCTGGCGATGTCGTCGCTCTGTCCGGTGGGCTCGCTGCGGGTGATGGATGGAACGACTGCAGACCAGCTGCCGATTTGCTTGATCCAGGCGGCCAGACCCAGCGGCGGCGCGGCGCTCTGATCGATCATGCTCAGGTCCGACAGCCGTCCGTTTTGCGAGCGCAAGAGCACCACGACCCCGCGCTCGAGCAGCGCATCATACGGCGCATTGCCGGCAGCGGGCAGCAGCGGCGTCGATCCGGCCACTTGCTCGGCGCGGTGCTTGATCGAAAACAGCAGCGTGGCTTGCGACACCAGCGCCATTCCATGTTCCAGCTGCGGAATCCGCTGAAACAGCTTGGCGACCAGTCCGCCCGAGTTGCGCACGTTGGTAAAACCGTACATCGCGACGACGGTGGCTCCGGCTGCGCTGTAGAACTCGAAGCGATAGTGCCGCGTGCCACCCGGTCCTTCATCGACATCGAACATCTCCACCGGCGGCGCATCACTGCTTGGATCCGCGGGCAGCGAGACATAGCGATTGGTGCCATCGACCGAAAACAGACCGTAGGACAGCTCGTAGAAGTGATCGAACGTTCCGTCGGGACGCTGCGTCACTTTCGAGCTCTTGAAGTTGCGCATGCTGTCGATGTAGCGCGCCGCATCGAGCAGCGTGTCTCGCACTTGCGAAGGCGATGCCGCGACCAGCGTAAACATCGACACCTGCTTCATCTGACCGCTCGGTTCCGACTCGATGAGCGTCACATCATTTGCGCGCAACAGCGGTGCCAAGGCGCGGACTTTTCCCGGTGGAAGCAGCGTCAGCGGCGCAGCGTTTTTCAGTCCCGCGTGGGCTGGCGCTGGCATCAAAGACAGCAGGAAAAGCACAAGAACCGTGAAGGCACCAAAAGACCGCATTTCCGACGAGAAATAAGAGGCTAAGCAAGGCGGCTTCATGCCTGGAAGGTTAGCACTCGGACTTTTTTGGCCAACGGCAATTTTATTCAGGAAAAAGGTCGAAAAAGCGCAGGCTCCCGCCGCGAACTACGCGACGGAAACAGGACAAGCGCGGGCCAGTGTGCCGGGAATCCAGCAGAGCCGCTACACAGACGCGGAAGGCTGGGTTCCGCTGCGCAGGCTTTCATACACACGGAGGATGCGCGCGGTGATGTGCTTCCAGTCGAACGGCTCGACGCGACGACGCGCGTTTTCACACATCCGTAGACGGCGCGGCTCATCGGCTATCACCTGCTCAAAGCCATCGACGAGCGCGGACAAGTCTCCAATCGGCACGCGATAGCCTTCCTGTCCGTTTTCGACCAGCTCACGCACTCCGTCGATGTCGTAGGCCACAATCGGTCGTCCGGCAGCCAGTCCTTCCAGCACGGTAATCGGATGCGCCGCGAGTCGAATCGTGAACGCCATCAGCGCTGCCGACGCCAGATAGCTGGCTCGCACCGCGACATCGGTCTGCATGCCCGCAAACACGACGCGGTCTTTTAGCTCGGCAGGAACCTGCGCTTCATACATCGGTCGCTCAGGTCCGCCACCGACGATGACCAGCCGCACATCTTGGCGTCTTTTGTGGAGCGCTCGGAAGGCCAGGATCAGCGTATCGACATCGTTGCGCGGATCGAGCCGACCCAGAAATACGATGTTGTGCAGACCGGACAGCTCGGGACGCGGAATGCCGGCCCCCCAGGACTCGCAGTCCACCCCGTTTGGAATCATCAAAAACGGTGCCTTCACCCACGGAGACGCCGACTGAATCGCGGTATGCGACACGCCAATGCACTGATCGATTCCTTCGACATAGCGACCGAGCATCGGACGGAAGGCATCGAGCAGCGGTGAGCCCGCGAAGTTGGTGTGAAACGTTCCCACCACCGGGATGTCGAAGCGTCGCGCCGCCTTGATGGCCAGATACGGCAGCATCGGAAACAGCGGCGACTGCAAGTGAACGATGTCTGCGCCTCGGATTTCGTCCTGCATCCGTGCGGCGAGCCCGAAGCCAACCGTCACCCGCGCTTGCGAGCCGTTTGACTGAATCGGCATTCCTTCGCCCATGCGCACCACCTCGAAGCCTTCGACGGCTTCCACATCGGGACGACGCGGCGCGCCGGGAATGTGGCTGGTGATGATGCGAGTCTGATGACCGGCTCGAGTCAGGTAGCGCGCCAGGTGGTGGACGTGCTCCGTCACGCCTCCGACGTGCGGATAATAGTATTCCGTAACCAGGATCACTTTCATAAGCGGAACAGCCATACCACAAAGGAATCGTCACTTGGGGTCGCGAGCGCGGACTCGAACCGGGTAGACTGCGCGGCCACCATGAAGTCTGTCGATCGACGTGTGTTGCGGGTTCTGCCCGGCGTGGTCAGCGTGCTGCTGCTCGGGTGGCTGTGCTGGTCGATGGATCTGAAGGGACTGTGGCAAGGCATCCAGACGCAGTCACTGTCGGCGCTGCTGCTGCTCGTGTCGTCGGCGCTGCTCGCTTCGCTTTTGCAAGGCGTGCGCTTTTGGGTGCTGTACCGAGGCGGGCTCAGCCTGGTGAAGCACCTGGGGCTGGTGTTTGCGGTGCAGGCTGGAAACATCCTTTTGCCCGTGCGCAGCGGAGAGCTGATTCGTCCCTTCTACATGAAGCGCTGGAATCCGCAGATCTCGCTGCGGGCGCTGATTGGCTGGTCCGTGGTCGACAAAGCGGTCGAGCTGGTCGCGCTGCTGCCGTTTGTGATCGGTGCCTGTGCGCTGCTTCCTGCGCAGCTGGCGTCGCTTCAGCGCTGGGCGTGGCTGATCGGTGCCGTCGTGGTCGTGGCGCTGCTGACCGTTGGGATTGTGACCATGCGACGATCCCAGCTCCGTGCAGAGGTGCGGCTCGATCGGGTGCTGTGGGCGCTCGGGCTGTCGCTTGTGTACTGGCTGATGAACTATCTGATCTTTGTCAGCGTGGTTCCGAGCGCTCGGCTGTCTTTGCTGCTCCTGCTTGGCGTCAGCGTCGCGGCGGGCATTCCTGGTCTGCCTGCCGGAATGGGCTCGTATGAAGCGGCCTTCGTCTGGATTGGGCAGATTGGACAGCTTCCCAAAGAACAGCTCCTGATCGCGGCGCTGCTGTCGCACATGATGCAGATTGCGGTGTCGCTCATCTGCGGGGTGCTGGTCTTTTTCCGCTGGGGCTGGCCTTCGACAGAGCCGCTTGCGCAGCCACAGCCTTCCGGCGCAGACAACCGCTGAGCCTCCGACGGACCGCAGCGCGCTGAGCCCTGTCGTCTGCGCGATTTTTTGTTGTCACCGAAATGGGAGTCGCGCAAGTATCTGCGTCCCTTGATATCTCTATACGATCGACTCCGTCGCCCGAATCCATCTTGCAGCACCGAAAACCGCTGTGAACCGTTTGGCTGGCTGTGCTTGGCGGTAGGCTCACTGCTGTTCTTGGGGATTTCCGCGTGGTATCGGCGTGACTTGGTTCGCTGTGTGAACTGGCCGCCCATGTGGATAGGCATCACCGCTGGCGTCGTGTTTCTTGTGACGTTGGGCTTGTTGTTCTATGGCTGGCTTGTGCTGGCTGGCCTGCGAGGCTGCTCACGTCCTGCGCCCTTGCGCCGGGTGATACTGATTGGGCTGGGACTTCATGCTTCGATGCTGCTGGTTCCGCCGGCATTGTCCGATGATCCACTGGCTTATGCCGCAATTGGACGCGCAATGTCAGCGTATGGAAGAGACGCCAGCGAAGAGCTGGGAAAGTCACTTCCAAAAGAAGACCCATATCGCCAATTGATTGAAGTATATCCGCGCTGGCTGGCCTATGGCAGTGCCTATGGTCCAGGCTTTAACTGGCTGGCCAAGGGCGCGGCGCGTACCGGCGGGGACAATGTCCAGCTGACGCTTCGGCTGTTTCAGGCGCTGTGCCTGGTTTCGCTGGCTGCGGCAGCCCTTGTGACGGCGCAGGCCGCCCGTGAAGCCGCAGAGTCATCCAGTCGAGACGAGTCGGCGGCGCGAGCCGCAGCGCTGGTGTTTTTGTCCCCGATGGCGCTGCTCGAAGGGACCGCCAACGCACACAACGACAGCTTTTTGGCCGTGGGCATGGCGCTGTTTGTACTGGCGGCGGTACGACGACGACCGATCTGGGCGATTGCCGCTTTGTGTGGGGCTGTGGCCATCAAGACCATCGCGCTGCTGCCGCTGCTGTTCTATCTGATTCACTTGTGTCGAAGCTGGATTCTGCCTTCGTGGCGACCGAAAGGCGCATCGCTGATTTGGATGTTAAGCGGTGTGGCGCTGGTCTGTACGATCCTGTTCTTTTGGGTCGCTATGCCGATTTTGCAAGATCACTTGGGCACCACCGCGCTGCTATTGGGAAGCAAGAATGCGCCATATCCAATGTGCACACGCTCGCTGGAGTGTATTCCTCGCGCGCTGCTTCACTTTGTGATGGGAATGCCGCAAGCGTCTTGGTATCTCGGCTTGCTGTTTCGAGCAGCGAGCGGTGTCCTGCTGCTCTATTGCGCAATCCGAGCCCAGGTTGGATTGAGCGCGCTTGGCTGGATGGGCGGCTTTTTGTTTCTACATTTGCTGGTGCTTCAGGGCTGGTCGCAGCCTTGGTATACGCTGCTGCTGCTTCCGCTATTGCAGTTTGCGCCGCGAGCCTTTTTGCCTGCGATGCTGATGTTCTGTGTCTCGGGTCCGGCCCACTACGCGCTCGACTTTCCGCTCGACTGTGAGCGACGGCAGTGGCTGTTTGGACTGAGCGAGTTCGTGGAGTTTCTGATGACCGCGATGCCGCCGTCTTGGCTGCTGTGGAAGCAGCACAAGGCCGGTCAGCTTGCGGCGCAGCAGGCGTAGCGGAAGCGGCGAGGGCAGGGCGGGCTAGCTCGTCGACTTGCGACGGAGCACCAGGAACGAAATCATCGGCAACAGCAGCAGCGCGGCAAACAAGCAGGTCACTTCGCCGATGTCTGCGACAAGCCCGAACGACCGCAGCGCGCGGTTGTGCGCCAGCAGCAGCGAGCTATAGCCGATGATGGTGGTCGCCGAGCACAGCGCCACCGCCGATCCGGTGTCCGCGATGATCTCGCGCAGTGCTTCGTGCCCTTCGGTGCGCATGCGGGACCATAGGTTGGCGGCGTAATCGACTCCGACACCGACGGTGATGGGCAGCGCCAGGAAGTTCATGAAGTTCAGCTTCATGTTGATGTAGCCGATGGCTCCGCCGAGCCAGGTAAGCCCAAACGCGAGCGACAGCAGCACCGGAATCGCACTGCGCAGACCGAACGACAGACAGACCAGCAGACAGACGCCCGAGAGCGCCGCAATCGTGACCGGCTTGCCGTCGCGGTAGATCATCTCGACCATGCCGCCAAACAGCGTCGAGGCACTGGCCACAACCCACTTTTGACCAAGCGCTTCGACCTGAAGTCCGTCCGCCAGGCGAATCAGGTCGTGTCCGTCCCAGTCCGAATAGTAGTCGGCATCGACGCCCACCAGCCGTCCACGCTGGCCGTCCACTTCCGTGAACGCTTCCTGCACCTGTCGCGGCAGATCGAACGTCGTCAGCTTGCGCAGATGGTCGGGCGGACGGAATCCCGAGATGTCCTTCCACTCCGCTTCGTCCATCAGCTGCTTGTTCTGATCGATCTTTTGGCGAATCCGCGACAGGACTTCCAGCTTGGCGTCTTGATCCTGCGGCAGCACCGAGTTGATGGTCCGCACCGCGCGAATGATCTTCTGGTCGCCTTTCTTGATGTCCTTTTGGCGAATCGCTTCCGCGACGGCATCCGCTTGCTCTGGCTTGTCGACGAGCAGCACGCCGGTGCTTGCGATGTAACCGGCTCCGACCTGGCCCATTCCCATTGCGTCCATCCGGCCCCACAGCTTCTCGGGCTCGGTCTGTAGGCTGCGGAGGTTGCGCAAGTCCCACTCAATCGGGTCGCGAACGTAGCGAATCATCGGCATCACCGACAGACCCAGCAGCGCCAGCGCAATCAGACCAAGCGTCACCGGAATCCGTGCCGATATCCGACCGAGCAGCGCGAACGGATAGCGCCACAGGTTGTTGCCGGGGGTAAAGATGCCGGGACGAAGCGACTCCCCGAAGATCAGCACCGCCGGGACAAACAGGAAGGTCGACAGCCAGACAAAGATCATGCCCGCGCCGCCAATCAGACCGAACTGACTAAAGCCTCGGAAGTCGGTGATGATCAGGCAGCCATACGCGATGCTGGCCGCCAGCATGGCCGTCGAGGTTCCTTGCACCGTTCGCTCTGCCGCCAGCGCCAGCGCATCTTCCACCGATGTTCCGATGCGGCGCTCTTCCCCATACCGCGCGAGCAGCACAATCGGTGTGTTGATGCCGTTTCCCAAGATGATCGAGATGAGGAACGCGGTGTTGATGTTCAGGTAGCGCACCGTCACGCTCGCCAGCGCAAGGGACAGTAGGATGCCCATAAACGTCGGCGCACCAATCGCCATCAAGATGCCCAGCCGTCGGAAGTACAGGTAGATCGACAGCAGCACGAGCGATGTACAGATGGCCGTCGCAATCGTGATGTCGTCTTTGATCGCGCTCTGCTCAGCGAGCGCCATCGGAATGTGGCCGGTGTAGCGAACCTTCATGCTCGGATGAAAGCTCTCGGGACGCAGCTTCGCGACAAGCTGCTGCACCAGGTCCATCGTGCGCTGGTCGCCGTACGATCCAAAGCCTTCGCGCTTGCGCCACAGCATCACGCCGAGCGAGTGAACGTTGCCTTCATGGCTGACAAAGAAGCTCTCTGCGGGCTGATTCCCTTGCGCGGCTTCCGACGGCGCGGGCTGAGACGGAATCTCTTTTTCCATCCGCTTGCGCAGATCTTTTAGCTCGGCTTCGGGATCGCCTTCCAAGTCGATGAGCAGCGGCGACTTGCGGTGCGCGATGGTCCTGTCGAGCAGCTCTTCGGCGTGGGTCAGATCCGCCAGCGGCGCATACAGCCAGTAATAGCGCGCCGCGTGATCGGGAATCTCACTGTTCGGCGCCCACTGCGTCTCGGAAAAGATCTCGGGAACCATCTTTTCCAGCTCGGGCCGCAGCACCTTGGCAAACCGCACGTTGGCCGCGTGATCCGCGCTTTCCACAATCAGGATCATGTTGGTCGCGCTCTTTTGGCGACCCGAGATCCGCCGCAGCGCCTGCACCGACGGATGGTTCGGAGGCAGAAGCTCCGCCATGTCGGTCTGAAGCTGGAGCTGACGAATCGGAATCAGCGACAGCAGCAGGATGGCCAAAAAGCCGAGCAAGATCTTTTTGTGATGCTTGCCCGAAAAGTGCACGTAGCGTGCGAACAGTCGAGGGAGGAAGGGTGGTGTGGTCATGGCTCGATATCGCTAAGCGTGGCTAAGGGTGGTAAGTAGCTCAATTACACGTAGTACGACTGACCCCGCTTCGCAACCGTCGCCGCCCGAAAAATTGCGGGCCCTGCCCCGAAGTGGTACGAAGCCGAGTCCCGTCTCGTGACGGGTGGTCCGGTCGATAAACCCGCTTCCCCATGCGCATCAAGCGTCTTGAGATCATCGGCTTTAAGTCGTTTTGCGACAGAGCGGTGGTGCGCTTTGAGGACCCGATCACCGGCGTCGTCGGTCCGAACGGCTGCGGCAAGTCGAACGTCGTCGATGCGATTCGCTGGTGCATGGGTGAGCAGTCGGCCAAGCACCTGCGCGGCAAGGCGATGCAAGACGTCATCTTTTCGGGCAGCGACAAGCGCGGACCGCTCGGGTTTTGCGAAGTCTCGCTGACCTTTGAAAACGATGGCCGCGTCCCGGTCGAATACTTGCAGTTCACCGAAGTGACCGTCACGCGACGGCTGTTTCGCGATGGCACCAGCGAGTACTACATCAACAAGACGCCGTGTCGTCTGCGCGACATCACCGAGCTGTTCATGGGAACCGGCATCGGCACGCGCGCGTACTCGATCATCGAGCAGGGACGCGTCAGTCAGATCATCTCGGCCAAGCCCGAGGAGCGCCGGTTTCTCATCGAAGAAGCTGCCGGCATCACCAAGTACAAGCTGCGCAAAAAAGCGGCAGAGCAGAAGCTCGAGCAGACGCGACAGAACCTGCTGCGCCTGTCCGACGTGGTGGCCGAGCAAGAGCGACAGCTCGCGAGCCTGAAGCGGCAAGCCGACAAGGCCGAGCGCTACAAGCGCTACCGGGCCGAGCTGCGCGACATCGAGCTGTGGGGCATGAGCCAGCGCTGGCTCGGTCTGACGCTGGAAGCGCGGGTGTTCTTTGACCTGGTGGCGCAGTCGGCGGAAGCGCTGATTCAGGTCGAAGCGGCGCGGCAAGCGATTGAAGCGGAGCTGTCGGCGGGACGGCTGACGCTGGCGGAAGAAGAGACGCGGCTTTCTCAGCTTCAGGAAGAGCTGTACGTGCTCGACAACCAGGTCAAGCTGTCGGAAGCCGAAAACGAGCATGCCAAGCGCGAAGAGACGCGGCTTTTAGAGACGGCCCGCAAGCTCCGCAGCGAGCAAGAAGCGCTGTACGAGCGCGCAAACCAAGCGGCGGCAGAGCTGCAAAAGCTCATCGAAGATCGCGAGTCACTGAGCCAGGAAGACCTGGGCCGCGACGATCGCTCGGTGCAGCTAGAGCTGGATCTACGGACCAGCAAAGAGCGCCTGGCCGCGCTGCAAAAGACCGCCGATGGCATCAAGGCGGAAGTGACGCAGCAGCACGCCGAGATTGCGCGATCCGAAGCGAGTGAGCGGAGCCTGACGCGGCAGGTCGAAGATCTGGAAGTGCGGCTCGGACGCGGCGAAGAAGAGTCAAAGCGCCTGCGCGATCGCCGGGCCGAGCTGGACGAAGAGATCTATGCGCAGGAAAAGCAGCTCGGGGGACTGCAAAAGGCGCGGATCGATCTGTCGCGTAGCAAGGAAGAAGCCGAGGAGCGGGTCAAGGATCTGAAGCTTCTGACCTCGCGGCTCGACAAGGAAGTCGATCACCTCAAGGGCGAGCTGCATCGCAAAAAAGCGCGGGTTCACTCGCTCGGGGAGCTGGCGGCGCGCAACGAAGGCTTTTCGCTGGGCAGTCGGATGCTGCTCAAGCGTGCGGGCAGTCAAGATCCGCCCAAGACGATTGCCGATCTGATTGTGGCCCCGGCAGAGCTAGAGCTGGCGCTTGATGCGGTGCTCGGGGAGCGACTGGGTGCGCTGGTGACGCCGTCGCACAAGGAAGCGCTCGATGCGATCTCGTACCTGCGGCAGCAAGGCGAAGGCAAAGCGTTTCTGGTGCCCGAAGATGCGCGTCCGACGCGGCCCGGTGAGCGTCCGGCGCGTCCCGACGAAGAAGCGCGTGGCCAAGGCATTCGTGGACGACTGCTCGATCTGATTGAGCGCAAGCCGGGCTTTGACGCGGTGCTCGATGCGCTGCTCGGGTCGGTGCTGGTGGTCGATACCGTCGAGCATGCCGTCGCGTATTACCGCGTCGCGAGTGAAGATGGCAGCCTGCCGCCCGCCGCGTCGCTGGTGACGCTCGATGGCGTGGTGATTGACGGACACGGTACGGTGGTCGGTGGCGCGCAGAAAGGGCAGGGCGCTTCGGTGCTGGCGGTCCGTCGCGAGCTGCGCGAGCTGAGCCAGCAAGTCGCCGTCGATGAAGAGCGCTTTAAGACCCAAGAGGAGCAGCTGGTCATCGGCAAAAAAGAGCTGCTCCACCTGCAAGAGCAGCTCGCGGAGCTTCAGAAGGCCGGGCACCAGGGCGAGATGCAGCTTCTGTCGCTCGACAAAGACCTGCTCAAGGCGCGGGAAGAGCTGCACCGCGTGAGCCACCGCCTGGAAGTGATGGATCGCGAGCGCGACGAGCTGTCGACCCGCCGCGACGACATGGTGCGTGAGTCCGAAGAGCTGCGGCTGCTGCTGCGTGGTACGCGCGACCGGCTGCAAGTGCTGGAAGATCAGCTGGAGGCGCACAGTCGCAGCCAGGTCGGGCTGTTTGACTCGGTGGACAAGCTCGGGCACGAGCTGACGCAGCTCAAGGTGTCGCAGGCGGCGCATCGCGAAAAGGTGGTGGCGACCGAGCGGGCGATCTCGCGGCTGCGGCAAGAAGAAGTCGAGCGGGCGACGCGAATCGACAAGCTGGGGGCCGAAGAGCGCGACTGCTATAAGCGCGCGGCGCAGCTGGCCACCGAGTGTCACAACCGAGGCAGCACCATCAGCGAGCAGGCCGACCGCCGGACGATCCTCGGCGAAGAGCTGCAAGTGATGCGCAACGGCTACGAGCACAAGCGCGGGGCGCTGGCCTCGCGTGAGATGGAGCTGCGCGAGCGGCGGGACCGCGAAAACAAGCAAGGCAAAGAAGCGCTGGCCCACAAAGCGCGGCTGTCGGAGCTGGACGTGCAGAAGCGCGCGCTCGAGGAGTCGATCATCGAGCGCCATCGCGTCCGCGTCGAAGACATCATCAGCGACTACCACCTGCGCCCGCAGGTCAGCCGGGCCGACGAAGAGCGCGCCGCCGAGCTGCGCGAGCTGATCGACCGCATGGGCGAGATCAACCTGACGGCGATCGACGAGTGGAACGAGCTGTCGAAGCGCCACGGCTTCATCGTCAGCCAAAAGACCGATCTAGAGACGGCGATTGCTCAGCTGGAGCAGGCGATCGTGCTCATCAACAAGACCAGTCGGCAGCGCTTCCAGCAGGTGTTCGAGCTGGTAAACGGCAAGTTCCAAGAGCTGTTCCCGCGCTGCTTTGTCGGCGGCAACGCGCACCTGAAGCTGGTCGGCAGCGAAGACATCTTGGAAGCCGGCATCGAGATCTTTGCGCAGCCGCCGGGCAAGAAGAACCAGACCGTCGAGCTTCTGTCGGGCGGTGAAAAGGCGATGACGGCGGTGGCGCTGATCTTTGCGATCTTCCTCATCAAGCCGTCGCCGTTCTGTCTGCTCGATGAGGTGGACGCGCCGCTGGACGAAGCCAACGTCGGACGCTTCAACGAGCTGGTGCGCAGCATGACCGACCGCAGCCAGTTCATCCTGATCACGCACAACAAGCGGACGATGCAGATTGCCGACACGCTCTACGGCGTGACGATGGAAGAGCCGGGCTGCTCGAAGGTGGTGTCGGTGAACCTGCAAGAAGTCGGTCGCCTGCAAGCCCGCCGCCGCGCCGCCTAACCCCGCGCCAGACTGCCCAGAACGCGTGTTTTGAATTGCAGAACGCGATCTGGG
>CALMML010000232.1 GCA_937868485.1 uncultured Myxococcales bacterium | reverse complement strand
TCCCGATGAATGATCCCGATCTCGTGCGCAGCGGTGAGTCCCGCACAGATCTCGATCACAATCGGGAGTACGCGCGTGACGGGCAGTGCATGCGGATTCCCTTCCTCGATTCCGAGCACTTGAGACAGCGGCGCACCGTCGATCAGCTCCATCGTCAGGAACTTTTCGCCCAGGTGTTCTCCGATGTCGTACATCTGCGCGTGGATCAGGAAAAGCTAAATCCTTGTGCGGACTTACGCAGCCGTAAAAACCAAGGACTCTGCACCATCCTGTTTTCTTCGACGAGAGCATCCACAGCGTGCGCGGTGCACAAGCGGTGCACGGCCCGTGATACGATCGCGCGGGGGACATTTTTCGCGTGGGTGACATCATCCGCAAGAAGAGAAACGGGCGCTTCATCGGCTTTTACATTCGCTGGGTGGATGTAGACGGAACGCGCAGACAGAGAGCGAGTCACCAGCCCACGCTGGCGCTGGCAAAGAAGATGCTGGTCGAGATCGAAGCGAAGGTTGCGCGCGGACAAGCAGGACTCGAAGTCGCCAAGCCACAGACACCTGCGCTGACGGTGAGTGCGCTGTGTATGCGCTGGCTAGAAGAGTGCGGAGGTCCAC
This sequence comes from uncultured Myxococcales bacterium, assembly GCA_937868485.1. Lineage (GTDB taxonomy): Bacteria > Myxococcota_A > Polyangia > Palsa-1104 > JAEUJZ01 > JAEUKA01. The sequence continues at coordinate 51,362 of CALMML010000232.1, read as the reverse complement.
AGATCAAGGATCTGACGCGCTATCGATCGACAGCACAGACTGCGCTGCGGCGGGTTCTGCCGCTGATTGGGAATGTGCAGGCTTCGTCGCTCAAGCTGGTGGATCTGGAACGACTACGGAATCAGCTCTGCACGCGCTATCGATCGAATACGGTGCGGGCTGCGCTGCGTCCGCTTGGAACGTGTCTGTCCTGGGCGGTGCGTGTCGGTCTGCTGGCGCAGAGTCCGCAAAAAGGACTGGAGCTGCCTCGGCGTGAGTCGTCGCTGGAATACCTGACCCTTGATGAAGCCAGGCGACTCCTTTCGCTTGCGGAAGAGCGAGCGCGCACAACAGATCGCGCGGTGGACTGGTCGCGTGCGGTGGCGATTGCGATTGCGCTGCGACAAGGTCTACGCCGAGGAGAAATCTTCGGTCTGCGCTGGCAAGACATCGATCTGGCAAGCGGTCGGATGTCGGTGATGCGGAGCTACCGGCAGACTCCCAAGTCGGGTCTGGTGCGTCATCTGCCGCTACACTCTGCGCTGATTCCGCTGCTGACGGACTGGCAATCGCGCTGTCCCAAGACGCCGGAACGGCTGGTCTGTCCGGTGCAAACCAAGCAGGGATTTGGCATGTCAGGACGTCGCGTTGCGCACGGACTCCCGAAGCTTCTGCGCGACGCTGCGTGTCAGCCCCTTACGCGCGGATTTCATGCGCTTCGTCACACCTTTGCATCGCAGTTCATCATGCAAGGCGGAAACATTTTGACGTTACAGAAGCTGCTGGGACACGCGGATCTACGGATGACGCTGATCTATAGTCACCTCGCGCCGGACTTTTTGTCCCACGAGCTAGAGCGTCTACGCTACTGACTCCGCAGACATGACAATAAGAGGCATACAAAACGCCTCTTATTGCCAGTGTTGCAGCTACTTGGCGATCGTCGTGGCGCTGTCGATGATCTTGGGATCGGGCTTGGTTCCGCCCATGTAGCGGCTCAGCCAGTCGAGCACGGTTCCATACCAGAGCCTGGTATGCAGCGGCTTTCCGACCCAGTGATTTTCCCCGGGAAACAGCAGCAGCCGCGACGGAACCTTGCGATGCTGAAGCGCGGTAAAGAGCTGGAGCGCTTGGCCGGCGGGCACTCGGTAGTCACGCTCTCCCGCGATGACCAGCATCGGGGTCTTGAACTTGTCGACGAAGCGCGACGGACTAAACCGATCGTGCTGATCGCTCTGCCAGGAATCGCCACCAAACTCCCAGCGCGGGAACCACTGCTCTTCGGTTTCCCCGGCCATCGAGCGCAGATCGAACACGCCCGCGTGACTCACCAGCGCCGCAAAGCGATCGGTGTGCCCGGCCAGCCAGTTGACCATGTAGCCGCCGTAGCTGGCTCCCGCTGCACCAATGCGCTTTGCATCGATGTACGGCTGCTGCGCCAGCACATCGGTAAGCTTCATCACATCGTCGTACGCTCTGCCACCCCAGTCGCCCGACACTTGATCGACGAACTTTTGACCAAAGCCTTCCGAGCCGCGCGGGTTGGCGAGCAGCACCACGTAGCCCGCTCCCGCAAAGAGCTGCGCGTTCCAGCGCCAGTGCCACGCATCTTCCCACGCGCCCTGCGGTCCACCGTGAATGATCACCACCGCCGGATATTTCTGCGTCGGCGTAAAGTCCGGCGGCGTAATGACGTGGCTGTGCAGCGTCAGACCGTCTTGGCTGCGCGCAAACAGCTGGCTCGTCGGTCCGGGCCGTAGCTCTGCCAGCACCGCATCGTTTTGCTTGGTCACTTGGCTCGCCGGTCCCGTCGCCTTGCCCATCGCGTCGAGGTCGATGCGGAACACCTCCGGCGGACGCTGCAAGCTGCCCCGAGAGAAGTACAGCGCCGGACCGCTCTTGCCGCGCACAAGCTGAAGCTCGCTCGCGTCGCCTTGTCCGATTTCGACGGGAGCCTGCTGACCGCTGATGTCCACCGCCATGATGGCGCGACGGCCTTTGACGCTGGTGACGAAGTAAATGCGCTGGTTGTCGTCGGACCACGTCAGCTCATGCGCCGTCAGGTCCACCTTTTCCGTCAGCGAGCGATACTGACCCGTGACGCGATCGTGCAGCCACACTTCCCAGCGGTCTGCCTCGAAGCCGGGCCGTCGCTGCGCCAGAAATGCCAGAAATCGTCCGTCGTGCGAAAAGCGTGGCGCGATGTCCGACGCCAGGTTCTTCGACGTCAGGTTGCGCGGCTGACCCGCTGGCACGAAGTCTTTCCCAAGCGGCACTGCCCACAGATCCGAGTTCGTCGACGACGCCACATCGCGGTCGCGGTTTTGGACAAAGACCAGCTCTTTTCCGTCGGGAGAGATCGCGTAAGGCTCGTCTCCACCTCGGGCAATCGGCGGCGCATCGAAGTCACCCGGCGTCAGATCGACGGGCGCAGAGACCGGCTGTGACGGCGAATCCGGCAGCATCACCCGCAGCACATGCTTGCGCTTTCCGTCGAACCAGTCATCCCAGTGACGGTAAAACAGCCGGTCCGCGATGCGCGCTTGCACCGGGCTTTGCTCTTGCGCCGTGCTTCGCTTGCGATTGCACTCGTCCCCGGCGGGCAGTGGCGGACAGTCGGCGTACACTTTGCTGGTAAAGACCAGGCCGCGTCCGTCGGGCGTCCACATCGGATCACTCGCTCCCGACGGAACCGAGGTCAGCCTGCGCGCTTCTCCGCCGCCAATCGGCATCACGTAAAGCTGCGGTGCGCCGCCGTCTCGCGTCGAGACAAACGCCAGCTTGTTCGCGCTCGGTGACAGACGCGGCGAAAAGTCCTGGCCTTCGCCCTTGCCGCTGTGCTCGGGAAACGTAAACTGCTGCGCCGGACCGAGCGGCAAGCCCGTCTGCGACAGCGACTGAACCCAGATGGTTCCTTGCCAGCGATTGCCGTCGAGCCGAGCCTGCGATTGTGTAAAAAACAGCAGCCGCTCGTCGGGCGTCACCTGCGGGTCAGAAACCCGATACAGCCGCAGCAGGTCGTCGACGGAATACGGATGCGGGGCTGCCACAGCCACTTGGCCAAGCAGTCCGATGGAAAGGCACGCGAGTCGAGAGAGCAGGCTAGAGGTTCGCCCCATTGTTCGTCCGAGAAGGTTCAAAATTGAGTCTGGAGTATGCGGGAAATTACTGAAAAAATGAATACTAAACAGCCCAAGCTCTGCTTGAAAACCTGACATTTATCTACGTGTCGACACAAATCAAGCCAGACTGGCATCGTCAATTCCGGCTATAATCCAGTTTCCAAATCGTATTTCAGATCACTATCTGGATGCGATGAGCAGCTCTCAGGGGACCGTCGTGGACAAAAGGATTGGCCACTACCAAATCGTCCGTATGCTCGGATCGGGCGGAATGGGGCAGGTCTTCGAGGCTGTGCACGACCAGATGAAGCGTCGTGCCGCGATCAAGCTGCTGCACAAGCGCTTTGCCAACAATCGCCAGATCGCCACGCGCTTTCTCAACGAAGCCAAAGCGACCAGCATCGTCGAGCATCCCGGCATTGTTCACATCTACGAGTTCGGCCAAACCGACGACGGAACGGCCTACATCGTGATGGAATATCTGAGCGGAGAGACGCTCCGTCAGAGACTCGACGCGCAAGGTGGCAAGCTACCGCCTGAAGCCGTGATGCGACTCGGTCGTCAGATGGCATCCGCGCTCCAAGCCGCTCACGAAAAAGGCATCGTTCACCGAGATTTGAAGCCGGTGAACATCATGATTGTGCGGGACCCGGAGATGACGGGCGGCGAGCGCTCGAAGATTCTCGACTTTGGGCTCGCGAAGATCATTGAACCCGAGGGTGGCGAAGGGATTACCAACACCGGAACGATCCTTGGGACACCGGCGTACATGGCGCCTGAGCAGTGCAAGAGTGCGCGCGCAGCGGATCCCAAGAGCGATGTCTATTCGCTCGGTGTGATCTTTTACGAAATGCTCAGCAGCGAGATTCCGTTTGATGCGGACACCGACGCGGAGCTTCTGTCCAAACACATGTTTGCCGATCCGCCGCCGCTGCTGTCGAAGGCTCCTGGCTGTGGCGTGGCGCTGGCGGCGCTGGTTCATCGCATGCTCGACAAAGACTCGGTCAGTCGTCCGTCGGCAGGCGAGGTCGCAAACGAGCTACAGCAGCTCTATGGTTCTGCGTCGCTGAGCACGTCCAGCAGTCAAGCCGTGGTTATGGCACTGGGCAGCGAGGGATCGTCCCGTCGCAACCTGGCAAAAGATGTGAATCCGGTGCGTGCCACAGACGGTGTTCCGCAAGAAGTGCCGGTTCACGAGCCAACCGCGAAGACAGAGCGTCTGATGGCCGTGAGGCCAGGCTCGGGTCGCGCGGGTCTGTGGTTTGTGCTGTCGGTGTTCATCTGTGGGACGCTGGGCGCGGTGGCTTGGCAGCTCAAAGGTCGCGCGCTGTACGCTGCGATGACGCAAAAGCCGCCGGTTCGGCTCTCGATCGCGAGCATTCCCGCTGAGGCAGAGGTGATCGATGAAAACGGGCAGTCGCTTGGCAAGACGCCGCTTTCCATCGAGCGCCCCGCTGGACCTGGCAACGTGACGCTGACGCTGCGACTTCCGGGTCATCAGGACAAGCCGCTTGAGCTGCCGCTTTCGACGGATACAGCCACGACGGAACGACTGGACCCACTACCGCCTGCGCCCGCTGAGGCTCCGATGGATGCAGCTCCGCCCGATCAGTCTGATCCATCCGTCCCGTAACCTGCGCACACCCAGCGCAAGCCGCACACCAGCGAGACGATAGGGACGCGCTCTTTTTCGCTGCGGGCCGAGTCAGCGCTTGCGGTGCTTGACAGGCGAATGCGCGGTCTGATACCTAGCTGTGTCTAATTGCCCCGACCTAAGGGCCTGTTTTCCCGCGAGAATTTCGTACAAGGAGATCGCTGTGAAGCGTACCTATCAGCCTCACAACATTCGTCGTAAGCGCACCCACGGGTTCCGTGCCCGTATGGCCACTCTCGGTGGTCGTCTCGTCCTCAACAACCGTCGCCGCAAGGGCCGCAAGCGCCTGACCGTGAAGGTCGCCTCGAAGTAATCAGGCTGTCGCGTTCGCGCAGCGTCGCTCTTGTCATCGATCACTTCGCCGTCTTCGCTCGGTTTTTTGTTTCCCAAAGCCGAGCGCATCCGCAAGCGTCCCGACTTCGTTCGCATCCAGGGAGAAGGTCGCAAGGTTGTTACCAAACACCTGCTGGCTTTTTACCAGTTTGTGAGTGATGTGCCGCTGCGCTTGGGGATTACTGCATCTCGCAAAGTCGGTGGTGCCGTCGAGCGAAACCGAATCAAGCGCCTGCTGCGAGAAGCGTTTCGTCTTCACAAGCACGAGCTTCCGCAAGGTCTACAGCTGGTGTTGATTGCCAAGCCGCACGCCAAAGACGCTACGTTTTCTGCGCTGTGCGACGAGCTAATCGAAGTTCGACACCGCATCCGTAGTCCGCGACTCTCCTAACAGATTCCATCGTCATGCCCGCGCCTTCCGAGACCCAGACCGTGTGTTCGCTCTTGCCGTCTGGGACGGAGCGGGTAGTCTTGCCTCGCATGTCGTCGACTCGGCTTCTGCCCAGCGCCGCTCGTCTCTTCACCGGACTCATTGGCTTTTATCAGCGCTTCGTCTCGACGGCGCTGGCGCTGCTTTCGGGTTCGGGCTGCCGCTTTTATCCGACCTGCTCGGAATACGCACGGCTCGCGATTGCCGAGCACGGTGCGCTAAGGGGTAGCCAGATGGCGCTGCTTCGGCTATGTCGCTGTCACCCATTTCATCCCGGCGGTTATGACCCGCCGCACCGCTAGGAGCATTTGTCCTCATGAACCAGGAAAGACGGGCCATGCTGGCCATCGGGCTGTGCTTGGTCGTGGTGGTGGCTTGGTCGATGCTGACCGGCTTCTTCCAGAAGAAAGCGACGCCCGGAAATAGCGCGAATCAGACGGCGGGCCAGGTTAGTGGTCAGCCGACGCAGCCCGGAGCGCCACAAGCTGCAGCTCCGACGGCGCCTCCGATGGAAGAAGTGCGCCGAGTCGTCGAGCAGCCGGGGCTGTATCGCGTCGAAGTGACGAGCCGAGGCGCAGCGCTGACCAAGTTTGAGCTGCTCGATCAGAAGATGTGGAGCCGCGACATTCGCTGGCTGACGCTAAAGAACGGTCAGCCGGTTCAGGAAGTGCGCAGCCAAGACGGGCCGACCAACCTGCTGACGAGCTATCGTCCGTCGCTGCTTGTTCGTCTTCCCGAGAGCGGCGTGTCGCTGCCTGAGCCCGCCGATCAGCAGCCGTACGTCCTGGCTTCCGACGATACGCTGCCCGATCAGACGCGCAAGCTGAGCTTTGTGCTCGATCTGCCGGATGTGAAGGTCGTAAAGACGTTTTCGTTTCCGCCAAAGAGTCTCCAGATTGGCTTTACCGTCGACGTGGAAAACAAAAAGAGCGCGCCGGTGAACCATCACCTCGAAGTGGGGCTGGAGGGTTATCAAGATCCGACGCAGAAGACCGGCATGTTTTCGCCGCGCGTCGTGCAAAACGAAGTGCTGTGGGACAAAGCAGGCAAGCGTCACAGCCTGAACCTGGAAGCGCTGCTCGAAAACAAGGCGGACGCCGAGGATCTACGCGGCGGGCTGCGCTGGCTGGGCATTGCGCAGCAGTACTTCATCGTCGGACTGGGCATGCCGTTTGGTTCGCAGGTTGGCGACAAGCAGGCCAAGGCGAAGGCGGACGCAAACGGTGCGATCGCCGCGTCGGTGGTGTTCAGCGATCAGCTCCTGCAAGCGGGTCAGAAGGTCAGCTATCCGTTTACGCTCTACGTCGGTCCGAAGCAGCCGGAAGCGCTCGATGGAGTGACGGTAAGCGGTCAGACCGTCGGCATGTCGTCGGCGATTGAGTACACCTGGGGCCTGGGTATGATTGCGCGGCCTCTTTTGTGGATTCTGCGACAGTTTTTCCACATGAGCGGCTCGTGGGCGATTGCGATCGTGCTGCTGACGCTGTTTGTGAAGCTGGCGATGCTGTGGCCGTCGCTCAAAGCGATGAAGTCGGCCAAGGCGATGCAAGAGCTGAAGCCGAAGATGGACGCGCTCAAGGTCAAGTTCCCGCGTGACGACCAGCGCAACGATCTGAACATGGCGATCCTGCAGCTTCAGCGTGAGCACGGCGTCAGTCCGCTCGGTGGCTGTCTGCCGATCCTGCTGCAGATGCCGATCTGGGTGTCGCTCTATTCGATGCTAGGCAACGCGGTGGAGCTGTATCGAGTCCGGCTGTGGTGGATTTCCGATATGACCGCGTCGGACCCGTACTTTGTGCTGCCGCTGCTGACGGGCGTGCTGATGTTCTTGCAGACCAAGCAGTCGGCCAAGACGACGCCGGTTGATCCGCAGATGAAGATGGTCACGACGATGATGCCGATCATGTTTACGGTGTTCAGCATCTTTTTGCCGGCGGGACTGACGCTGTACATCCTGACGAACACGGTGCTCGGCATGGTTCAGCAGGAAGTCATCAACCGCGTGAACAAGACCGGCTCGGCGAGCAAGTCCGAGCCTGCGGTGGAAGTCATCGACGCGCCTGGCAAGAAGTCGTCGGGTGGCAAGAAGTCGCCGAGCAAGAAGAAGTAACCCGCCTTGGCCTCGCCCACCATCTGCGCCATCGCCTCGGGAATCGGCGGTGGCATCGGCATCATCCGCATCAGTGGCTCACAAGCGATTGCGATTGCGCAGCGCATCTTGTCGCCGTGGCCCGTCGAGCTGGAAAGTCATCGTCTGTATTACGGTCAGGTGACGGCGCCCGATTCGTCGGAAGTCATCGATCAAGTGCTGTTTGTGCTGATGCGCGGACCGCGATCGTATACCGGCGAAGATGTCGTCGAGATTCACGGACACGGCGGCGCGGTGACGCTGCGGCGAATCATTGAAGCGTGTCTTTCCGTCGGTGCTCGCTCGGCCCAGCCGGGAGAGTTTACGCGGCGGGCGTTCTTGGCTGGCAAGCTGGATCTGACGCGAGCGGAAGCGGTGGCGTCGCTGCTTGGGGCGCAGTCGGTGCAAGCGGCTCGGCAAGCGCAGCGTCAGCTTAGCGGCGAGCTTGGGGCAACGCTCAAAGAAAAGCGACGGCAAGTGACGACGCTGCTCGGCGAGGTGGAAGGGCTGCTCGACTTCCCGGATCTCGACGAAGATGCGGTGATTTTGGGACGAATTTTGGCCAAGCTGTCGGACGCAAAGAATCAGCTGGCGTCGCTGGGTCTCAGCTTTCGCGCTGGTGGCAAGGCGCTGTCGTCGGGGCTGGAGCTGGCGCTGCTTGGCCGAACCAACGCAGGCAAGTCGAGCTTGGTCAATGCGCTGTCGGGAAGTGAGCGTGTTCTCGTCGATGCGACGCCGGGAACGACGCGCGACTTCGTCGAGGTTACGTCCGAGTGGGACGGCATTCCGGTGACGCTGATCGATACAGCGGGCGAGCGATCCGACAAAAGTGAGCTGGAAGAGCAAGGTCTGCGACTTGGACAGCGTCGCTACAGCGGAGCCGATCTGGCGCTGATTGTGGTCGATGGAAAGCGCGGGCTCGGACCGGATGAAGAGTCGCTGATCTCGTCGCTGCCGGAGCACTTGCCGCACCTTGTGGTGTGGAACAAGACCGATCAGGTGGGCTGTCTGCCAGTGCCGAGTGATGCCGTCGGCGTGAGCGCGCTCAATGGCTGGGGTCTGTCCTCGCTGCGGAAGCGAGTGCTGGATCAGCTGGCGGGTAGTGTGGCGGCGCAAGATGAGCTGGTGGTGACGAGCGCTCGACAGGCGGAAGGTCTGCGTCTGGCTACTGAGGCACTGACGAGAGCCGAGCAGGTGATCGCTCACGGTGGTGCTGTCGAGATGGCAGCGTCGGAGCTACGGATTGCTTCTGCGCGCATTGGAGAGCTGACCGGCGAAGAAGTGACGGACGCGGTGCTCGACGCGATCTTTTCGCGGTTCTGCGTCGGGAAATAGCCCACAGTCGGCGTCGCTGGCGAAGCGACAAAAGCTGCAAAGTCCCCGCAAAAGCCAAGTAACATAGCCAGTTACGCTGCGAAGGGGGCTTGATGACGCAGGGGGGACTGCGGGCCGTGGGCTGGCCATGGGCTCTGTGCTGTTTGTTGTGGCTTGTCGGCTGTGCGGGATCGGTTGCTTCTCCCGTCGTGGTTTCGTCGGGCGTGAAGCCATCGAGCGGACCGGGCCGAAGTCGCTTTCTTTCCCGTCTGGAAGTGCGTAGCTCCGAGGCGCTGACGGGTTATGACTTTGCCGGTCGGGCGCTCAGCGACTGGGGTCCGCGTCTGTCTGTGGCACTGGATGAAGCGCTGGAGCAAGAGACGCAGCCTCGGACGATCATCGTACAACTGACGATGCATACCGATCGCGAAGCGTCCGTCGAGCTGTCGTCGAGCCCTGTGCTGCCCGCGCAGCTTGCGCAGCGACTGCGACGCGCACTGCTGGCGAGCGAGCCTCCGAAGACGAAGCTGGTCGACTTTACGCTGCGGGTGGTGGCGAAAGTGGGCTCAGGCGCTTCCGACGGAGAGTCCTCGTGTTCACCGAAGCTTCAGTCCCCGCATGAAAAACGGCTGGCGGAGCTTTCGTCGGCGACGCTCGGACAGCGGCTTCAGATCTTGCAGGCTTGGTCGCAACAGGAAGTGCTGCCGGTGCTGACGGCGGCGATGCAAGCGGCGGAGTCGGACTTTTCGGGCGTGCGTGGCGTCGGGACGCTGCTGCAAAGCGATCGCAAACACGGTCCAGTGAGCCAGCTTCTCGACGGAAGTGCGCAGTATTGGCGCGGCCTGCTGGAGATGTCGCCAGGCAATCCGCTGCTCGTGTCGTCGCGGCTGTTTCTGTACCTGGCGCGTGGCGAGCTGGATCTGACGCGGCTGTACATGAAGCCGATTTACTACTTTGCGAAGAGCGACAACCTGGCGCACGACTACCTGGAACAGCTGCGCGAATACCTGATCGTGGTGTATGACTCGCTGGATGCGCGAATTCGCGTCGGTGTTGAGCTGCACGATCAAGCGCGCTTCGACGACGCGATCTCGCTGTACGACGGGATCTTGCGTGACTATCCGTGCTCGGCGCTGACGCTGTACGAGCGCTGGTTTGCCCAAAACGAAAAAGAAATGCGACAGGGCGTGGCGCAGGCCGGATCGTCGCTGGATGAGTGGGAACAGGTTCGCGCCGACGTGTTTCGCTGCAATCCGATGTTCGAGATCGATGCGGTGTCCACAAGTGAACAGCGACGGCAGCAGATGATGCGAAGGCTGGCTCTTCGCTCGCTGTGGAAGGATCCTCGCAGCGAGGGCGAAGACTATCTGCGCTATGCCGACATTGCGCTCGATCTGGGGGAATACGGGCTGGCGGCGCACCTGTACTTTTTGATCGGGACGGGACTGTCGGCCAGCGCGTATGGCGATCGCAACGTGCTCGCGCACTTCCTGTATTCCGTCGAAAAGCTGGGCGTGACCGAGCTAAAGACGCTGTTCAAAGGCGATCATCAGCGGGACTTTGCGGACATCGACAAGCAGCGTGCGGCTCGGCTGCGTGGCGACGGAAAGCTGTAGTCGAATCGCTAGGACACGCTACACGGATAGGCCAAGCCGCTGAGCATCTGGAGTCGCAGGGCTTGGGTGAGACGCAGCGCTTCGGTGGCGTCTTCGGCGGTGACGAGCGGAGGCTGTCCGGTGCGCGCGGCGCGAACGAAGTCCTGAAGCTCTAGCAGCAGCGGCTCGATCGTCGGAATCTGGATTTGATCGACCTGCGTGTGCTGCTGATAGGACACTCCACCGTCGGCGGCTTGATACGACGAGACGGCGTTGCGATAGCTCTGGATTTCTTTACGCAGCAGATCCGCGACGATGAAGGCCGACGGTGTCGTCACTTCGATGCTACGGACTTTGTGCTCGGTGACGCGCGATGCGGTCAGCGTGACGACGGGACCACCGTGAAAGCTGACGTGCGCGACGCTGTGATCGATGTCGCGGGTGCGGACGACGCGACCTAAACCATCGTGATGCGAAACCGTCTGACCTCTGACGAGATCGAGCATTAGATCGATGTCATGAATCATCAGATCGAGCACCACGTCGACGGCTTGGCTCGACGTAGAAAAGCTGGACAATCGACGGAAGACGATCGCAAAGGGTCGCTGCTGTCCGTCGTGAATCAGACGCTTTAGCTCGGTGAAGACCGGGTTATAGCGCTCGATGTGACCGACCATCAGCAGCTTGCCGGTGCGACGAGCCAGCGCCGTCAGCACTTCCGCTTGATCGACCTGTTCGGTGATCGCCTTTTCGACCAGCACATGCTTACCGAGGCTGAGGCTCTGCTCGACGTGAGCAAAGTGCAGCGGCGTCGGTGTCGCAATGCTGATCGCATCGACTTCAGCGAGCAGCGCTTCCGGTGACGAAGCAACCTGGGTTCCGTAGCGAGTCGCCACGGCCTGTGCGCGGTCTGCATTTGCGTCGTAGACCGCGACGAGCCTCGCATCAGGCAGGGTGCTCAGCACACGCGCGTGCCGTTCACCCATCAGCCCTACCCCCCACACTCCTACGCGAAGAGGTGTCGTCACGCGGCACCTCCGCGATGTGAAACCCCGGTCTTACGGGGTCTGTGTTTGAGCCTTACGCAGCGGAGCGAACACCGATCGGTACTCGTTTTTGCCAACACGATAGTACTTGAGCTTCGACCATTCATCGGCCGAGAACAAGTCCTCTTCGCAGCGTGAATCCCAGACGGTGATTGGGCCACTGCTCTGCGGCTGTGTCACGAAAATGCGCACTGCGCGCGGATCGCGATCACGCAGCATCAGCAGTCGGGCTTTGCGTGCCGCTGCATCGAGGCTGTCCACTTCCGTTGGTGGTTCATCCACTTCGCTATTAAACGACGACGGAAGCTGGAAACTGACCAGACCTTGGACGTTGGCGGAATACGAAGCCACGGCGGTCAGCGTCTGCGGCGACATCGTGCTGGCCAGCTCACTGCCGCAGCTTGGCGGAGCCATTCCTTCACTACAAGGAGCCGATGCGACGCTGGGACCACTACAGACTTTCACCGACAGGTCGTGATACTCAATCGGGGCTCCGGTGGCATCGGTCTTTTTCCCGATGAGCGACACATCCACACAGGCCGCTTGCCGAAGGATACACGGGTCGTTGGTTTCGCAGCCGCTCGTCAGGCCAAGCCCAAACATTCCAACCAGCAGACCGACGGAGAAAAGACGCTTGCTGAGTTCCGAGACCATGGCCGCGCAACCTAGCACAGGTCATTTGCTGAGCCCTACGGCAATCTGTGGCGAGGTCATCCACTGGGGTCGCTGCGGAACCAGCCGGACGGTTAGCGGACGCGCTCGCGTTGCGCCATTGATAAATAGCAGCCTCGACAACAGGCCTAATGATCCGACTTTTCCCAGGATGTGCAGGAATCGCAGTTGTGCTATAAAGGCCGCCTTCAGGGTCGGCTGATGCTAGGCATCGAGTTCATCTTCGTACCAAGTCAGGATCTCTCTGCGACGGCTTATGCTGTCCGCCTTGAGGTGGCGTCCGCTGCTGTCAGAGCCGTGGTGATCCAATAGTCCCGAAATGGGACTGCAATATGAGGACTGGCCGGTGCGTGATTACATCCTGTGCTTAGACGAAGAAGAGTGGGAGCTACTGCGACTCAGGCAGCAGCTTCTCTCGCGCTTTGGTGAGCGCTGCGTCGTAGAAGGTCTGCAGAGTCCGGCTGGGCTGTGTGCGCGGCTCGACGAGCTGAATGCGAAAGACGAGCACGTTGCGCTGCTGATCTTGAGCGGTTCGATCCTCGGGGAAGGCGGCCTGGAAGCGCTGATCGAAGTGCATCAGAAGTCGCCGTCCGCGAGCAAGCTGCTGCTTCTGTCGACGCCACACGATGAGCTGCTGCCGCTGTCGGTGAGTCACGCGGGCGTCTGTCACTTCCTGCGTCGTCCGATCGAAGAGCTTCAGCTTACGCTGTGCGTCGAGTCGATCTTGCGAGAGCAGCGCCTTGTACGAACGACAGAGACACTGCTGACGACGCTGCGCGAGCAGCAAAAGCAGCTCGAAGCGGTGCAGCAGGATCTCGATGCGCGGGTGAAAGAACGAACGCGCGCGCTGGAAGAGGCGAATCGGCGGCTGTCTCAGCTGGCGGCGACCGACGGACTGACGGGACTTCACAACCATCGCTATCTGCAAGAACACCTGGTGTTGGAAGTCGAGCGATCGCTGCGCACCGGGATTCCGCTCGGCATGCTGATGGTCGATGTCGATCACTTCCGTCAGTACAACAATCGCTTTGGTCATCAGACGGGCGATGAGGTGCTGCGGCGCGTGGCTCGCTTGATTGCGGAACACCGTCGGGTAAACGACGTGGTTGCACGGTACGGTGGTGAAGAGTTCGCGCTGCTGCTCATCAATGCCGATCATCGCGTTGCATCGAACATTGGCGAGCGACTGCGGGCGCGCGTGGCGGCGGAGCGCTTTCCGCAGACGCACGAGCTGCCGGGTGGCATGCTGACGATCTCAGTCGGCGTGGCAAGCTGTCCCACCGACGGAACCAGCGCAGCCAGCCTGCTGCAAGCGGCGGATGCAGCACTGTTTCGGGCCAAGCAAAGTGGTCGAAATCGGGTCTGCATCGCCGGAGAAACGCCCGCTTTTGGTGAAAACAAAGCGGTTCGACTGCCCACCGCGCGTGTCAGCAAGAGCGGCTGATTTCGTCGTTCTTTTGCCGCGCTCGCGCTGGGTGCCAAGCTTCCCATTTGAGACGACCCTTGCTAGGGTGCCGGCATGGTTGTTTCGACGGCTCGGGCCCTGTATGCAGACACCGACCAAATGGGGATTGTAAACCACGCAGTTGCGCTGCGCTGGTTTGAGCAAGCGCGTGCGGAGTGGCTGCGGCGACTCGGGCACTCGTATCTGGCGATGGAAGCGGAAGGAATGCTTCTGCCGGTCTACGAGCTGCAAGTGCGCTATCACAAGTCGGCTCGCTACGATCAGGTGGTGCTGCTCGACGCGAAGCTGCGGCAAGCGGGTCCGGTGCGCGTGATCTTTGACTACAAGATTTACGACTCGGAAAGCCGAGAGCTGCTGATCTCGGGCACGACGCAGCACGCGGTCGTCGGTCGCAACGGTCGTCCTCGACGGCTGTCGGAGTCGATGCAAGCGCTGCTCGATCGGGGACGGCAAAGCGACGCAGAGACGCCGTAAAAGAAGCCTATTTCTTACCTCTTATTAGCAAGGAGCCCGTTACAGATGGATCGCAACCTGGCACTGGAAATGGTTCGCGTGACTGAGGCCGCAGCGCTGTCGTCGGCCCGCATGATGGGACGCGGCGATCGCAAAGCGGCGGATCAAGCGGCGGTGGATGCGATGCGTCGCGCGTTTGACTCGGTGGACATTCGGGGAACGGTCGTCATCGGCGAAGGTGAGCGCGACGAAGCACCGATGCTCTACATCGGAGAGCGCGTCGGCAGCGGCTGGAATCATCCCGATCAGCATGCGAATCATGCGCCTCCGCGTGTGGACATTGCCGTCGATCCGCTGGAAGGAACGAACCTGTGTGCGACGGGACAGCCGGACTCGATCGCGGTCATTGCCGTCGCGGATGATGGTCAGTTTCTGAACGCGCCCGATACCTATATGCACAAGATTGTCGTCGGTCCGTGGGCGCGTGGAGCGATCGATATTGCCAAGTCTCCGACGTGGAATTTGTCGGCTGTGGCGGAAGCCAAGCGCTGTGCGGTGTCCGATCTGACCGTGGTCATTTTGGAGCGCGATCGTCATATCGAGCTGATCGCGGAAGTGCGCAAAACAGGCGCGCGGATTCGCTTGATCAGCGACGGAGACGTGGCTCCAGCCGTTGCCGCGACGCAGCCCGATAGTGGCATCGACGTGCTGCTCGGAACGGGAGGCGCGCCCGAAGGAGTGCTGGCAGCGGCGGCGGTGCGCTGTATGGGCGGCGACATGCAAGGTCAGCTTCGCTGGCGCAACAACGACGAGATCCGTCGCGCTGAAAAGATGGGCATCAAAGATCCGAGTCGGATTTATCACTTGGAAGATCTGGCGCAAGGTCAGGTGATGTTCGCAGCGACGGGAGTCACCGATGGAAGCTTGCTGCGTGGCGTGCGTTTCCTTGGCGGCGCGGCCTCGACGCACTCGGTGGTGATGCGCAGCAAGAGCGGCACGATTCGCTTTATCGAAGCGCGTCACCACATCGGAACCAAGCCTGGGCTCGACTTTCTGCGCGCACGGACGTAGCGGATTCCGTCGGATTTGCGCGTTCCAGCCTGCGGTCAGCGACGACTTCACACTTCTTAACGGTCACCAAACGGACGCTTAACAGTGCCTAGCTACGGTTAGGGACAGATAAGCACTGAGCCAGCGCGCAACGGTTTGCAGCGACGGTTCAGTCCGAAAAGGGAGAACGACAAGATGTGTGGATTTATCCTCGGTTCGATCTGTCTGGTGGCGCTTGTGAAGATGGTTCGCGGTGGTTGTCATGGTCGCTTTCGCGGAGGCTGCGGAGGCTGCGGTGGTGGCGGCTGCGGCGGCTTTGGACACCGGCACCACGGACACCACGGCTTTGATCACGGCGACGGCCACGGATCGGGACCGTTTGGCGGATCGCGAATGGGCGACTTTTTGCTCCGTCGTGTTTCGTCAGAGCTAAACGCCACGCCCGCCCAAGAAAAGGCGCTGCGCGAGATCCTGGGCAGCCTGCGCGACGTGATGAGCAAGAACCGTGAGACGCTGCGCAGTGCGCGTGAAAACGTCGCCAAGACGCTGCGAAGCGAGTCGTTTAGCGAAGAAGCGCTGGCCGAAGCGGTGACGCGCCACGACGAAGTTCACGAGTCGCTGCGCAAAGCGCTGGTCGACGCGGTTGGCAAGCTGCACACGACGTTCGATTCCGATCAGCGTCAGCGCTTGGCGGATCTCATCGCACAGGGCCCGTTTTTTGGACGCTGGTAGTCGCTAGCCACAAGGAGAAGCGATCATGAGACGCAAACTGGTCATCGCACTGCTCGGCCTTGGGGTGATTGCTGGCTACGGCGGAGAAATCGTGCGCCTTCGTCACTTGCATCGCACCGGCGCGCTCGCACACAGCTGCCATCGCGAGCATGCTTGCCGGTGGGAATCGCGACACGCAGCGACGGAAATGATTCCGACTGCTGCACCCGCCGCTGCCGCTGCGCCCGTAGCCCAGCCCGTCGCACCGCCCGCCAAGTAGACACCGGCGCGGTGCCGTGAAAGGCTCTTTCCTCTAGGAGCTTGTCGCCCATGGCCGAGATCCGCGCCCTTCTCATCGACGACGACAGCCGCATCGCGGAACTTCTAAAGTCCTTCCTACATCAAAACGGAGTGCTGGTGGAGCATGCCAGCGACGGTCAGAGCGGCCTGCGCAGGCTGGAATCATCCAGCTTCGACTTGGTCCTTCTCGACGTGATGATGCCGGGAATCGACGGGCTGGAAGTGTGTCGTCGGATTCGTCAGCGTGGCAGTCGGGTGCCGATCATCATGCTGACGGCGCGTGGAGACGAAGCCGATCGCGTCGTCGGGCTGGAGCTGGGTGCCGACGACTATCTGGCCAAGCCGTTTAGTCCGCGAGAGCTGCTGGCGCGGATTCGAGCGCTGCTCCGTCGGTCACAGCCTGCACCGGAAGGTGAGCGGCTGAGCGTCGCGGGCCTTGGGTTTGATGTCGCGTCTCGTCGCGTACAGCTCGATGGCAAAGACGTGGACATCACCGGGCTGGAATACGATCTGCTGCTGGCGCTGGCTCGTCGAGCGGGGCGAGTGGTTCCGCGTGATGCGCTGCTGAGCCTGGCGGGTCGCGACGATGTCACCGTCGGAGAGCGCACCGTCGATGTTCACATTTCCCACCTGCGCGCCAAGCTCGGGGACGATCCCAAGTCACCGCGACGGATCAAGACCGTGCGTGGCGTCGGGTATGTGCTGGCCAAAGACGTCGAGAGCGGAAAGGAGCAAGCCGAGTGAGAGGCTATCATCCTCCGCACTGTGCGCCGCGTCGACCGGGCGACAGGATGCGGCACTATTTCCGGGCGAGGCTGCGACGAAGGCTGTTTGTCTGGCTGACGCTGGCGATCTTGGCGACGCTGATCGCGGTGGTGTCGGTGCTGCGAGCGACGGGAAGTAGCCACGACTGGCGCGCGCATCAGCACGGTGTGGCGCGCTTTGTGTCGGCGATCTTGCTTCCGGTGTGGGAT
The DNA here is from genome assembly GCA_937868485.1 of uncultured Myxococcales bacterium. Taxonomy (GTDB): domain Bacteria; phylum Myxococcota_A; class Polyangia; order Palsa-1104; family JAEUJZ01; genus JAEUKA01. The sequence continues at coordinate 34,136 of CALMML010000232.1, read as the reverse complement.
GTTCCCGTCGAAAGACAGCGGCTCTTGCACAGCATGGGACAAGATCTGGGGATCGCCGCGCAGGTGCGTTTGCCGACGGGAGAGCTGCTCGGTGAACAGGACTTTCCCGGTCGCTGTCGGCTGCCGCTGCGGACGCCGCTTGTGCGCGACGGTCGGCTGCTCGGTCAGGTTGAGCTGTGTTTCGACGGAGGCATGGCGCGTTCTCCGTGGAAACGGACGATCTTGGCGCTGCTCGCGGCGGTGGCGGTGCTGTGGGGTCTGGCAGGCTGGGTGTCGCATCGCGTCGGACAGCCACTGAGCGAGCTGGCGGATGTGGCGCGGCAGCTCGGCGAAGGCAAGCTGGACCGGCGGGCGCGGCTTCGTCACGACGAGGTCGGTGAAGTCGGTGAGCTGTCGCTGGCGATCAACGAGATGGCGAGTCGGATTGAAAAACAGCTCAAAGATCAGCGCGAGCTGCTGGCGGCGGTGTCGCACGAGCTGCGGACGCCGCTCACGCGGATTCGACTGCTGCTGGAGATGGCGCGCGACGGAGAGACAAAGCATCTCGACGAGATCGATCAAGAAGTGGTCGAGATGGATCGCTTGGTCGGGGAGCTGTTGGCGCAAGCACGGCTGGACTTTTCGGCGCTGTCGCGACGGACGGTGAGCGCGCAAGATCTGGCGGCGCGATCCTTGGAACGAGCAGGACTTTCTGACGGAGAGCTGATCGCGGAAGAGGTCACTCTGTCGGCGGATGCGACGCTGCTGTCACGGGCACTGCTCGCGCTGCTCGACAATGCGAAAAAGCACGGAGCGCCGCCGGTTGTGCTGCGGGTTGCGAAAGTTCCCGACGGGGTTCGCTTTTCGGTGGAAGATCATGGCGCAGGATTTTCCGACGGGGAAGAGCAGCGCGCGTTTGAAGCCTTCCGTCGTGGAGCCAAAGATCGCGGTGGACTGGGACTTGGTCTGTCGCTGGTCCGTCGGATTGCTGAAGCGCACGGTGGTCGCGTCTTTGCAACCAACGCAGCGTCGGGTGGTGCGGTGGTTGGTTTTACGCTGCCTCTCGGCTGATCGACCGGGCGCGCAGCGTTCCTGTTGGCGTCGTGTCTGCGGGTGAAGTACTGTGCCGGTCCCTTCCGGTGTTTGCCGGTGGAAAGGCAGGAGATTTGCTCATGAACACACAGGCACTGCTTCGCTCGGGTCTCTTTTCGCTGCTCGGTCTTGGGTTCTTGTCGCTCGGTGCGCCGGGCGCTGCGCTGGCTCAGCAGCTTGAGCTGCCGCGTCCCAGCCCGCTCGCCAAGGTCAGCCAGGCCGTCGGTCTTACCGATGTGTCCGTCGAGTATTCGAGTCCAGCGCTCAAAGGTCGCAAGGTCTTCGGGACGCTGGTTCCGCTCGGACAGCTGTGGCGCACGGGTGCAAACTCAGCGACGAAGCTGACGTTTAGCAAAGACGTGACGATCGACGGAAAGCCGGTTCCGGCGGGCAGCTACGCGCTGTTTTCGATTCCGGGCAAAGACAGCTGGACGATCATCCTCAACAAGAACCCGAACCAGGGCGGCACCGGACAGTACAAGCAGGATCTCGATCTGCTGCGCTTTACCGTGAAGCCCGAGCCGAGCGGACAGCGTGAGCGCCTGACGTTTGTGTTTTCCGACACGACCGAGACGAGCACGCGACTCGATCTGGAGTGGGAAAAGCTGCGCGTTTCGTTTGTGATCAAGGCAAACACCGACGCGCAGGTCGATGCGAACATCAAGGGTCTAGAGGAAGGCTCGTGGCGTCCGTACAACAACGCGGCGCGCTATCTGCTGGACAGCAAAAAAGATCCCGAGCGGGCGATGCAGCTTGTCGATCGCTCGCTGTCGCTGCGTGAAGAGTGGTTCAACGTGTGGACGAAGGCGCAGCTGTTGGCGCAAAAGGGCAAGGCGCAGGATGCATGTCCGCTCGCGCAGAAGGCCAAGCAGCTCGGTGAAAAGAACCCGGAAGGCTTCTTCTTCGCCGACGAGGTCAAAAAAGCGATCGTCGACTGGAAGTGCCCGGCTAAGTAGTCGATTTCGTCCGTCGGCACAGCGACAAAAAGAGCTGCTCGTAGCGCGTCACGAGGGGATCGCGCCGAAACGACTGCTCGACGCTGTGTCGTGCGGCGTGTGACATCTGGGTCCAGCGCGTGGCGTCGGTGAGTAGCTGACGCACCGCGCTGGTGATCGCAGCCACGTTGCCGACTTCGTGTAAAAAGCCATTTTGTCCGTCGGTAATGACCTCGGGCAAGCCGCCGACGTTGCTGGCCACGACGGGAACGCCACAGCCCAGGGCTTCCAGGGCCGATAAGCCAAAGCCTTCGAGCTGACTGGGAAGCAGAAACACGTCGCTTAGCTTCAGCAGCGGAACAAAGTCTTGTTGCTGGCCAAGAAAGCACACCGACGAGCTGAGCCCGTTTTGGTGAACCTGCTTTTGTAAGCGCTCTCGCTCGGGACCGTCGCCGATGAGGAGCAGCAGCACGGGCAGATCGTCGCGGAGCGCTTGCATCATCAGAAGCAGGTCGTCGATGCGCTTGACCGGACGAAAGTTCGAGCTATGCGACAGCACGCGCAGCGCGTCGGATTCGGTCTGCGTCAGCTCGCGACCGAGGATGCTGGATAGAATGTCTCGTCGCTGCGCTGGATTTCGCTCGGGTGAAAAGCGATCGGTGTCGATGAAGTTGGGAATGACTTCAAACGGAAGCTGCGACGAAAGACCGAGCCGCATCGTGGAGGTCTGGCGAAGGTATTCCGACGGAGTGGTCAGTCCGTCGCACTGCTCGAGCGTGTAGCGATGAATGGGCGCAATCGCGGGATCGCTGCCGACAAGCGTCACATCGGTTCCGTGCAGCGTCGTGACCAGCTTGGGCACCGGCAGTCCGCGCGACGCCAGAAGCTGCTTCGCAAGCACGGCGCTGGTGGTGTGCGGAATCGCGTAGTGCAGGTGGATGAGATCGATCGAAACGCGCTCACACAGCGACGACAGCGCACTGGCCAGCGCGAGCGGATAGGCTCCCAAGTGGGGCAGCGGATAGTCGGGAACCTCGACGCGATGAACGTGCAGGCGATCGCGCGGTTCGTCGATCCAGGCGGGCCGGTCGTAGCACAGAAAGTGAACCTCGTGGCCTCGGTGGGCGAGGGCGCGGCCCAGCTCGGTGGCGACGATGCCGCTGCCTCCGAGCGAAGGAAAGCTGGTGACGGCGATGCGCAGCGGAGCGTTCATGTCTTGGTTGTGACGCGCAACGGCGGCTAGAGCCACAGCTCGCGCACGGTTTGTCGATCGGAACAGGCTGAATCGGTGCCAAGCGACGCAAACAGCGCCCGTTTGAACGCGGCGAGACCCCACTTGGCGGCAAAGGAAGGCAAGGACAGGACGCGCTCTTGAGGGGCTCCATTTGGAAACAGGAACGCTTGTAGGCGGTCGATTCGCTGGGTGGTCGAAACATCACGTTCGGCCAGTACGTGCGCGTAGCGTTCGATTGCGTGCGAAATGGAGCGATTGATGGTGTCTCGTGCGCGACGAACTGGATCGCGCAGGGCCGGATCGAGCGCTTCCAGGGCATCCAGGCGCGTGCCGAAATCGGACAACATCGACGCTTTGAGGCTGTCCGGGTGCGGCTTGCCGTTCTGGGTGTGCAGGCACTTTCGGATCAGCTCAGCGCGGGGCACTTCCACGTCGGACGCTTGTAGGTTCAGCTTGCGCAGCCACGACAGCGTGTTGTCTTCGACACAGCGAAAGCGCGCGCGCGGAATCACGAGCGGCTCGGGCAGCTGGCGCAGCGAATAGAGCGGTCCGAGCTGGGCAAAGTAGCTCAGCTCAGCGGGGCCTCCGACGTAGGCTGCCGTCGGTAACAGCGTGTCTTGAATCAGCGGTCGCAGAAGCGCTGACGAGCTAAACCGCCACGGCTCACGATCCATCAGCGACAGCAGATCTGCTTCCGAGAGCCGCAGCTTGTCGTGACAGGAATCGGGCACCGACCAGGCGGGACGTTCCAGACGGAAACGCGGTCCGGTCACGTCGCGCAGGTGATGAAACAAGAGCGAGGCATCGGGCCGGATCGGAATCTGACAGGAAAAACCGAGCCGCTGAAGCTGATCAGCGCGGGCGGTGAGCGTCGCTGAGATGGTTTGTTCTTCGACGAGCGCAAAGCGATAGAGCGGCAGCGCCAGACGGGCCACCTGCGGGCTGAGTGGATGTCGTGGATCAAGGACGAGCAGCCCTTCGTCGGCAAACAGCTCACCGAGGAAGCTGGCAAAGGCATCGGACAGCGTCGCATCGGGTCGATAGCAGCTTCGTAGCGATGCGATCAGCGACGAAGAATGTGGAAGGTGGGACAGCTCGGCTTGCAGGCGATCGATCAGCGGAACCACCGACGGTCCGAGCGTGCGATGTGCGACGGAGGTTCGCGCCAGGCTGGGATCGCTCGGCGCAAGCTGCAGACGCAGCGGCGGCTGTCCTTCGATCGGCACAAAGCAGTGATCGATCTCAGCAAAGTCGTGGTCTTCGGTCTGAAGCCAAAACAGCGGCACGCAGGGAATCCCGGATTCGTCGGAAAGCTGCTTGGCTGCGGCAATTGCCGTCGCTGCTTTGTAGATGGTGTAGAGCGGACCGAGAAACAGACCGACTTGCTGTCCGGTGACGACGACGGCGGTGCCTTGCGGGCCGGGCTGACCGAGCAGATCGAGGTGTGTTTGCCGAAGCGGACTTGGGGCCAGGCGCTGGTTTTGGACGTGCAGCGCGTGCAATAGATCGGGGGAAATTCGTCGCTGTGCGGCTTGTCTGGTCGCATCGATTCGTGCGTCCACGTCACGAAAGTCTCGTCGCAGAATGCCTACAGCCTGCGGATCGCGCCGCAGAAACGCCGCACCAAAGGGAGCCAGCATGGGAGTGCGCGACAATCTACGCCAGGTCGTGGCCAGCGTATACTCGCGGTCTTTTTCGCGGAGGCTGCTGCCAGATGTCGAAACGGATGTCGGAACGAAGTCGCGTGCTGGGGACGATGAATCGGTGGCTGGTTTACGTGCTGACGATGGTCGGTGTACTGCTTGCGCCGATGCGTGGGCACGGACAGACGGGCTATCAAAAAACGGGTGCGGCAGAGCTTCTGCGAGCGATTGAGCGACTGGCTGTCGTCGGAAATGTGCTGTATGTGGCGGCGCATCCCGATGATGAAAACACGCGGCTGCTTGCGTACTTGAGCGGCGAAGAGCTTGCGCGCACGGCGTACTTGTCTCTGACCCGCGGCGACGGAGGCCAGAACCTGATTGGTTCTGAGCAAGGTCCGCTGCTCGGGCTGATTCGGACGCAAGAGCTTTTGGCCGCGCGGCGTGTCGACGGTGGAGAACAGTTTTTTACCCGAGCGCGCGACTTTGGTTATTCGAAGACTCCGACGGAAACGCTGGCGATCTGGAATCGCGAAGCGGTGCTGACGGATGCAGTGTGGGTGATTCGGCAGTTTCGTCCCGACGTGATCATCACGCGCTTTCCGACGCAAGGCCTAGAGACGCATGGACATCACACAGCGTCGGCAATCTTGGCGGAAGAAGCGCTGCGGGCGGCGGCGGACCCGAGCTTTGCCAAAGAGCAGCTTCAGACGGTGGGCGTGTGGCAGGCGAAGCGGCTGTTTTGGAATCGCTCCCCGTGGGGACGGCTGGCCAGTGACGATCTGTCGAAGTTTGTGAAGCTCGACGTCGGTGGCTATAACCCGGTGCTGGGCGTGTCGTACGGAGAGCTGGCGGCGGACAGTCGCAGCATGCACAAGAGCCAGGGCTTTGGATCGGCGCGTAGTCGCGGACCGAGCCCAGAATATTTCTTGCCGCTGTATCCGCAGAGTCCCGACGGAAAGCTGCCGCAGAGTCTGTTTGAAGGCATCGATCGCTCATGGCGACGGGTGCCGGGCGGGGACAAGCTGGCGCAGCTGCTCGGGCAGGCGGCCAAAGAGTTTGATCCGCGACGGCCAGGGACGGTGATTCCGACGCTGCTGCGGGCGCGGGCCGAGCTGCTCGGCTTGCCCGATAGTCCGTGGAAAGCGCCGAAGCTGCGTGAGATCGACGACGTGATTGTCGGCTGCGCGGGCCTGCACCTGGAGTCTGTCGCGAGCGATTACGTGGTGGTTCCAGGGGACTCGCTGAAGGTGACGCTGTCGGTGATTCAGCGCGCTGCGGTGGGATCATCGTCGGTGAAGCTGCGGGAAGTGCGGCTGCCGGGCGCGGTGACGGTGCCGGTCGGTGCGGAGCTGTCCGTCGGAACGCCGTGGCAGCTAGAGCGGGCTGTGCAGGTGGCGGCGCAGACGGAGATCTCGAATCCGTACTGGCTGAGCGAAGCGCCGGAGCCGGGCATGTATCGCGTCGCAGAGCGTGACAAGCGACAGATCGGTCAGCCGGAAAATCAGCCGTCGCTGCCAGTCGAGTTTGTGCTGGACTTCCGTGGCGCAGATGGGCAGACGTCGACGATTCAGCTTGTGCGGCCCGTGCAGTTTAAATGGACCGATCCGGTGGCGGGTGAGCGGCTGCGTAGCATCGAGGTGACGCCGAAGGTGATGGTGAACGTCGATGCGTCGGTGCTGATGTTTTCGGACAAGTCGTCGCGGGCGCTGCGGGTGCGGCTGAAGGCGGGCAAAGACAGCGTCTCGGGGACGGTGCGGCTTGCGCTGCCGATGATGTACGTGGCAGAGCCCGCGCAGGCGGCGTTTTCGCTCGCGCAGAAGGGGGAAGAGCAGGAAGTGCTGTTCCAGGTGCGCTATCGGGACAAGCTGCCGTCGGCGTCGGTGTCAAGTGACAACACGCTGCGCGTCGAAGCGATCGTCGATGGGCAGACCTACAGCCGAGGGATCTTGCGCATCGAGCACCCGCACATTCCGATTCAGACGCTGTTTCCCGAAGCGACGGTGAAGCTGGTCGGTGTGTCGCTGCAAAAGACGCGAAGCAAGATTGGCTACATTGCGGGGGCGGGCGACGAGGTTCCGGCGGCGCTCAAGCAGGTGGGCTTTGAGGTGACGATGCTGTCGGAAGACGCGATCCTGCGGCAGCCGCTCGGACAGTACGGCGCGATCGTGGTCGGCGTGCGGGCGTACAACGTGAACCCGCGCTTGCCGTTTTATCGAGACAAGCTGATGCAGTACGTGTCGGCGGGCGGAAACTTGGTGGTTCAGTACAACACGAGCAATCGGCTCGGGAAGCTGACGGTGCCGATGGGTCCGCATCCGTTTGAGATCTCAACCGATCGAGTCACCGACGAAAACGCCGAAGTGAAAGTGCTGATTCCGGGGCATCCGATCTTCGAAAAGCCAAACAAGATCAAGCCGGCGGACTTTGCGGGCTGGGTACAAGAGCGCGGGCTGTATTTCGCCGACAAGTGGGATGAAAAGTACCAAGCGCCGCTCGCGATGAACGATCCGGGAGAGCCGGAAAAGCGCGGCAGCTTGATCGTGGTGCGTCACGGAAAAGGGTCGTTTGTGTATACCGGGCTGTCGTTTTTCCGTCAGCTTCCGGCGGGCGTTCCAGGGGCGTTTCGGCTGTTTGCCAACCTGATCTCGCAGGAGCCGTAGCGTGATGGCTGCTGATTCGTCGCAAGAAGAAGCGCCGCCGATCTTGGGATCGTGGAACAACCTGTACGCGCTGGTGCTGGGCAGCCTGGCGGTGACGGTCGCGCTGCTGTACGCGCTGTCGAAGGTGTATTCGTGACGCGGCTCGACTGGTTGGTGCTGTTTGGAACGCTGCTCGCGATCGTGGGCTACGGGCTGTGGAAAGGTCGCGTCCAGCAGACGGCGGATCAGTACCTGCGCGGCGGTCGCGATCTGAAGTGGTACACGATCGGGCTGTCGATCATGGCGACGCAGGCGAGCGCGATCACGTTCCTGTCGATGCCAGGGCAAGCCTACGAAGACGGAATGGGCTTTGTGCAGTTTTACTTCGGGCTGCCGGTCGCGATGGTGATCCTGTCCGCGACGATCCTGCCGATCTATACGAAGCTGCGGGTCACGACGGCGTACGAGTACTTGGAAGGTCGCTTCGATCGCAAGACGCGGCTTTTGACGGCGTTTTTGTTTTTGCTCCAGCGAGGGCTTGGGACGGGGCTGTCGATCTATGCGCCTGCGATTGTGTTGTCGTCGGTGATGGGCTGGCCGCTGCACCTGACAAACCTGCTGATTGGCGTGCTGGTGATCCTCTACACGGTGTCGGGCGGCACGCGGGTGGTGAGCCAGACGCAGACCTACCAGATGGTGGTGATGCTCGGCGGGATGGCGCTCGGGTTTTACTTCGTGCTGCACGCGCTGCCCAAAGAGGTGTCGTTTGGCGACGCGCTGCACATCGCGGGAAGCCTGGACAAGCTCAAGCTGGTCGATTTTTCGCCGCGCTTTGACACGCGCTACACGTTCTGGTCGGGCATGACGGGCGGGCTGTTTGTGGCGCTGGCGTACTTTGGGACGGATCAGACGCAGGTTCAGCGCTATCTGGCGGGCGGATCGCTTGCGGAAAGTCGGCTCGGGCTGCTGATGAATGGGCTGGTCAAGGTGCCGATGCAGCTCGGGATCTTGCTCGTCGGTGTGATGGTGCTGACGTTTTATCAGTTTCACAAGCCGCCGCTGTTCTTTCAGCGAGCCGAGCTGTCGCGAGCGCTTGCGTCGTCACAAGGTCCAGCGTTGGCGCAAGTGGACGCGGAGTTTTCGCAGTCGTTTGCGCGCAAACAGCAGCACATCGCGGAGCTGCTGACGTCTCGACAGCACGGAGATGCGGCGCAGGTCGCGACGGCACAGGCGGCGCTCCGTGACGAAAACGCGCGCGGGCAAGCGCTGCGGACCCAGGCCAAGCAGATCCTCAAGCAGGCGCATCCTCAGACGGAAAGCAAGGACGCGGACTACATCTTCATCACCTTTGTGAAAGAGCACTTTCCGTCGGGGCTCGTCGGTCTGTTTATCGCGGTGATCTTTTGCGCGGCGATGTCCGCGACGGCGAGTGCGCTCAATGCGCTGGGTGCGACGACGGTGATCGACTTTTACAAGACGACGATCAAGCCGAGCGCGAGCGATCGGCACTACCTCATCGCGGCCAAGCTGTGTACGGTGCTGTGGGGCGTGCTGGCGATGCTGTTTGCGACGTTTGCGCAGCTTGTCGACAACTTGATCCAAGCGGTGAACATCTTGGGATCGATCTTCTACGGACCGACGCTGGGCGTGTTTCTCGTCGGCTTTTTCCTGCCCAAGGTACGCGGCACGGTCGTGTTTGTGGCGCTGTGCGTCGCGCAGGTTGCGGTGATCCTGACCTTCGCGCTGAGCAGCATCGGCTTTCTTTGGTACAACGTCATCGGCTGCGGCGCGGTGGTGGTGCTGGCGCTGCTCGCAAGCGCGGTCCTGCCCTCGCGGACAATCCATCCAGCGACGTAGCTTGTGATGATTGGTTAGTTGAGGATGCGGCGTAGCTCGGACTGGGCTTCGTCACCGAGTGTGGCTGCGATCTCGGCGATGACGGCGCGCTCGGTGGTGCTGACGGTGCGATGCAGTCCGAACAGGCCGCCCGAGACTTCCGCGATCTCGACGCACAGATCGATGAGCTGACGTTCTTCGCGTGCGGCGTTGCCTCGGCTGCTGTGCAGGATGTCGCGCAGGCACTCGAGGCTGGCGTGCAGGAAGGCTTCCGTCGGGCGCGTGGTGAGCATCGACTCACACATGATGAACGCGCGGCTGCCTTCGGGAATGTCGCGCACCTTGAGGACTTGCAGGATGCGACTGCGCTCGCGACGGCTGATTTCCCCGTTGGCCCAGGCAACCTGGATGAGCGGCAGGATGTGCAGCACGCACGCGGTCTCGCTGTCGAAACCGAGTCGAACCAGGCGCTCGGCCAGCTCGCGACTGGGCATCTTCAGCGTCTCAATCACCTGCGAGATGTGCCGTTTCGGAGCAGTCTTGGGCGAAAGCTGCGAAGGCCGTGGCGAAAGCTGCGAAGGACTGGGCGTCAGCCGCGAAGGACTGGGCGTCAGTCGCGAAGGAACATCCTGCGCAGCCAGCGGACTGGGCGTTACGCCCGATGGCAGTGGCGAGCTTCCCGACGGACGATCGCCGCGAAAGGCTTCGATGATATGCGACAGGGAATGCCGACGCTTCGAGGGCGGCGTTTCTTTGGATGTGGGCGGTGTTCCGGTCTCGGTGGTGGCCGGAATCGGCGGGGTTCGTTCAGGGCTCATACTACGCTCCAGCGTGCAAATCCACGCCTGATCGTAATGGAGCGTACCTTATTTACTTTACGCCAAGCAATTCGACGTCGAAATGTAGCTCTGCATCCGGCGGGATCACGCCGCCCACGCCCCGCGCGCCGTAGCCCAGGCTGGATGGAATGATCAGCGTGCGCTTGCCGCCAACCTTCATCGAAAGCACGCCTTCATCCCAGCCTTTGATGACCTGGCCGGTGCCGATCTGGAACTCGAAGGGCTCGCCGCGATCGACGGAGCTGTCAAACTTCTGACCGTTCGCGAGCTTGCCGGTGTAGTGGACGCGCACGATCTGGCCCTTTTTGGGGGTCGCGCCGGTTCCGACTTGGGTGTCGATGTACTTGAGTCCCGAGGGTGTAGTGATCATTTTTCCTTCGCTCGCGCTGGGTTTGGCAGGCTCTGCTTTTTTGGCTGGTGCGGTGTCTGCGACCGCAGTTCCGATCGCACCCGCGACGACAAAGACGCTCAGAAGACGGGACAGCGAACGGAATGAGGGATGTGACATCGGTTCCTCCGAAACGATCAGTGCCTAGAGCTCGTCACCCGTTGGTGCGGGCCCTTGCTCTTGCTTGGGCAGCGGCGACTTGGGCGCAGTCACGCCAAGCAGCCGTTCTGCGTTTTTGAAATAGATTTTTTCCAGCACCTCGACGGGAAGGTTCACGCCAGAGATCGTCCACTTGCCTTGAATCGGCGTCGGGCTGGGAATGTCGGTATCGGCGGTTTCAAAGTAGCGATAGGTCGAATCGAAGAAGCGATCGCCATCAGCTTCCGTCGGAGGATCGGTTCCCACCGAGCCAAACATCGCCGGCGTTCCGCCTCGCGAAAGCGCGGTATCGGTGCCGAACAAGATCCGATCTTGGTACTTGATAAAGAACGCGCGCAGCGTTTCGGGACTGTGGTTTGCGTCGCTGCGACCGATCGCTGGAAGTCGCGCTGCGGTGTCGATGTACAGGTTTGGATACTTATCGAGCGCTTGGGCCACCAGCGCGGGTTCTTCGGGCGCGTTGCCGAAGTGAACGCCGATAAAGATCGTCTTGGGATGACGGGCGACGCGACGCAAAAACGCATCGTACAGCTCTCGCCACGACGGAACGGCACCACGCTTGTAAGCGTCGTAAAAGCTCCACTCGGGATGCGCGAGCAGCTCGTCGAAGCGCTCGTTTTTGGGATTCGGCTCTTGCCAGAACGCTTGCGGATCGCCGCTGTGAATCGCGACGGGAAGCTTCAGCTCTGCTGCTTTTTCAAACACCGGATCGAGCCCCGGATCATCGATCTTGAGCAGCTTTCCATCGGGCCCTTGGTATTCCAGCCCGAGCGCTTTGTGGATCTTGATGCCTTTGGCTCCGGCGTTCTTGGCCGTGACGAGCGCTTCCGCCATCCGCGCGCCGTACCCGGGCTTGCTCGCTTCTTCAAAGTCGAGCCCAGTAAACGTATGCAAGTGCCCGTAGGCGACTTGGTTGTCGACGATAAACTCTTCAAAGCCGTGATTTGCAGGCGGTCCCGACAGGTTGATCGCCAGGCTGATGCCGTAGCGCTCAAACAGCCGGGCCGCGCGCAGTCCCGATCCGAGCAGGATGTGCGTGTGCAGATCGATGCGCGGCATGTTTCGTCGCACAAACGGCACCTTGGGCGGCGGTGTGGTCTGCGCGACGACCGGCGGTGTGGGCGCGACGGGCGGTGGCTGGGTTTTTTGCCGACAGCCGCTCAGCACCACAACGCCCAGCGACAGACCCAAGCACGCGACAAACGATTTCGAGAAGAAGGAGTGGCGACGCACCGTGGCGAGTCTAGCAAAAAGGGCGCTCATGTAAGCGAGCCCAAATCGCGGCTTCGACGCGCGAAAGCCGTCCGACCTGACTTGAACCCGACGTCGGCCTGGCTGTTCTTGGAACAGGCGGTGCGGGTTTTTGACGCTCCTTTGGATGATTTCGCCCTATGATGGGAACGTGGAATTTTCTGTGTTCTCGTCTGGAGAGGGCCTTATGCGTCATCGCTCACACGACCGCTTGGGTTGGCTTCGTACGCAGCTGCGACAGGTGTTTTGGCTGGCACTTTTGCTGTGCATCACAGGCAGCGCGAAGGCCGATCCGGTCAAAGTTCACTTGGAAAGCGTCGCCATCGACAAGCTGCCGGAGCTTCGCGCGTACGTGAACATCGTCGACGATGACTTAAAGCCGGTGCGCAGCAAAGGCGGCTTCAAGCTGCAAATGGACGGTGCGCCGCTGTCCGACTTGCAGACGACGGTGGCTTCGTTTGCAGAGTCCAAAGAGCCGATCGATCTGTTCGTGGTGGTGCAGGTATCGTCGGTGATGAAGGACGGTCTGCCCATCGCCAAGAGCGGCATCGGACGGCTGGCCAAGACGCTGGCGAAGATCCCGGAAAGTCGGATCGGCATCATCAGCTACTCGTCGGAATACAAGAAGCTGGAAGATCTGGGTCGTCCCAATGAAGTCGCGCGCGAGCTGGACAAGCTCAAGATTGACGAAGATGCGACGGAGACGCGGATGCTCGACGGTGTGCGCGTGGCGATTGACCTTCTGCGAGAGTCCGTCGGGAAGCGCAAGATGGTTGTGCTGTTTTCAGACGGAATCGACGCGGCGGGAACCAAGGACAGCTACGAGCAAGTGGGAAAAAAGGCGCGTGACGCGGGCGTCGGTCTGGCCTGCATCGGCTTTGGTCCGTTTGAAGCGGGTCGGCTGCGCAACCTGATCGAGATGTCGAAAGCGGCTGGCTCGACGGCGCGCGGCACCAAAGTGGTCGGCGAGATCGGTGGCTACTTCGATCAGATGATCGAGGAGATGCTCTCGACGCACGTCGTAAAGTTTGGACTGACGCAGTCGGGCGATGGTCAGCAGCATGTGTTTCAGGTCTTGTTCCGCTCGGGAAAAGACGAAATTCCGTCGGAAACGATCACGGTGAACTCGCTGCCGCAGTTTGAGCCTGCCGATCCCGCTGGCTGGCCTTGGTATTATTGGGTGCTCGCCGTCGCGGGAGGTCTGCTCGGGCTGATCATCCTGCTCGCGATCATTGGCTCGCTGATGGGTCCCAAACAGTAGCTCATCGTGGCCATGACAGCTTCTTCGACGGAAAAATTACCGTATCGACTGTGGGAGCTTGCGTTCCGGGTGTCCGGCGACGTGCTGTCAGCGATTGGCTGGCCGCCGTTTCGCAAGTTCGTGGAAGCGCGTACGACCAGCGATCTGGTGGGCGATCTGCACTCGCTGTGCGACGATCTGGGACAGGCGCAACTCGACCTGTTTCAGAGCAGCGATCCCGAAGAGCGCGACGATGCGTCCTTTGTGTCGGATCTGCTGCATCCGCTGCGCGCGCTGGTGCTGCTGCTCTACGACAACAACCTGAGCGACAGTGAGCGACACTTTCAGCGACTGCGCGAGCTGATGGCCGGGACGCAGCTTCAGCGTGAGCTGGACTATCCTCGCGGCATCGGACGCTGGCTGCTGGCGCGCTCGCTGTGTGGGCTGGCGCTGGCGGCTTGTCGACGGGCCGATGATCGAACGCTGGCGCAGCTTCGCGATGATGACGAAGAAGCAAGACAGCGCGTGCTCGATCGACTGGGCAGTCGTGTCCTGACGGTGCCGGGACGGTGGCGCGAGCTGGGATCGTTTATCCACGGTGAGCACAATCAGCTGCTCGAAAAGCTGGCGATTCCCGTCGCAAAGCTGAGCGAATCCAAGCTGCGCGCCGACTGGCTGCCCGATCTGTTTAAGCCGTACGCACACCTTTCGTCGCTGTATCTGTCGCCGAACATTCCCGAAAAGAAGCTGCGTAACGCGCGCAAGTTCTGTGAAGTTCCCGACGAAGAAGACGTGCTCGCGCTGCTGGACTGCACGGTGTTTGGCTCGGCGTCGGATGCGCTGCTGTTTGGCGTCAAGCACATCTTCTTTCGCAACTTCATCGCGCAGAACGGACGACCGGGACGGCTGCTCTACGGAGACTTGGCGGTCATGTCGCTTCAGCGCGGCAACGAAGGGGAACTTCTGTTTGCGGAAGGTCAGATTGCCAATGTCTCGGGGTCGGGACTGTCGGTGACGGATCTGATGTCGCTGATTCGCGAGCTACAGAAGCGACTTCAGTCGGGCTGACGTCGAGGTCTGGCGCGCGAAAAATCTGCTAGCGTGGCGGCCATGCGTCTTGCTGCCATCGACTGTGGAACCAATACCGCCATGCTGCTTGTGGCGGATGTCGTAAAAGGCTCGCTTCCTCGGCTTTTTCCCGTCGCTGATTTCTTGGAAATGCCGCGTCTGGGTCAGGATCTGGATCGCACGGGGCGACTGCATCCCGACGCGATTGCGCGCACGCTGGCGGCAATTGATCGTCAGATTGCGCGGGCCAAGTCGCTTCATGCCGATCAGATCATTGCCGTCGGAACCGAGTCGCTGCGAGCTGCCGAAAACAGCGAAGAGTTTTTGAGCGCACTGCGCAAGACCGGCGTCGAGCTGCGCGTGATTTCCGGCGACGATGAAGCGCGGCTGTCGTTTCGATCGGTGGTCGAGAGCTTGCCGATGCCGTCGAGTGGTCGTCGCAGTGTGATCGATATCGGAGGCGGATCGACGGAGCTTATCGTCGGTGGCAAGACGCCAGAGCGCTGGGCGAGTGTGAAGATGGGCTCGGTGCGACTGCATGAGCGGTTTGTTCGCAGCGATCCTCCGACGGAAGCAGAGACGAAGGCGCTGACCGAAGCGATTGAGACGGAGCTTGCGAAGCTGCCGTCGGTCGAAGGTGAGCTGGTGGCACTGGCGGGCACGGCGACGACGGTGGCTGCACTGCATCTGGGACTACGTGAATATGACGGACGCAAGGTGGATGGCATGCGGATCGCGACGACGACGATGCGCGAGATCATCACAAACCTCGGACGCTTGACGGTGGCTGAGCGCTGTCAGCTTGCGGGTCTGGATGTGCGACGAGCGGATGTGATCTATGCCGGTGCGATGATCCTGCTTTTGTGCGCCGAGCGAGCCGGGCTGTCCGACGTGGTGGTGAGCGATCGCGGTGTGCGCTGGGGTGTGCTGGAAGAGCTGGCGGACGGCTGACACGCTGCTGAAACCGTCGGAAGCCAGGGCGAAAAAAGTCGGACGAACCTGCGCGCACAGGGGTAACATTCGGACTCGTGAGTACCTCCAGTCCGTTGTCGAAGCGTTTTTCGTTGTCTCTCCCTGTCGATCGCTGGCTGGCGCTGGCGAAAGAGCTGACGGTGATGGAACACATCCACCACGCTGCTGCGGTTCCAGTGGAAAAGCGGCTGGAGCGAGGTCGCGCCGCCGAGCAAGTGCAAGCGATGGTGATGGCGGTTGTGCCCGAGCCGGCCAGTGCAAATCCGTCCGAGCGTCGGGAAAGCGGTCTGCCGCTGTCTCGTGCGTCGGCCAAGTATCTGCTCACGGCGGCGGATCGGCTGCGACGAGCCGCGCTGCAAACTGCCTGGACTGCGCATGCGCGCGATGCCGGTGAGCTGCAGTCCTCGCTGGAGGCCGCGCGTGAGTGGGACGGCATCATGCGAGCGCTGTCATCGCAGTTTGGCGTCGTTCATCCGTTTGCGGAGATGGTCGAGTCGCTGTCGCTTGGCGAGCACGAGATGCAGACGCTGGGCGTGCCCGTTCAATCGCTGCACAACGGCGAAGATCTGCTTGCTCTGTAGCTTACAAACTTCGCGATGAGCGTCGTCGATTCTTGCCTATCCTGGTAGCTCGGGTCAGCACAGGTCGTTGGCACTTACGGTGGAGAAACTGGCCATGACAGCGAGCGCGAATTCCGTCGTCACCGGAGTTCGTTTACGGGTTACAAAAGCAATCGCATCCATCGCGATCTGGGCGACGACGTTGCTCAGTCCTGATGCGCTTGCTGCGTCCAAGCTGGTTGCGATTCGGTTCGCCCGCTTGATCGACGGAACTGGCAAGGTGATCACCAGCCCGCTGGTGGTGGTGGAAAACGATCGGATCAAAGCGGTCGGTGGACCGACGATGCCTGTGCCCGACGGTGCGGCATTCGTGGATCTCAGTCGCTATAGCGCACTGCCGGGGCTTATCGACGCACATACGCACATGACGTATCTGTTCGATCCTGACTCGCCGATGAAGCCGGTCGAGCAGTTCGTCAAGCGTCTACCGCCGGTGACGGTGTTCTTGGCGCAGCAAAATGCGAAGCGAACGCTGGAATCGGGCGTCACGACGGTGCGCGATCTGGGCTCGTTTGAGCAGATGGATCTCGCGATGCGCGATCTGATCCGACGTGGTGCGATGCTGGGTCCGCGCATGTTTGTGTCGGGCGTTCCGGTCTTCGCGACGGATGAGTTCGTCAAGCCAGGACAGCCGGTTGCGCCTGGAACCGCCGACGGACCTGCGGACGTGATGCGAGTGGTTCGGCTTCAGATTGCCGCCGGAGTGGATCTCATCAAAGTGGTTGCCTCGACGGGCGGCTACGATGATGTGACGGGCTTTCAGACGCTGTCCTACGATGAAATCAAAGCGGCTGTCGATGTCGCGCACCGAGCGGGCAAGCGCATCGCTGTGCACTCGTACGGTGCCAGTGGAGCGCGTGACGCGGTCAAAGCGGGCGCGGACTCGATCGAGCATGCCGTCGACATCGATGATGCGACGCTGGCTGAGATGGCGCGGCGACGGATTTTTTACGTGCCGACCATCGATCACAACCGCTATTACGCCGACAATCCGAAGATCTATGGCTTTGGCAGCGACGCGGTGAACAACCTGCGCGCGTTTGTGCCCAAGAACCTGGAAACCGCTCGTCGCGCGTTCCGAATGGGCGTTCCCATCGCGATGGGCAGCGACGCGGTCTTTACGATGTTTGGCGAAAACACGCAGGAACTGGGCTGGTTTGTGAAGCTGGGCATGACTCCGGTGCAGGCGCTGGCGACGGCAACAACCAATGCGGCGATGCTGCTTGGACAGGAAAAGTCGCTGGGAGCGGTTGCGCCAGGCTTCTTCGCGGATCTGGTGGCTGTCGACGGAGATCCGGTCTCAGACATTACCGCTGTGACGCAGCGCGTTCGCTGGGTGATGAAAGCGGGCACCGTTGTCGTCGATCGCACGGTGGGACACAAATGAGCGACGAACCAGCCTCGCAAGAAGCACCCGTGACGGAGCCGTCTCCGCCAGAAGCTTCAGCGATTGTGTCGATGCTGCGCACCAAGCACGCCGTTCACTTGGTGGTGTCTGTCGACGGTGACTGGGATGGTGCGCGCGCGGAAACGGTCGCGGAAGCGGAAAGATGCTGTGACGCTGCCCAAGCATTCGCCGACGGAGACGTGTTTCGGACGCGCTATCCTGGACGGGTTGGCGTGGTGCGACTGCTGACCAAGTACGCGCCGCCGGACATCGTCAGCCAAGTGCTGACCGAGCGTGGCGTCGAGATCGAAGTGACCAGCGCGTCGCAGCAAGGGGACGGACGCTGCTCGTACTGTCATCGTGACAAGCTGTCCGACCAGCAGGTGTCGATGACCGACGAGGGCTGGGCGTGTCCGTCGTGCTTTCGTGCCTGGCTGCTCCGTCAGCAGTCCGACAAGCCGCGTGAGCGGTCGATCGTGTCAAAGCTGTCGAGTCGACTGATCTTTCCGCTGCTGCTCGTCGTGGTGGCGCTGTTCATCCTGGGCGTGCTGCACGAGCTTCGTCGCCTGAATCAGGCGAGCAACATCATTCGCCAGCACATGCCGACGCAGTAAGCGCCGTGGGCTCTGATGCAGCCAGCACCGCAGCGTCGGACAGCGTAGGCGATGTAGCTGTGTGCGACGGAAGTACGGGCTGATCGACGACGGGCAGTGGACCAAGCTGCTGCTCGACTTCGCGCAGAAGCTCGTCGCTTTCCAGGATCGATGCGATCGTCTCAAGCAGATCCGATGTGCGTCGTCCGTCGAGCGAGCCATGGTCAAACGACATGGTCAAGATCATCGTCGGACGAACCTCGGGCCGACCTTGTACGGCGATGACGCGATCGCGCACTTCACCAGCCCCGAGCGCCGCACTCGAATAGAACGTCAGCGGTGTCACCGAGTCGACCTGGCGAACGCACGTCACCTGAAACGTCCCGACGAGCTTGTGACGAAACCAGAACATCTGTCCGAGCAGTCGCAGGATCGCTCGTCGCAGAAAACCAATCGGAATCAGCCAGCCGTTGCGCTTCATTCCGTCGAGATCACGCTGCTCTTTTTCTCGGGTCTGCGGCACCGCTTCTTTGAGCAGCTGCACCAGCGCCGGCAGCGTCTTGTCCGTCGCGTCGCTGATCACCAGCACCGGCGCGTAGCTGGTCTGACCTGCGACGGAAAGCCCGATGTCGACCCGACCCGGACGGATGCGCCGATAGCCACAGACGATCTGGTGCGACTCGGGACAGCGAGACAGCGCCAGCGCCACCGCTCGCAGCAGGACATGCGTATACGTCGCTGCAATCCCATGCTGCTTGAGCCGAGACACAAGGCGCGCCGCCTGGCTCATGTCGCACTGACGATTCATGCAGCCACCGGGAAGCTGCATCACCGAAAATGCGTCGACGAACCAGCGCTCACCGTGCGTCAGCGTCTCGATCTGATCACCCTGCGGTGTCGTCTGCACCAAGTTGGCGGCCATGATTACCCCGCGAGCGGATGCAGCAGTGGCTCTGCGGTCAGCGGCGACGGAGCTTCGGCCACAATCGCGCTGGCTTCACCCGGCACCGAGTACGGGTCGCGTGTCTGTAGCAAGTGATGGATGTGCAGCGCCGCGTTCTGCGGTCCGTTCATCGTGGCAATCCGT
Source organism: uncultured Myxococcales bacterium (assembly GCA_937868485.1). Classification (GTDB taxonomy): domain Bacteria; phylum Myxococcota_A; class Polyangia; order Palsa-1104; family JAEUJZ01; genus JAEUKA01. The sequence goes on along the minus strand of CALMML010000232.1, from coordinate 15,174 downwards.
CGCTGAAGCTTCTGCGCGGCGTGACGATAGGCGGGATTGTGCAGGATCGACTCAACCGCTTGACGCAGCGTCTCTCCCTTGCAGTCGCGCAGTCGCAGTCGCATGCCCGCCCCGAGCTGTTCGACCCGCGTTAGGTTGATCTCTTGGTCAAACATCGTCGGGATGCCAATCACCGGAACGCCCTGTCCGAGCGCTTGATAAATCGTCCCGTTGCCGCCGTGCGTGATCGTGACGTGCGACGCTGCCATCAGCGAGTCTCCGTCGGCGAGCTTTTCGACAAACACGTTTTGATGCTGCGCAAACTGCTCGCTCGGAAGCTCGGCGGTGGTGATCAGCACTTGGTATTCGGTGTTGCCAAAGACGCGCACCGCTTCGCCGAAGAACTTCGCGTCTCCCGTCGAGCCCATCGTAAAGTACAGCGTCGGACGACTTGGATCGAGCTGACTGAGCCACTTGGGACGCGGCAGCGCCTCGCGAAAGCGAATCGGCCCGATGTAGCGGAAGGTCGGCGGCGACGGGACGATCGGAAAATACTCGGGCAGATCGGCGAGCAGCGTCAGATCTCCCTCGATGAGATCGTACATCGTGCCAAGCTTCGGCAGTCCAAGCTGCGCGCGAACCTTGTCAAAGCCGCGCGCCCAGTACCAGACGAGCAGGTTCTTGAGCACCGGGAACAGCGCCGACGACAGCCGCTTGCCCAGGATTTTTTCCGAGATGTGTCCGTCGGGAACTGAGATCTGCTCCGCAAAGCGACTCGTCCACGCGCCGTTCGTCAGGGACACGAGCGGAATGCCACGCGCCCGCGCACTCGTGGTGAGCGACATGCGCAGATCTCCGACGACCAAGTCCGGTCGCAGCGCGTCGATCGCTTCCAGATCAGACCGCACCGAGTCTTCGGCAACCTTCTGCCACCAGCGCAGATCGCAGGCTCCTGCTCGACGAGCCAGCCGCAGCGTCTCTTCGCGATCGACCGAATAGACCGGACGCACTGGAAAGCCCGCCGCCGACAGCAGCCGCGCATATGGTCCGTCGCAGCAGAACATCACCTCATGTCCGTAGCGACTGCGAAGGGCTCGACCGACCTCCAATACGCGAGTGGTGTGAGCCAGAAATCCCCCGTCTGCAAACAGCGCGATGCGGCAAGCGGCCATACGACTTGTCCTTCCATTGCCGAGCTTTGCTCGGAATGCCCTGGCTTCTAGCACCTTTTTTCGGTACCGAAAAGGTGAGGAAAATCGAAGCCAGCGACGGAAAGTCTGGGTGGGACTGTCCCCCTCACCTCGTCGTGAGACGCGAAGTCCCCAGGCTGGTCGGCTAAATGTGCGAACTTTGAACCGTCGTGTGGGGAAATAGTCCCAGGGCGGGGCAGGGCTTTGGCGAAGCGTTCGTTAGAACGGAATCTGGAGCGAGTAGACCAGGTTTCCCGTGCAAGTGTTTCCGTCGGGACAGCTCGGCTGACGAAGCGTCAGACCGACGGCCAGTGCGCTGGCTCCTCCGGCGACCACCACACCGATCGCCGTCCAAAACCACCAGCGCTTGTAGAGCGGCTTTTGCTGAACCACCACCGGCAGCGGCGCGTCATCGGGCTTTTGTTCCACCGAGTCATAGTCCACGCCTTCGTACAGCTTGTCGGCGAGCAGCGCCATCACGCCTTCGGCAGGCACGCCGTTTTGGACGCGCACCCGCTCGCTCTTTTCGCTGAGCAGGCTGCGTGAGCGCAGATCGTACAGATAGGCGTGAACATTGACATCTTCGACGCCGCTCGACTGAGACGCTGCGCGCTGCATTCGCACAAAGATCGCGTGGTCCAAAAACAGCGTCTCGCGCAGGTTGTCGACGACCTTATCCAGCCGCTTTTGACCCATCGCGGGACCGACGCGACCGATCGCTTGCTCGACGAGAAGGAACTTTTCCGACCGATCGAGCTTGCCCATGATCTGCGCCGGACGATCTTTGACCACGTTTGCGACGCGCAGACCACGCTTGAAGCCGAGCTTCTTGAACGTCACATAGTGCTCACCGACGGTCAGGTGTTCCACCGTCAGCGGTGCGGTGCCTGCAAACTCTCCGTCGACGAAGACCTGCGCGCCCGTCGGTTCGGACAGCACCTTGAGCTGTCCTTGCGGCTGCTGCGCTTGATAGCCTCGAGCGGCCTCGAGCGGATCACCAATCGCTTGCGGAAACTGCTCGGTATCTAGCTGATAGGTTGGACGCCACGTCACAAGCCGTCGCAGCGTCTGCTGCATGGCCGGAGACTTGCCTTTTTGCTGCTGCGCGACCGCCAGCGCCATCATCGCGTCGGCCAGCTCTTGCTTTTTGATGTACGGCAGCACCGCGATGAGCTGATCCACCGCGTCGGACAGCGTCACGATGGCGCTATCCAGTTCCAGCTTGTTAAACGCTTCGCGTCCGTTTTGATACGCAGTGCGAGCCAGCTCGACCTGATCAAACGGCATCTCTTGCGCAAACTCTGCCAGACGGACATCCAGCTCTTTTTGATCGAGCCGAGGGTTGCGCTTGAGCACATCCGACATCTCGCGCTGGAGCGTCACGGACACAGCCTCGGGAAAGTTCTTTTCCAAGAGCGGCAGTGTCGTCGAGCGAAGTCGCTTGGCTTTCTTTTCCTTCACCGCGGGCTTGGCATCACCAGCTGGTGTCGTCGCGGTGGCCACGGGAGCTGCATCTGCGGACGGTGCGCTGCCTTTGTCTTCTTTGCTGGCGGCGGGCTCCTCGGTCTTCGTCGCTGCCGGCGATGCGCTGCTTCCTCCGTCGCCAGAGCTGTCTGGCGAGGCAGCCTCGGTCGTCGTCGTTTTGCTCTTCTTGCTCGACTTTCGGGCATCTGCACCCGAAAGAAGCATCAAGAAGGCCATGCCGACCGCGATGAACTGGTGGCTACGCCTCATTCCTGATCCCCCGATAGTCGTCGGACTTTGGCAAACAGATACGGATCGTCCTTCGCATAGCTCTGGAGGATCTCGCGCAGCTTCTGAGACAGCGGAGACGACTCCGTCAGCCCAGGCAGGCTGGTGCGGATCGTGTCTTCGATCAGCTCCTCGACAGCCTGCGTGTTGGTGATGACACCGCGACGCAGACGATCGGCAATGCTGGCGACTCGATCGGCTGAGACCGTTTTACCGACGGCAGCCACACCTTGCATGGCAGACAGCGGCGCAGCTTTGGCGGCTGCGTCGACTTGCTGACTGCCTTCGACGTGACTGACGCGACCGACCGGGACCGCTCGGCCCGCTGCTTGGGCTTTGTCTGCGGCTCCGATCCCCTTCTCTGGCTCCGACGGTTTGCTGGCCATCTTTCGACCTTCTCTCAGGATATCAAAACTCTGGTGATTTGCGGTTTCTGGTCGACCCTCGGCTGCTGCGAGCGCTTTACTCCGCCGCGAACCGCGCTACTTTGCTGGTCCATGAAGCGTCTGCTTGGTTCCGGCCTGTTTGCGATGTGGCTCCTTGCGGCGCCTGGTTGTAATCGCGTGTCGAGCAAGGTGGTTGCGACGCCTGACGCTGGCCCTCGGGTTAGCAGCTTGTCGTCGCTGGTGCTGGAAGAGCTGGACGCAGAGCTTCAGTTTTCACCGACGCAGGCAACCTGGCTGGGCGATCACTCATCCGACGAGCGGCTTGATGATGTGCGGATTGATGCGATCTGGCGCGAAGTGACACGGCTCGGCAGCATGCATGAGCGCGTGCAACGTTTTGCCGAAGGTCTGTCGCCGCCGCTGCCTGCGCGGCTCGATCTTCAGTCGATTCCCGACGGACCGGAAAAGGACACGCAGCGACTCGATACGCTGCTTTTGCTGGCGCGGGTTGAAGCGCTGCGCTTCGAGCGCGAGGAGCTTCGTCCGCACGAGCGCAGTCCGCTGTTTTACGCGGAGCTTGTGGCCTGGGGTCTCGATGAGCTGGTGACGAGCAACTTGGCGACGGGAAATGGTCTGCGTGCGCTGCGTGGTCGACTGCAAGCGGTGCCGCTGGTGCTCAAGGAAGCGGTGCGGAACCTGCGCAATCCGCCGGAGCTGTGGACGCGACGAGCGATCGACGTGACGCAGCAGACCCGAGACTTTGTGGCGACGGTGCTTCCGCGCTTGCTCGTCGGTCTGCGTGATCCCAAGCAGAGCGATGAAGTGGCAAGGCTGCGTGAAGATGCGCAGCGAGCGCTCGACGACTACGCGACGTTTTTGACGCGCGATCTGCTGCCGCGTAGCAAAGGGGACTGGACGCTGCCTCGGGAACGGCTGATGCAGCGACTGCGGGCGCTGGAGCTTCTCGATGTCTCGCTGGAAACGGTGCTGTCGGTGGCGGAAGCAGAACATCAGCGCGTCAAGCAGCAGGCCGAAGACGTTGCGCGGGACATCAGCGAGTATTCCAGTGCGTCGCGGGCGATGAGCGAAGCGCTACACGAGATCGAAGACGATCATCCTCGCCCCGAGGAGCTGTCTGCGCAGGTGGAGCAGTCGATGCAGCGCCTGTACGAGCTGCTGGCGGACAGCTCTCAGTTTCCTGCGTTGACGGTGAAGCCTCGCCTCGTTGAGATGCCACCGTATCGCTTTGGTTATCTTCAGCTCGACGTGGCTGCGCCGCTGGAACCCGAGCGAGAGCCGCTGATTCAGTACGATCCCGTCGACGTAAACTGGAAAGACAAGCGCCTGATTAGCGATCACCTACGGAACCTCAATCGCTCGCAGATATTGGTGACGCTGCTGCGCGACGTGGTGCCGGGACGACTGCTTCATCAGCAAGTGCTTCGGCAAAAACAGGCGAGCTTGTCGCAGCTTCGGCTTCGCGGTCACTCACTGACGCTGACGGAAGGCTGGCCGCTGTATGTCGCGCCGCTTGTGATGGAGCTGTTTCCCAAAGGAGCCGCTAGCCAGCGACTCCAGCTGCTGATTCACAAGCATCGCTTGGTGCAGCTCGGACGGCTCATTGTTGCGCTGCGACTGCATGTCAGCGGAAGCGGTGTGGCGCCAGCGGGTCAGCGCATGGAGGACGCAATCCACTTTTTGGCGGAAGAGTGTTACCTCGATGAACACACCGCTCGTCGAGAAGTCGAGCGTGGAACCTACGAGCCGCTGTACGGCATGGCGGCGCTTGGCGCACTACAGCTTACGCAGCTTCGTAGCGACTACCGAGCACAACAAGGCGAAGCATTTTCGGCAGCTGGATTCCATGAAGCGGTGCTTTCGGCCGGAAATGTTCCAGTGAGCGTGCTTCGGAAACTGCTGCTCAGAGGCGCCGGGCAATCGCTTCGGCTCCCGCTAAACAGCGACGGCTCCGCAAAATAGTTCCGACACAGCTAGGCTCGAAACCAACCGAGCGCGCAACATCAGGCGAAGCAAAAAGAGGTGGCTGCGAGCGCACGGATCAAAAGCTACCGTTGCTCCATTCCTGGCCTGGCGGGGTTCACCAAATCCCCGTCGCCCACAGCCATAACTTGGGAAACCTGGCGGAGAGAGCGGGATTCGAACCCGCGGTACCCTTTCGAGTACACACGCTCTCCAGGCGTGCACCTTCAACCACTCGGTCATCTCTCCAGATGCGAAGCAAATGAGCGATCTGGCCAAGGCACAAACACTCATCTACGCACTGGGGAACTTGCCGCCCAGTCCGTCAGACAAGCTGCTCACACCGAGCGGCTTATCGCATGAAACAAAAGAAGCGGAGAGAGAGGGATTCGAACCCCCGGTACCCTTGCGGGTACATCTGATTTCGAATCAGACGCAATCGACCAACTCTGCCATCTCTCCAGAACTTGAGCGGATGTAGCCAAGCAGCACTTGGCTGACACAAACCGTAGGATACAACACGTTTACTTCGCAGTAGCGCGTAGAGAACGAAAAAATGCGGTCAGCATGTCTCCGCACTCACTGGCCAAGACACCTGATGTGACTTCCATTCGGTGGTTGAGCCGCGTGTCTTCAGGAATCTGAAACAGCGTTTTAACTGCTCCAGCTTTGGGATTCCCACAGCCATAGACAAGTCGCTTGATGCGCGCATTGACCAGTGCACCAGCACACATTGGACAAGGCTCTTGGGTGACGTAAAGGGTTGCGTCACTCAGTCGCCAACTGCCAGATGCTGCAGCTGCCTGTCGAAGCGCTAGAATCTCGGCGTGAGCGGTTGGATCATTGAGAGACTCTCTCCGATTTCCACCTACGCCTAGGACCTGTTCACCACGCAGAATGACTGCGCCAACGGGAACCTCTCCTAGCATCGCTGCCTGTGCAGCTTCTACCAGAGCCAATCGCATACCGAAAAGATCGATAGGATTTGCGCAATCAGCACTAGGCTGATGACTTGCTGGTAGACCCCCGAACAAGCGCACCAAGAAGGATTCGAACCTCCGACCCTCGGCTTCGTAGGCCGATGCTCTATCCAGCTGAGCTATTGGTGCAGGGCCAGTTTTCACTTGAGAGTGAATCGCGGCGGGGAGTGCTTATACAAAAGCCATCCACGCACTGACAAGCGTTTTTTTCGAAATTGCGGAGAGGGCGGGATTCGAACCCGCGGTACCGCTTTTGGCAGTACACTCGCTTAGCAAGCGAGCACCATCGGCCTCTCGGTCACCTCTCCGTTTTGTACTGCATACGAGCTGACCGATTGGATTGGCCTGGTCAGCTGTAACTTGCTATCCCGATTCCGTCCGATGGGAGTGAGGGGACGGAATCAGGCTGCTTCGCCTTACGTTGCGCTCTTCGGTTATCAAGCCAGCGGAGGAGGAGGGATTCGAACCCCCGGCGCTTTCGCGCTGCGGTTTTCAAGACCGCTGCCTTCGTCCACTCGGCCACTCCTCCAAAAGGAGGTGGAGGCGACTTTTACCGTGAGTTCGCTGCCTACGCAAGCGAAAAGATTGGCTTTGTCAAAAACGGATCGGTCAGCCTCGGGACTTCGTTAGTAGACACGGAGCGATTGGATAAAGCCATCGCTATCACCAATGGCGAGCAGGTTGTCGAAGGCTCCGAATGTGGTGGCAGCGACGAAGAGTTGGTTTCCTCGACCGGTGATGGCGGCTGCGGTGTCGGACTGTTCGGTTCCGTTTTGACTGACCCAAGCCAAGCTGCCGTCGGAGCCGTGTCGTCCCACGAAAAAATCATAGCTGCCGCGCGCGTCTTGATCGGCGAAGGCTCCACGCGTGGTTCCGACGCTGTATAGCTTGCCGCTGACCCATGCGAGCGACTGAATGGTGTCTAGGTAGCTTGTGCCGAGCTGGCGTGTGACTGTGCGACTTCCGTCGGATACGAAGCGAACGAGCATGCCGTCCTGGCCGCCCATGCTGACTTGTCCGGGCAAGGTGCCTCGTGTGCTACCGGCGACCCACACTCCGCCGCTGTCGTCGGTGGTGGCAGCAAGTAGCTCATCATTGCCTGAACTACCGACGTGACGAAGCCAGCCTAGCTTGCCGGTTGGCAAAACGGTTAACACAAAGCCATCTTGGAGTCCGAGCGCGTTTCCGGTTGGAAGGATGCCTTCGGTATTTCCGACGACAAATGAAACCTGATTGGCATCGACAGCGACGGCATTGGCTGTGTCTCCTTGATCGCTGCCGATCTGAAGGGAAGAGAGCTCTTTTCCGTCGGAAGCTAGCTGCGCGATCCAAATGTCGGTGAGTCCTGCGTTTGTTCCGCTGCCGTAGCTACCTTCGGTGTTCCCGACGACGGTTGCGACGCCTTGAGCGCTGACGCTGATGCCGGTTAGCTTGTCGATTTCCGTCGTGCCAAACTGACGCAGCCACAGGCGCTGGCCGGTCTGGGCAAAGCGTGCGACGAAGCCATCGGTGCGACCTGGAGACGTTTGACTCGGTAGGACGCCGAAGGTGTAGCCTGAAACCCAGAGCGTGTCGTCTCTGTCGACGCTGAGCCCGGTGATGTAGTCGGTCTTGCTCGACGCGATCTGTGCGGTCCAGCGAAGCTGTCCGGCGGGACTGTAAGACAGCAAGTATCCATCGTAGTCACCTTGGTTGGACTTGCCATCGATGCTGCCCGTCGAGTTGATCGCGACGTACAGGTTGCCTTGCGAGTCGGTGGTCATCGCGACGGCGGTGTCGGTTCCCGTGGTGCCGATTTGACGGGCCCACTGCGGTCCCACGTCGGAGATTCGTACGAGTACCGGGATGCTCGCTTCCCGGCCAGCGCTCGCGACGGTGACGAGCAGTGCATAATCGGAGATCTTGATGCTTGCGTCGGCGGAAATGCGAAGCTGCGCTTGGACTTCGCTGCCCGTCGGAACCGTGAGGCTGCTTGGCTCAAATGCAAAGCCAATGCCTTGCGGAAGCGCACTACCGTCGGGATAGGAAAGCGAAAGCTGCGCCGGACCCGACAGCGCCATGGTGGTTTTCACTTTGATCGTCAGTGAGACACTCGCACCCGGCTGAACGCTGACGTCGTTGCTGGAAAGCCGGATGCTGAGACCTCCGCTCACTTGCTCGGCGCTTGGTGGTCGCTGGGTGTCACAAGATGCGGATGTTCCCAGCGTCGCAAGCAAATAGAGGCCAATCGGTAAGAGCCGCATGCGCAGCAAGCCTTTCCGGTGGCAAATAACTGCCCCCCTGGCGAGATCTTACCATGGCAGTGCCCAAGTCCATGAAAAGGCTTGTGTCCTCCATTACAGGGAAATAATGCAGAGATCCGCCTACCTGGCTGGCGGTGCGCGGTGAGTCTGCGAGTTGTCGGCTTTTTTTGGATGACTGCGCAGCAGCGCCAGCTGCTTGGGGTTGTTCCGATGAAGATGCGGATTGCTTTGGGAGCTACAGCGACGGAAAAAAGGGGCGAGAGACTTAGAAGCGACCGACGAGTGCCAGGCCGCTTTGTCCACCGAGATCGCTGCTGCGATAGGGCACGATGCGAATCGATCGAGCGATCTGCGACGCACCGGGACCAAGCAGGTACTTGGTCTTTTGGGCTCCAGCGACGAGCATCGTGATGCCGACGAGCTGAGCGACACCATCAGCGACGATCCATGGCACCGTATACTGCTTGGCCGCCGCGCTGCGATCTTCGGACACCAGCGGGAGCCAGATTCCGCTGATGAATGGACCCACGACGGGAATCATCAGCGTGTAGTGGATGCTGCGGTGGGTGTCGATGTCGGTCTTTTCGCCAAAGACCGGATTTCCCGCGTAAATCGGTCCCATCGCGACAGCAGGAACCAGCGCCGATAGCCACAGCGTAAGGCCCGCCGCCCACAGACCGGTGTTGCGCTGTTCGACGGTTCGTCGCTGCATTGGCCATGGAACCGCGACGGCTGGATTGGGATATCGACGAAGCTGCGAGCGTACGAGCAGCACATCCGATTCTTGCAGACCGCTCGAGCGCAGTGCGTTCGGAAGTAGCTCGTCGTAACAGCGCTGCGCCGCTTCTGCTCGACCCTCTTGCTGCTGCCGAAGACAGTAGTCGTACACCGTCGACAAGCTGGCACCCGACGGCTGAGTCAGCATTGAGCTGGCCATCGCTGGAGGAATCGTATCCGACGGTGGTTGTGAAGCGGGTGGTCGACTGCTCGACGCTGCAAGCAGTGGCCGAGAGGCTGTCGTGCCGGGACGATCCTCTTCTTCAATGATCGGCACACTTGGTTTGGTCGAATTCGTCGGAGCGGTGTCGGTTGTCGTCGGGCGTGCTTCGCTGTCGCGAAGGAGCGTGGGCCGAGTCGGAACCAGGCCCGTTTTGGCCTCAGCGACGCACTGCTCGGCAAAGCCGCGATACATCGGCTCCGGACGCTCCGCAGTGAGCGAGAGATACGACTGACACGCATCGAGCGCTTCGGTCTTTCGTCCCAGCTTCAGCTGCGTCTGACCGATTCGAACCAGCATCTCAGGCGTGCTCGTCGCATCGTAGGCTTCTTTGAACAGCTGGAGCGCGTCCGTATAACGAGCCTCGGTAAATGCCCGCAGCGCTTCTTGATGAAGCTCGGCTGCGTCTTTGGCCCACGCCGTCGAGTCAAACGCCAAAAGCGAAGACAGCCCGAGGGCACACATCCATGATCGATTCCGCATCCCGAAAGCCCTTTCCTGCATCAACCACTACTTTTTCAAGGATTAGCCCTCGCGTCGCAGAAAACGCAAGTTCCTTTCACGACGCAGCGACGGGTTCTGTGGTGAAGTCCGGACTTACTTTTCGCGCTGCGCTTAGAGCCTGCGAAGAGAGAGCGTGACCGAGCCTTCGGCGACGCGCTCTCCGTTTGGATCGACGACTTCGACGAGCACCGCGACATCCACTTTGCCTTCGGCGATGAGACGCTGCTTAAGCTCGGATGGATCGCTGCCCGGCATTTGTGCGCTGGCCCACAGGTCGCCTCGCGCGGGCTTGCGAAAGCGCAGCTCGCAGCCTTTGCTGCTACAGGTCACATCCATGCCGTTGAGCGAGAGAAGTCCCGCAGCCAGCGCTGCCGTCTCCGCGATCGCAAACTGGGCGCTTGTGTGAACCGATCCGCCGTGGTTGGTAAGCTCGGGATCAAAGGGAAGCTGGACTCGCGCCGTCGAGGGCGACAGGTCAACGGCTCGGATCCCAAGCCGCTTCACCAAAGGAATCCGAGTCGCGAGCAAGTCGTAGACGTCCGCCGGGTTCATTCCATCTGCCTATGGCACGCTAGCAGCGAGTCACCAGGCTGGTTTTCTCACAGCCATGGTTGTCGTGAAAAGGGGACGCTAGACCCCAGCCTTATATGCCGCTGACGAAGCGAAGACGCCACACCATGCCCATGGCTTCGGCAAAGATCTTGGATGACATCTTGGACTGGCCGGCGCGGCGATCGATGAAGATGATCGGGACTTCTGCGACGGAAAAGCCTCTGCGAATCGCGCGATAGGTCATCTCGATTTGGAAGCTGTAGCCATTTGAGCGGACCGCGTCGAGATCGATCGCAGCCAGTACTTCTCGTCGGAAACACTTAAATCCCGAGGTCAGATCGCGCACATCCAGTCCGAGGATGGTTCGTGCGTACAAGCTGCCACCCGAAGAAATCAGCTGTCGTCCCAGTCCCCAGTTTTCGGTACCACCGCCGGGAACTCGTCGGGAACCAATGACCACGCCCGCGCCGTCCTTGGCCGCACCGAGCAGTGCGGGCAGATAGACCGGATCGTGGCTGAAGTCAGCGTCCATCTCGAAGATGAACTCGTAGCCTTTCGAGAGCGCGAAGCGGAAACCGGCGATGTACGCGGTTCCCAGCCCGAGCTTGCCGCTGCGATGAAGGACTTGAATGCGTGGGTTTTTCGCTGCCATCTCGTCGGCGAGCTGACCCGTTCCGTCGGGAGAGTTGTCATCGACAATCAGCAGATCCGCGCTGGGCAGCGCCGTCAGAACCTGATCGCACAGGGTCTTCAGGTTGTCTCGCTCGTTGTATGTAGGGATAATGATTAAGGCTTCGTTCATCGCCCCACTTTACACGACCTTGGGGCTCGGCGGCAGCTTGTGTGCTCGCGGTAGCGACACGCGCTCGGGTCACGCAGCGATGGCTTCGCGCAAAGAAAATGTCCGACGCAAAAGCGGCAGGCGCGCAAAAAGGCGTTGACACAAAGGCCCAAAATCCTATTCAATCCCACCTGTTCGGCGCTTTTCCCGTGTAGCTCAGCCGGTAGAGCAGGTGGCTGTTAACCACCGGGTCGGGGGTTCGAGTCCCTCCGCGGGAGCAAGCAAACAGGGTTACCAGACATCTGGTAGCCCTTTTTTGTTTTTGGCGATGCGCATCGGCCAAGACCTCTCGGTCGCGCCTGCGCTCGTGTGAGGCGGCGTTTTCGCGCGAGTGCGTGCGCCGGGAACGACGCTTCGGGGCGATGTCGTCGGCATCAGCGAGATGAGCGCTGCGGTGTATCCGATCGGCAGTAGATCGCGCACCATAAGGCGAGAGATCTGGCTACCTATCACTGAAACCGATAGATGACATCAGGAATTGGCCGATTCTCAAGATGGATAGTTGGTCGCACACTGATCATCAACAAGGCACAACAACGACGGAGAAATCATCATGTTGACGTTGCGACAAGCGGAATCTCGTGGGCATGCAGATCACGGCTGGCTCGACACCTATCACACGTTTTCGTTTGGCTCGTATTACGACCCGGCGCACATGGGCTTTCGCAACCTGCGCGTCATCAACGAAGACCGCGTCTCACCAGGGCAGGGCTTCGGCACGCACCCGCACCACGACATGGAGATCGTGTCGTATGTCATCTCGGGGGCGCTGGCGCATCGGGACTCGATGGGCAACGGATCGACGATTCGTCCCGGCGACGTGCAGCGAATGAGCGCGGGGACCGGCGTAACGCACAGCGAGTTCAATGGCTCGCGCAGTGAGACGGTTCACTTTTTGCAAATTTGGCTTTTGCCGTCGCAGCGTGGGATTCAGCCAGGCTATGAACAGAAGTCGTTTTCGACGGCGGAAAAAGAAGGAACGCTGCGGCTGATTGCGTCGCCGGATGGACGAGACGGAAGCGTGACGATACACACGGATGCGTCGATCTATGCAGGTGTGTTTTCCGTCGGACAGCGAGCACAGCTAGCGCTTGCGCCGGAGCGTCACGGCTACGTTCACGTCGTCAAAGGTCAAGTTGTCGTCGGAGGACATGCGCTGAAGGCGGGCGATGGGCTGGCGATCTCGGGTGAAGCAAGCGTGGTCGTCGAGGGCAAAGCGTCGGGTGAGGTGTTGGTGTTCGATCTGCCGTAGCGCGGAGGTGGTGCCGAGCTGGCTGTGTTAGAGCAGCTCTCCGTCGCCCATGATGGAGATGATGCCGCAGACGCCGACGACGTCACCTTCCCGACGGTACGGGGCGAGTGTCAGCCAGCCTCCGCGTGACTCTCCGACGCTGGTTTCGACGAGCAGCGGATGCCGACTGGGGCGCTGCTTGGTGAGAACGTGACGGACTTCTCGCTCGATGCGTGGACACCACTGACCGATCTTGGTCGCTTGCAGCTTGCCGCGTAGGTGTTCCGGCGGAATCCCGAGGAGCGAGCCCAGCGCACTGTTGCCGAACACCAGCTCACAGGTCGGCGACGCGACAAACAGCGGCAGCGGACAGGCGTCGACGATCGCTTCACACAGATCGGCTCGCGGGGAAACGGGTCGGGTGGTGTCCTCGATGCGACGACGCAGACCCAAGCTGTGCATGATCTGGCGTAGCTCGAAGGCAAAGTCGGCGGCTTGCTGATAGCGCTGCTGCGGATCTTTGTGCAGTGCGCGCAGGATCAGCTCTTCGAGCGGCTTCGACAGTGGCGGATGGGTGCGCAGCAGTCGGCTCGGCGGAATCGGCGTCTCGCGCAGGTGGCCATACAAGATGTCTTGCAGACGACCTGCAAACGGCGGTCTTCCCGTCAGACACTCGTAAAACAGCACGCCGAGCGCGTACACGTCCGACGCTGGCGTTGGGGTCTGCACGCGGATTCGCTCGGGCGCCATGTACGTCGGCGTTCCGGCTACCGTCGTCGCTGCCACCAGTTCTCGAGAATCCACAGACGGACGACTTGCCAGACCAAAGTCGAGCAGCCGCACTTCATTGCGCCGACTGTCACTTCCCGTCCCCGATGCACACAAAAACACGTTTTCTGGCTTGATGTCGCAGTGAATCACGCCGAGGCCGTGCATGTAGTTAAGGCCTTCGGCGCACTGGAGCATGATGTCGCACGCGGCGTTCATCGACAGGACTCGCTCGCGGTTGAGCCGCTCGGCCAGCGTCTCGCCGTTGAGATAGTCCATGACGAGAAACGCGCCGTGGTTTGCGTCGACGCCGAAGTCGAAGACCCCGATGATGTTCGGGTGGCTCATCGCCGCTGCCATGCGTGCTTCTCGATAGAACGCGTCGCGGATGTGCGGCTTTTGGGCGAGATCGTGATGGATGATCTTCAGCGCGAAGATCTTGCCGAGGTCGCGGTGACGGATCTTGAAGATTCGTCCCATGCCGCCTTCGCCGAGAGATCCTTCGATGATGTAGCGGCCACCGACGATGCGATCGGGAGAGATTCCGAACGGGAGGCTGCCGGACTCGCCGCCGCGTACCTCGAACGGAACGTTGCGCTCATCGAGACCGATGGTTTCCTGGCTGGACGAGGCTGCGGTCCGGGTACTCGGCAAGCCGGGCGGATCTTCGATCACTTGGGCAGTATATCGCGGCTTGCTGCTGGTGCGTAAACGTCCGTCGCTGCACTTGAAGCTGCGGTGAATGGATCTTCGGCGCTTCGAGCGTGTGCGATTTCGCACATTTATGCAGAAACGCACACTGCTTGCTCGGCGAGATCGAAGTTAGGTACGTTCCGCAGCCATCGTGTCCGACGAAACACCGTCTGGGAAAAAGGTACCAAGTGGCTTTCTGATGAGGCTGCTTGGTGCTCCGTGGCTGCTGCTGTTTGTGACCCTGGTTGTGGGCGGCGTCGGTCTGCTCGGGGTCAGCAAGCTGCGCAGCGAGGAAGACTTGCTGGTCTTTTTGCCGGAAGGCGACGCGGATGTGACGGTCTTTCGCGACGTGGCGGCGCGCTTTGGTGCGCTGCGGGTGGCGCTGATCGGCATTGAGCCTCGGCCCGGGCAGAAGCTGTTTTCCACCGACATGCTGTCGAAGATCGATCGCTTGTCGACGCAGCTGAAGAACACAACCGGCGTGGATCGGGTGGTTTCTCCAACGACGATCAACGACTTGGTGCCGATCGAAGGTGGCGTCGATCTGACGCTGCTCGTGCCGCAGCCGATTCCGACTGATGAAGCGACGCTGGCGAAGGTGCGGGCGCGGGCGCTGAGCCAGCCGACGATTCGCGGCAACGTGGTATCGGCAGACGGTGAAGCGGGCCTGATCATGGTCTTTGTCGGCGATGGCGTTCCGACGCGGCTGCTGGCGGAAAAAGCGCAGTCGCTGGCACACAGTGAGCTGGATTCCGTCGCGAAGCTGTACTTTGGCGGCGCTCCGTTTGCGGGCCAAGCGATCTACGACGACACGCAGCGAGACGTTCAGCGTCTGGTGCCGATCGCGCTGCTTCTGTTTTTGCTGGTGGTGCTGCTGGCGTTCCGAGACGGACTGTCGGTGATGCTGACGGTGGGAACGGTTGGGCTGTCGGTGCTGCTGTCGGTGGGTCTGCTGGGACTTCACGGCGACAAGTTCACGGTGGTGATGGGCACGCTGCCGCTGGTGCTGTTTGCGTCGGGAAGCCAGTATGCGATTCACATCCTGGGTCGCTATTCGCTGATTCGAGAGTCATCGCCG
>CALMML010000231.1 GCA_937868485.1 uncultured Myxococcales bacterium | reverse complement strand
GGGACCGCCCATGCGGAGCGCTCCCAGAAACGGACTCGGTGTCTCACAGCGTGCATCCAAGAAGCAGACCCGTCCCCGGACCTGCTGACGCAAGGAGTGCTCGTCGCCTGTTGTCTCCCGCTGGCTTTGGACCGGCACGCGACCAAACAGGCGCTCTGCAAAGTCGAGGTCCGCCACATCCTCGGCCCCCAGATCTGCCGGAACAAATGCCCGGGTCCGGTGGGTGTAGCGCAGGCGAAAGTTCTGGCTACGACCCAAACAGATGATCATTCCTTGCTCGTCCTTCAGAAACCACACGGGGAGCCCTGGGAGTCCGTGGCGTGTTGCGCGCTCTGGATCTAGCTTGCCGCTCGGTGGAAACGCATTCTCTTGCCACTTCGAGATCTGATCTTCGTCCTGCACGTCTTGGATGACATCCATGGGAACGGGCAGCCGACTCCGCTCTTGATGACGAACAAACACGAACTCGGACTTCTTGTTCTGCATGTTCCCCGTGATCACCAAGTACCCCTGATGCGAGTGAGCGTCATCATGCTGCCAGCGAATCGAGTCGACATTGCGTCGAAACGAGTACATCCCGCCCCCCCTGTCACTCATGTGTAGGTGCCAGTCTTTTTCAAGAGATGGCACCTTGACCCAGACCTCTCTGTATTGGTGATCTGGGTTAGGGATCCGACTCGGATTCCGCTCGCTGTCGCTGCTGCCCCGCGGCACGACGTACAACTGCGAAGGATGCAGCGGCAGCTTGACGCGCGCAACCCGCAGTTCGTGGCAGGGCTCGATGAACCATTCACCGCTGTCTTCGATCAAGAAGCCCGCTTCCGAACGGTTGCGATAGCCCTGGCGGACGCCAGCGGGACCGGGCACTCTGCGCACATCCTCCACAAAGTGACGTGAGTACACTTGGTTCATGATTCCGCCGGAAAAGCTGCGGAAGAACAGCCGTCGATCTTTGCTCTTCGGAAACTTTCCCGCCGACAAGATTCGGACCACGGAACGAACCATTCCGCGCAGGGTACTGCCAGGCAGTATGGGTTTCAGCAGATCTCCGTGGTGATAGAAGTCTGCTGATTGCGGCAGCTTGTCCTCATCCCGACCGACCGTGCGAACCCGACTTCGCTCGTTGGCATCGGTAGGCAGAGCGGCTCGCGTGTAGATTGGCGTCAGGCATTCGACTTTGTACTCAATCACCCCGGACAGACGCCCAGCGGAGGCAAACGTATCAAATGAACGTGTCGGAGACTGCGGATCAGCGGCCTGGCCTTGGCTTTCGAGGGATGCGGATGCAAAGAGGAGAGGCGCATCAGGCAGCGGCACAAAATTGTAGGGGGCCGTGGTGCGGCGCTCTGGCGGAACTGGGCTCGTGTGACGGACTCGCGACATGTCAATTGCTCACGTCAAGGGACAGCCAGCGCGTATCACGAAGCTGCCAGGTGGGAGTCTTGTGCTCTGGGATCTGCGGAAAGAGTGGATCGTGCAAGTGGTAGTAGTTGCGCACTCGCAAGACCAGCGTGCCGGTCGGTGGGTATGGAATCGGCGGTGCGTGAACTTCTCCCGCTCGTCCCCGCAGGATCGAGAACACCGTACCGTCAAGCTGGAGCTGCGGAGGTCGCCCCGGATTCCCTTCTGACCCGAGGAGTGGATGCTCGTCATCCAGACACGCGACCTTGGGTCCTTCATCTGACGCACTCTCTTCGACCCAGACCGCGCGCAGACCTTCAGGAGTACGCCAGACCCGCAACTCCCGTGCCTCGCAGAAGACACGCAGGCTTTGCAGTGTGGAGCGCCGCAGCTTGGCGCCGACTTGGCATCCGATCTGCCGATGAAGTGGCTCAGGAATCGTGAGCGCTGCGGACGTCACCACCTTGCCATCCGCAAGACGACCCCAAATGACGCCGTCATCTGCAGTGCCCAAGAGGACGCCATTTGGCAGTCTGTCGCTGGTGAGCTGAAGCAGAGCTTCGGGCAGATCAGCCCCCGGATGAAGCGTACCTTCCGAAAACGTAGGCCCGATGCCCGCTCTCCACTGTCGATCTCGTGACACGGCTACAACTCCTCTCGTACGGATGGGTCGCCGATGTGCCTCTGCAAAGCGGCCACCCAGCCACTGATCATTGGGTGATAGGGCCCCGGTTCGAGCCGTCCATCGGCACGAAAAGCCAGTCGACTCGACTCCTGACGAACCACCAGCTCACCGGAGATGGCACGGACAAAGCCACGACCAACGCTAGACTCTGCACCAATCGATAGATCTCCTTCCCACAGATCCCTGAGCGCGAGAAAGAGCAGTCCCAGCGCTGCCTTGGAAACAGACTGCTGACCCACAGGATGGCATCGGAGTTCGATCGAAAAGCGACCTCCGTAAAGCGCATCCTCGGTGAACAGTGCAGAGTCGAGCGCTCCTCCGGTCCACGGGTCGATGCACACGCGCGTATGACGAAGCTCCTTGGCATCGCGGATGACGGATTCCGCAATGCACAAGTGCCCAGCACGGGGCTTCGTTTGTTTCTGCGAGTCGTCCGATGGCGGGCTTGCGCCAAACAGTTCCTCCACCAGTTGCATCGAGCCCTTTCCGTCGGTTAGCGTGTTTACGATCACCTCTGCACGATGACGGAGAACAC
>CALMML010000230.1 GCA_937868485.1 uncultured Myxococcales bacterium | reverse complement strand
GCACAGCACCACGCCGACCACGACTTTGGCTGCGTCTTTGCGGACCTCGCGGGTCAGGAGCAGAGCGCGCGTTCCGATGCTCGCTTGACCAAACACACCGATGTTGATGTGTTCAGAATAGATCCGCAGCGTCAGCAGCTTGCCGCGATAGTCACCGATGCTGAGCGGACCTTCAGACAGCGACAGATAGTGAACGGGATAGCCCAAAAAGCGACGCGCCTGTTCATCCTGTCCGTCCAGCTGTCCGAACCGATAGATGAGCTGTCCATCCAGATACGCTTCGAAGATTTGATCGACGATCTCTAGTGCCAGCGTCGGATCTGAAACGAGCGGACCTTCCAGCCGCGTGCGCAGCCAGACAAACTGCCTGCCGTTTCGGTTCGGCGGAGTCTTCAGCGCTTGTAGCGGCAACCAGCCTGACAGCGACGGATCGTGCGCCCACTGCAGCACGCCTCGGATGTCACGCGGAGAGTCACCGTAGCGATATTCCCACGATCCCTGATAGTCGGACGTCGCAAGCAGCGACGGATTCCGTAGCGGTGCAGGCTCAAGCTCTGGCAGCGAAACAGCGTCTGGCTCACTCGCAAGCGACTTGGGCACAGCCACCGCGCACAGAACCAGCCACAAGACAGCCCACGTCCAGCCCCCAAGCCGCGTCACAAGAATCCCCCAACAGTGGTCGTCATTTTGGCACGGAAGTTGTCGAAAAAATGCCGGTCGGCTCGACGGTCAGAAGGCTCCTGGGAAGGGAAGTGCAGACCGTACTCCGTCTACGTAGGAAGAGCCGTGCCGCTTCCTCACGATGGCCCCGCTCGCGTGGCGGACGGACTGCTCGTGGTATAGTAAGCGCTCTGTCGGAAAGCTGTGTCTTCGCGAGGTGGTAAGCGCCATGGTCCGAACCTGCCTGCGTAACAAAATGCAAGTGAGTCCTCGACGCTGGCTCGTCTATGTTGCGTTGGCGACGCTGCCTTCTCTGACTGGCTGCTCGGGTCGAGATCGCACGCTCAGCGACGTCTGTTCGCCCGATGGATTTTGCTGGCAGCGTCCTGCGCCGCAAGGCAACAACCTGCACGCGCTGTCTGGTCTATCCAGCCGCTACATCTGGGCCGTCGGGGACCACGGAACCATCCTTCATTTCGATGGCAAGCGCTGGACGTCTTCACCGAGCGGAACCGTCGCAGATCTCCACGGCGTCTACAGCATCGGCCAGCGCGATGCCTGGGCCGTCGGAGAAGACGGAACCACGCTTCACCACGACGGCAGCGCTTGGCACAAGGTCGACAGCGGGGTCAAAGATACGCTCCTGGCGACGTGGGGAAGCAGCGCCAGCGACGTCTACATGGTCGGTCGCCAAGGAACGCTCCTGCACTGGGACGGCAAAGCGATCAAGAAAAGCGACACCCTCGGTGAGACCGCTGACCTCGTTGGAATCTACGGCTTCGACAGCAGCGACATCTGGATCGTCGGCCACCAGCGCGTCATTCGTCACTACAACGGCAGCGAGTGGCTTCGCGTCCTCGACTTCGGCTACCACCGAGAATACGGCGCGGTCTTTGGCCATCGTCCACGAGAAGTCTGGCTGGGCGCGGGCTCGTCTTACCGGGCCGAGCTGATGGTGTCCCACAACGGTGGAAATACGTCGCTGTTCGGCAGCCCGAGCGGCAGCGCAGTCCGATCCATCTGGGGCAGCAGCGCAAGCGACATCTGGGCCGGCACCGATCCAGGCAGTCTGTATCGCTTCGACGGAACCAAGTGGTCGCAGCAAAAGGAACAGGTCCGCGCCTCGGCACTGTGGGGCAGCAGCGCAGACGACATCTGGGCCGCAGGCATCGGCGGATCGCTCTCGCACTACGACGGAAAGACCTGGACCGCGCTTTACGACGAAGACCGCCAGCACGTCACCGCCATGTGGTCGCCCAGTCGCAGCGAGGTCTGGATCGTTCAAGGCAGCGCGCTGCTCCGTCACGTCAGCGGCGCCTGGCAGGTCGAAAAGAACGTTCCCGCCATCAGCGGCGCTCCGGCGCTGGTTGGATCGTCGCCCAAAGATGTGTGGGCCGTCGGACCCAGAGAGCGCGTCTCTCACTTCAACGGCAAGACCTGGACCGAGACCAACCTGGCGCGACGAGGTGCCCAAGCCCTGACCGCCGCGTGGAACAGCAGCGCGAGCGACATCTGGGCTGTCGGACTACAAGGAACCATCGCGCACTACACCGGTCGAGAGTGGGCCGTCATCAGCAAGCCCACCACCGAGTCCCTGTACGCGGTTCATGGCAGCTCTCCGCGCGACATCTGGGCCGTCGGCGATCACGGTGAATCCATTCACTACGACGGTGAGCAGTGGGGCAGCATCACAACCGGTGAGAGCGTGACCTTGCTTTCCGTCTCCAGCTGCGGATCGAGCAACGCCTGGGCCGTCGGCCAAAAGGGAACCATCCTGCACTGGGACGGCGCGCGCTGGAGCAAGTCCAAAGTCGACACCACCGCCACCCTACGCAGCGTCCTGTGCTTGCGCGAAAACGAAGCATGGATCGTCGGAGACAAAGGTCTTACGCTTCGCTTCGATGGCACCAGCTGGCAGACCATCGACAGCGGCACCGAGGCAAGCCTGACCCGCATCCTGTTCGACGGACGCCGACTGTGGATTGGTGGCAGCCACGGCGCGATCTTGGTCCGTCGCTGAGCCTGCTCACCAACCGACGCTGGACGCTACAGCACTTTGTACATCTGGAGCAGATCGTCGCCGGGCTTGTAAAAGTCGGTCAGACGACAAACCACGGGATAGCCCGCACGCTCGTAGAAGCGATGCGCGGACTCGTAGCCTGACGTACTGCTCGTCTCGACGCGAACTTGCTTGCCGCCGCGCTGCCGAATGTCCGCTTCCATTTCCTGACACAGCTTGTGCGCGACGCCTTGACGACGAACCTTCAGATCGGTCGCAATCCAGTACAGATCCCAGCTCGCTTGCGTCATCGGAATGTGGCCGTAGCAGACGTAGCCGACGATCTGCTCATCCAGCTCGGCAATCAAGATGAGATACGGATCGGGATCGCCTTGCGGATCGAGCGCTCCGTCGACAAGCTCTTCTGCGATCTCGACTTCTTCTTCGGAAAAGACACCCGCGCCCGACACCATCGCGAGCAGCGGCTCACGATCAGATGGCTGAACGGATCGGACGGACACGCTGCTTGAGGGGAAGCTGCTCACTGGCGAACCTTTCTTTGGCCGACACGCCGATCGTCTCGATCACTTGGTCGTACGGAATCCCAGCCGCACGCGCAGCCTTGGCGAGTCCAGCACCGTCGGACAGATCGCAGTTTGGATTGACCTCTAGCACATACGGCGTTCCGTCTTTGGCCAGGCGCAGATCGATGCGGCCATAGTCGGTCACCCCGAGCGCAGTGAAGCACTGACGAGCCACGCTCAAGACGCGATCGGTGACAGCAGGACTCAGTCCAACAGCAACCATCGACGTCGGTGCGTAGTGATAATCGGGCGAGTTTTTGTCCCACTTGCAGTCGTAGGTCACGATCCGAGGCACTTCCGGCGGCATGCTCGACATATCCAGCTCGGCAATCGGCAGCAGTCGATCGCCCAGCATCGAGACGTACAGCTCGCGTCCGTCGATGTACTGCTCGACGAGGAGCTTGCGCCCCGGAAACTGCTCGCGCATCGTCTTGAGCTGCCGACGCAGTCCATCGTCGTCGAACACCACCGAGTTGAACGTCAGCCCAAGCGAGCCATCTTCCGCAAGCAGCTTCACAATCGCCGGATAACCGACCCCCGACACCGCCGCGACATCGGACACTCTGGATCGCGCCACACCGTCGAGCACAGCCCAGCGCGGAGTCTGGAGTCCTTCCGCTTTCAGGATCTGCTTGGCGCGCTGCTTGTTGCCACACAGCGCGATCGTCATCGCCCCAGAGCCGGTAAACGGAACGTCGAACAGCTCAAGCAGCGACGGAACCACCTTTTCGTGCAGCCCAAGCTGCGCCAGCGATTCCACCAGGTTGAACACCAGATCGGGAGGATCCTCTCGCAGTCGCCCCAGCAGGTCTGCCAGGTCATCGCGATCGATTCCCATCACGTCGACAAAGTGATCGTGCGTGACCAGCGCGCGCGACACATCGTGGGCCTGATTGACAACATCCAAGCGCGATTCATGGCCCAGCACTTCGTCGCTGTTATCGGGAAAATCGACGTTGTGCAGCACCAAGACGCGCTGCTCATGAAACGGGCTGGAAGATTCGCTGGTCCGAGTGGAAGGTTCGCCAGGGTCGTCGGGCATGGGCGGACATATTAACAACCTGCGCCCCGTTTGAGCCAGGGGCAGCAGCACTTTTTACGCAACGATTCCGTCGACCTACAGCGGACGCAAGCAAACCGGCTGGTCATACAGCGCGCCGCCTTCTCCCAGATCTGTGGTCGTCGCCGCCACCAGCGCATTGGCACACTGTCCGCTGCGCAGGTGTCCACCTTTCGCAATCAGCGCAACGTCTCGTCGCTGCGCCGGATCATGTCGAACCACCACCTGCATCGCCGCAATCGCCGATTGAAGCAGTCCGGTCCCACCATCGGGAATTCCAGCCGCAGCGTCGGGATGCACCGTCAGCTCTGCCAAGCCCGTGGGCGGCCTCGCCCACTGCGACGACTGCGAGCGCTCTGTCGACAGCGCCATCAGCAGCAGCGGAAAGTCTGCATCGGGCAGCGCGGGCGCAGGCGGAGCCGCGTGAATCAGGTTCACTCGCCCCGACGGTGTCGCAAACTTTCGATCGGAAAAGATCACCTGCGGCGCAAGCGGATTCCGCACCGGACCTTGTTCCAGCGTCTCGACGGTGATTCCATGTGGACCCAGCTTTTCAGCCATCATCCGCTGCTTCCACTGTCGCGCCGTTCCTGCCACCACATCCGCCAGTCCGACCCGCGACGCCAGCGCTTGAATGATCTCCAGATCACTGCGCACTCCGTCGGGAGGCGGCACCACCGGACGCGAAACCGCCAGATAGTGATGACCATACGAGCCGAGCAGATCATCGCTTTCGAGCAGCGTTGTCGTCGGCAGCACAACGTGCGCAAGCTCCGCTGTATCGGTCAGCAGATGATCACAGACAATCACCAGTTCCCGCGAGCGCAGCGCCGACACCGTCGTGTGTGACTCGGGCAGCATCGTCACCGGATTGCCTGCCGTCACCCACACCGCACGAATCGGCGGATCATCCATCGAAAGGATCTCGCGTCCAAACAGCGGCTCGCTGACCGTGCGCGGCGCCAGTCCCTTCACAAACGACGAGTCATACGCCCCCCGACGCTTGAAGTAAAACGACGAGCCACCGCCGGGAACGCCCAGGTTTCCCGTCACCGCCACCAGCGCATCGAGCGCACGCACAATCGCCGCACCGTTGCGCCGGCGACCCATTCCCCAGCCGACCAGGATCGTCGCGGGCTTGTCTTGACCGAGCGCATCGGCAATCCGCTCTGCCGCCGCCCAATCGACATCCGCTTCGTGCAGCCAGTCGGACAGCGAACGAGAAAACGCCTGGGCGCGAAACGCCGAGAGATGATCGCAATACGACGACGCGTCGGGATCGATCTGGCTGCGCGAAAACAGAAGCTGCGCCACCGCCATCGCCAGCGCAAAGTCCCCGCCGGGACGCACCTGAATGAAGTGATCCGCGAGGCTCACCGACTTGTGACGCACCGGATCAATCAGCAGCACCTGCGCACCGCGCCGTCGGCACTCTTTGATCACCGGCAGAAGATGCGGCGACGACACGCACGGATTTTTGCCCCACAAAAGGATGCTGCGCGCGTTATATAAGTCGAAGAAGTCGCTCGAGTCTTCCACGCCGAAGTCGGTGAGCTGCGCTTCGTCACCCGCCCCCGAGCAGATGTCGCCGCGCTTGACCGTCACCGGACCGAACCGCTCAAAGAACAGATCGACGACCGCGCCCATCATCCCGAGCGTTCCGCCCGATCGATAATAGAAAATCGACGACGGACCGGACTCCTGACGAATCCGCACAAGCTCTGCCGCGACGAAGTCCAGCGCTTCATCCCACGACACTGGCAGCAGCTTGCCACTGTGCTTGCTCCGCAGAAGCGGCGACGTCAGACGCTCTCCGCTGTACTGCGTGTCCAGAAAGTGATTCGTCCGATAGCACAAAAAGCCCTGCGTGATCGGATGCTCGGGGTCTCCGGCGATGCGCGTGATGCGGCCTTCTTCGACGGTGGCAACAATGCTGCATGCATCGGGACAGTCGCGATTGCAGGTGGTCTTGACCTGGCTTTTCACTTGTACGCTCCTGGAACATGAGGCGCGGGACGACGACCCAGCTGCGGACCGCGTCGTCTGCGATCCAGCACCGGAGTCTGTCCTGCGACATAGCGATAGCGCTGCGGATCAGAATGCACAACCGGCGCGTCGGCGCACAGCTCTTCATACAGCGCGCGCGACACCTTCCGCTTTTCGTAGATGAGCTGCTGCCAGATCTGCTGCTCTCTTTCTTCCGCTTCGTCGAGAGAATCGAGCGAAAAGGCCGCATCCGCCGACAGAGCCCGCTTGCCCAAGATGCCTGCCCCGTCGCGCGGAATCCCCTCCGCCGCCAGCTTGCGGAACACATCGCGTCCAAAGCGGTCGTAGTACAAGATGGTATGCGCCGTCGACAGCGCGCCCGCCCACGGATAGTGACGCAGCCAGTACGCAGCCGAAACCTCGTCGAGCGCAGCATCAACCCGCGCGTGATCATGCGGACGCTTGGCACGCTTCTTTTCGGTAAAGAACAGCCCCGTCGCCAGCTCGTCCCCTTCCAGCGAAAAGACTTCCGACAGACCGAACGACGACGGCTCTTGCGCCACCCGCGCGCCGTGCGTCAGACCGAATCGTCCGACGATAAACAGCGCGACATCGTCCTGCTCTTCTTGCAAAAAACGCAGCGTCGACAGCGCTTCATCGCGCGTCTCTGTTGGAAAGTCGGTAAAGCACATCGCTTCGACGGCAATGCTGCTGTCTGCCAGCCGATCGATCACATCACGCACGACCTCAATCGGCTGTCCTTTGTCGATCAGCTTGAGCACACGCGGCGCAGCCGACTCAACCCCGAGCGCACACGCCACCGCACCACCGCGACGAAGAACCTCGGCTCGCTCTTGGGTCAGATAGCGCTCTGGCTTCAGATCCGTCGCCCAGCGCAGCGGCGGATCGTGATCGACCAGCGCTTCCGCAAACTTGAGCAGCGTCTTGGGAGCCACCGAGTCCTGCGACAGATAGAAGTAGCGCGTTCCGTACTTGTGCGACAGCGCCGACAGATGAGACACCGCAGCCTCGACAGTACGCTCGCGATAGGCAGCGGTTCCTACTTCCGCCAGACCATAGTGACAGAACGTACAGCGACCCCAGTAACAGCCGCGCGTCGGATCGTAGGGAAGCACAAGCTGCGGCGACAGATAGCGCGACAGCGGCAGTCCATCAAAGTCAGGAGCCGGCAGCGCCCGCAGATCTTCCATGCCATGTCCCGACTGATAGCTCGCGCCTCCTGCTTCGTCGCGCAGCACCAGGTTCGGAACGTCTCGCAGCGGACTGCCCGCATCAAGCGATTCCAACAGTCGCAGCAGCGTATGTTCCCCCTCAAACACCACCGCCGAGTCGAGCGGACCGAGCGCATAGCGAAGCCGCGCTCCTTTTAGCCGAATGAACAGCTGCGTAAAGCCCGGTCCTCCCGCCGTGATGTGAAGGTGCGGAAGCGCCGCCTTTAAGCGATATGCAAACGCATACGCAATCTGCAGCTGACCCGGAAAGCACGCCGACAGTCCGACGACATCGATCTTCTCTTCAACAAGCCTCGGAACCAGCGTCTGTTCGACATACTCCGCAAACGGATCGCGCTGTTCTGCATCGGCCTGCACATCTGCCATCGTCAGCAGCGAAAACGGAGTCCGGTACGACGTAAAGTCCACTTGCAGCGGTCCATACGCTGCGGAAATCGCGCGCTGCGCCGCTTCAATCGTCGCCACCGCCGCGCCATAGGACAGCGGATCAAAGAAGCGAACCGGATCGCGCAAGATCGCCTTCGCTTCCAAGATTCCCGACGGAACCGCTGCGGCATCACCGCGCGCCCGCCACAGCGATCCGTACTGAAGCTGCTCGCGATGGGACAGTGACTTGCGCTGCTCTAGCTCTGCCAGCCGTCGCTCCAGCCGATCCGCCACCGCTTGCAAGCGATCCGGCGTCAGCAGATCGTCCCAGGCTTCGATGTTTGCATCGATCGGAACCACGGTCCGTCCGTGACTCCGTAAAAAGCCAGTCAGCATCGGAATCGCCAGATACGGCGCGGTGGGATCGCACGACGGAGGATAGATAAGCGCGAGCTTGTGAGCCATGAAGTTGGTCGCGATCTTCGCCAAGCCGACGGCGAAGTCAAAGCCCTTTTCCATACATTCACGCTGCTGTGGGGCGCACTAGGGAGGACTCTGTAAGCCTACCGAAACGGACTCCCTACGCCTTCCCTTTCCGCTGTTTCGATCACAAGTGCGCATTCACTTTTTTCAGATCTCACGGACCGAACCATCGCGCACAAAATGTCCATTTTATCGTCGGGAATCAAGCTTCCCAGAAGCAAGACCGAAAGCGACTCTGCTCACCACAGCGGAAGACTCCGAAACGCATGAAAAAGACACTGCTTTTTGTCGTAGCGACTCTTTACCGGCGCGATTTCAAAGTGGTACGATCGGAATGCGAACATGCGTACACATATCTCCTCCCCCCGTCTAGTACACACAGCACTCCTTTCCTTGGCGCTGGGTCTGGCTCCGCTTGTGAGCCCGGCCTTCGCAGCACCGCCAGCGCAGAGCGCATTTGTCGTGACTGCGCCGTGGGCTCTTGAAGGGAATTACCGTCCGCAGAGCGAAGGACCACCCCCGAAGTGGCAGCCACCCGCGCTGTCGCAAGCTGCGCCGCCCGCACCGCTTTCGGATGCCGAGCGCAAGCTCGTGCTGGCGACCCAGAGCGAAAAGCTACCGGAGCCAACCTGGGCGCGCTTTGTGATGTCCAATGAGTGGCGTCACGACGTGGTGTTTCCCAAGCTCTCGCAGCTGGGCGGAGTCTACGTTGGCGTCGCAACGGATCAGAACTACACCATGGCCGCAGCCGCGCGCGCGCAGCTGATTGTCACCATGGATTACGATTCGGATGTGGTGTACACGCACCGCATTTATCATCACTTTATCAGTGCGTCACCGACGGCAGATGAGCTTCGTTCCTACTATCAGGAAGCCAACGTCGGAAAAGCCACCGCGCTGCTACAGAGCGTTGCCCACAGTCCGCAAGAAGCCGCGCAGCTTGTGAAGATCTATCAGCGCTACCGTCAGCGATTGGCCATGTATCTGCATCAAGTTGCGCACGTTCGCGTAGGAGATCGTCATCCCACTTGGCTGGGCGATCCAGCTGCGTATTCCTACATTCGCGCGATGGTGCAAGGTGGTCGCGTGATGGCGGTTCAGGGAGATCTGAACGGTACTGTCGCGCTGCGAAGCATCGGAGACACGGCACGAGCGCTCGGTCTGCCCGTGCGCGTGGTCTATACATCAAACGCAGAAGGATTCTTCCGTTATACCCAGGCGTTCAAGGACAACCTGTCGTCGCTGCCGCATGATGAAAAGACCGTCGTGCTGCGAACGTATAAGCGCGGAATGTACGCCCCAGAAGGAGACCTGTGGCACTACAACTTGCACAAGATGGATGACTTCCTTTCGCGGATTGCGACCCCCGGATATCCAACCGTTGCGGCGGTGATGACCGACATTCGCACCTCGCCAGTGGGACGCAAGCAGGTCGAAACCATCGGTGTTTCCTACTACGATGAGCGGATTCCTAAGACCCAGCAGGGATCGGCCAAGACCGCCACCGCCAAGCCCGTGCCAGCGCAGACTCCGAGTGGAACCGAAAAATCAAGCGGTCCTCTCGCGGTTCGGATGTAGACTCGCACTACATTCACAGCCGAATCGAGAGGGTGTCATGGCGACGCTGCCCAAAGGCCCAAGCAAGCTGGCGATGATCCGGATGATGTTTGATCTGTCGTACACGCTGGCAGACATGGCCCGCGATTACGGCGATCCGCTGACGATGCCGAGCGCATTCGGTCCAATGGTCATCACGATCGCGCCGGAAGGAAACAAAGAGATCTTCACCGCCGATCCAGAGCTGTTTACGGCCTCTGCGGCGGACTCCTTTGGGCGGGTGATTCGGACCTCTGTGCTCGTCACAAGCGGCGCGCAGCACAAGCGTCAGCGCAAGCTCCTGGCGCCCCCTTTTCATGGTCAGCGCATGCGCAGCTATGGAACCGTGATGCGCAACGCAGCGACGGAATGGGCGCTCAGACTGGCCCCCGGAAATCCGTTTGCGATGATCTACACAACGCAAGCGATCACGCTGGATGTGATCATCGAAGCGGTGTTTGGCGTCGATCAGAACGAACGAGTCGAGCAGTTTCGCACCGATCTGCTGGAGCTGCTTGGCTCGTTTTCTCCGCTGATTTTTTTGCGTCCCCTTCAGCATGAGTTTGGCGGAATCGGACCCTGGGCGCGCTTTCAAAAAGTCTTCCGCAGGCTGGAAGAACATGTGGTTGCACTGACCACGGAGCGACGGAAGAGCCAAGAGTCCAAAGAAGACATCTTGTCCCTTCTGCTCTGCGCGCAAGATGACGAAGGACAGAGTCTGTCCGATCAAGAGATCCTCGATCAGCTGCTCACGGTGGTGTTTGCGGGACACGAAACCACTGCCGTGATGCTCGCGTGGGCGTTTTATCTTCTGCACAAATATCCAGACAAGCTCGACAAGCTGCATCAGGAAATCGATGCGCATCCGCTGGATCTGGAAGCCGATGCGATTGCCAAGCTTCCGTATCTGGAAGCGGTGATAAACGAAACGCTGCGGCTGTATCCGCCGATTCATGTGATTCACCGCAGGCTGGCACAGCCGATGAAGCTGATGGGATACGATCTTCCCGCCGGAGTTGTCGTCGCAGCGGGAGCCTACGCAACCCACCGACTCCCTTCGATCTATCCAGAGCCAGAGCAGTTTGTCCCAGAGCGCTTCATCGGAAAGACCTATTCTCCGTTCGAGTTTCTTCCCTGGGGCGGTGGTGCCAGACGCTGCTTGGGTGCCGCGTTTGCGATGTATGAGATGAAGATCGTGCTGTTTACGATCCTCAAGCAGTGTCGCTTTGCGCTGCTGGAGACCGAAGAAGTCAAGCTGACACACCGCGCTGGCACCGTCGGTCCCAAGGGCGGAATCCGCATGATGCTTCAGCGATAACGCGCACCAAGGCGCACCGCGTCATAAAGTCTGGCTGTAGCTTGATGTGGTCTTGCTGATATGCTCGCGCCATGGCTAGTTCCGCCCTGGTCGTCATTGGCAATGAGATCTTGTCCGGCAAGATCATCGACACCAACACTCCGTTTCTGATCACTGAGCTGCGCAGCTTGGGAGTCCGCTTGGCCGAGATCGTGGTCGTTCCCGATGAAGTCGAGCGCATTGCAGAGGCCGTCTCTCGCGTCGCTGCGCGCAATGACTCTGTCTTCACCTCGGGCGGAGTCGGTCCCACCCATGACGATGTCACAATGGAAGGAATCGCTGCGGCGTTTTCCGTTCCGGTGATTCGTCATCCACGCTTGGAAACGCTGCTGCGCGGCTATTACGAGCATCAGAACCTGCCGCTCGCAGCGCGCAACCTTCGCATGGCCGACGTTCCGCAAGGAGCCGAGCTGATCGACGGACCGGATCTGCGCTGGCCGGTTGTGCAAATGCAAAATGTCTTCATCTTGCCGGGAATTCCAGAGATCTTCCGTCGCAAGTTTGCCGCCATCCGCGAGCGCTTCCGCGACGCACCGTTTGTCCTGCGCAAGATCTACGTTCGCTGTGAAGAGGGTCCGATTGCCGATCCGCTGGAAGACGTCGCCAAGCGATTCCCACAGGTCGCGATCGGCTCCTATCCACGCATGCAGCCAGCCGAAGATGGTCATCGCGTCCTGCTTACCCTGGAAGGAAAAGACGCGCTCATTGTGCAAGCTGCCGTCGATGATCTGCTCAGCACGATCGCTCCGCATGTGGTCACAACCAGCTAGCGTTAGGAATCCATCCTCATGAGCCTTGCTGCGGACTCTGCGCCCTCCCCTTCGTCCGATTCCTCTTCCCACGACCTGGCTTCTGCATCGTCACAGCCCGCGCTGAAAAAGTTCTTGCGACCGCTGCACTTGTGGGCGATTGCCGTCGGACTTGTGATCTCTGGAGACTACTTTGGCTGGAACTTCGGACTGAAGGAAACCAGTCCGTTTGGCATGCTGATCGCGGTGCTGTTTGTCACCGTGATGTATGTCTGTTTCATCTTCAGCTACACCGAGCTGTCGACGGCGATTCCGCACTCTGGAGGTCCGTATGCCTTCGCACGACGCGCGCTAGGACCCTTTGGCGGACTGTTTGCGGGCTTTGCAACACTGCTCGAGTTCGTGTTCGCACCACCCGCAATTGCGCTGGCCATTGGATCGTATGTTCACTTTCGGATGCCGATGCTTGGCAAGATCCAAGTCGCGGTCCTGATGTATGTCGTGTTCGCGGCGCTAAACTGCTGGGGCGTCGAGCTGGCCGTGACGTTCGAGCTGTTTGTGACCGGACTTGCGGTGTTTGAGCTGCTGCTGTTTTTCGGAATCTGCGGACCGCATGTGAAGCTGTCCTATCTGCTGACGACACCGCTGATTCCCAAAGGAATCCCAAGCATCTTTGCCGCGCTTCCGTTTGCCATCTGGTTCTATCTGGCGCTGGAAGGGGTTGCGATGTCAGCGGAAGAAGTCGTCTGTCCTGCGCGCGACATTCCGCGCGGCTACATCGCAGGACTGTGTACGCTCGTGATCTTGGCACTGGGAACGCTCATCTGTACAAGTGGGGTTACGTCGACGGAAAACCTCACACAAGATGAGTCCCCCTTGCCGCGCGCGATGGCCACCGTGCTGCATCAAGATCATGTCCTGACCCACTTGATGGTCTACATCGGATTGTTCGGACTTGTCGCTTCGTTTCACGGAATCATGATGGGCTATTCTCGCCAGGTGTTTGCGCTGTCACGTGGTGGCTATCTGCCTGCGTTTCTGTCCCATCTGCATCCGAAACGGAAGACGCCGATCTGGGCGGTGATTGTGCCCGGATTCATCGGTCTGCTGGTGGTTCTCCTCGACAAAACCGAGCAAGCGATCAGTCTGTCTGCGATCGGAGCCACGCTGCTTTACGTGGTGTCGATGGTGTCTCTGCTTGTGCTGCGCAAGCGAGAGCCGCAGCTTGCCAGGCCGTTTCGCGCACCGCTCTATCCGATCTTTCCGCTGACTGCGCTGGGTCTGGCTTCGGTCTGCTTCATCGCAGTGCTGCGCAGTCAACCACGGCTCGGAATGCTGACTGCGGTGCTGTTTGGTCTGTGTACGCTGTACTATCAAAAAGTGGCTCGGCACCGCGTGCTTTCGACGGAGACCATTCCGTAAATGCAAGCTCTTTGCATTGTTACGTGAAGAAATCTCTTTTCGCTTTTCGCAAGCTATGGCCTGCTTGCGCGGCTCTTCACACAAGCTCACAAGGTAGAAACCGATGAAACCTGTTGTCATCACTGAACAGACCCTGGAACAGACCCTGACCAAGCCCGGCATCGTCATCCTGGACTTCTGGGCTCCGTGGTGTGGTCCGTGTCGTTCCTTTGCGCCGATCTTTGAAGCCGCAGCCGAGCGTCACAGCGATGTGGTCTTTGGCAAAGTGAACACCGATGAAGAACAAGAGCTGGCTGGTTCCTTTGGCATCAGCTCGATTCCTACCGTGATGGTCTTCCGCGACGGAATCGGACTGTTTCAGCAACCAGGAATGCTGTCCGCACCAGCGCTCGACAAGCTGCTCGAGCAAGTGCGCGCGCTCAACATGGATGAAGTCCGCAAGGAAGTGGAAGCACAAAGCAAGGAACAAGCAGAGTAGCCCTCCGTTCGCTTTCCTTCTGCACTCCGTTCACGCTCCTTCTGCACTCCCTTCGCTTTCCTTCTGCACTCCCTTCGCCTTCCTTTCGCCGTCCGGCTGCGACTCCTACCTTTTCGCAGA
>CALMML010000229.1 GCA_937868485.1 uncultured Myxococcales bacterium | reverse complement strand
TCAGCCAGGCGACCTTCGGGGCGTTTGCAATCTCATCCCAAACAGAACCCATGCGCTCGCGAATCCCATGACTCTGTTCGCTGGGGAGCGCCAGAACGATTTCCTGTACGTGCTGTGCGAAGCTTGCCCTGGTTTCTGGGGTCACACAGACATCATCGCACGGCGTACTGCCAGTGGAAAGCTTGTCCCGGAGCGGATGCCGTTCTGCTTTGGTTTCAACATGTTGTGATTGAGCACGCCGATACTCCGTCGGCTCCGACCTCGAAGCAGGTTGGAGGATCGCAGACTCCGGTCAGGAAGCGGCTTCTAAAATGAGCCGTGATCTGCTGCACGAACGGTTGCGTAAGTTGCCCCGGCTCAATCACGCTGCTTGCCCACCTGCGGCTCGCTAGATACGCTGCCGCCGATGTCGAGTCTTGCGAGTTCAGCGTTGCCGGCTCCGCCGCCTGTCGGGGCATTGGTTCGGGTTCGTTCGCGGCAGTATCTGGTCGAGGAGCGTTTCGATCCTCCGGAGCCGGGCCATGCGACGCTGATTCGGATGTCCTGCCTCGATGATGATGCCCAAGGCGAGCCGCTGTCGGTGCTGTGGGAACACGAGCTAGACACGGAAGTGGTCTCGGCATCGTGGGACAAGCTTGGGACCCGGCCTTTTGATCCTCCAAACTTGTTTGCGGCGTACCTGCATGCACTGCGCTGGACCTCGGTGACGGCAACGGACCCCGAGTTATTCCAGTCGCCGTGGCGTGCCGGTATCGAGGTCATGGCGTACCAACTCGAGCCGCTGCGCAAAGCGCTGCGCCTGCCGCGCGTGAACCTGTTCATCGCCGACGACGTCGGTCTCGGCAAGACCATCGAAGCCGGGCTGGTGCTGCGCGAGCTATTGATTCGGCAAAAGGTGCGCAAGGTGATCGTTTCAGCGCCTCCGTCGGTGGTTCCGCAGTGGCGAGAGGAGTTGGAGCAGCGCTTTGGTCTTCAGTTCGTCATCTACGACCGTGAGTTTGTCGCCCGGATGCGTCGCGAGCGAGGCTACAGCGTCAATCCATTTACGACGCATACCCGCTTCCTGATCTCGCATGCCCTGCTTCGGGATGAGGAGTACGCGACGCCCCTGCGCGACTGGCTTGGCGATTTCGATCCAGGCTCCTTGCTGATTCTCGATGAGGCTCACCACGCGGCTCCCGCGTCGAGTGCCCGATACGCCATCGACTCACACTTTACGCGGGCGATTCGCGACCTGGCTCGCCGATTCGAACACCGCCTGTTCTTGTCAGCGACGCCGCATAACGGTCTTTCGAACAGCTTCTCGGCGCTGATGGAGATCCTAGACCCACAGCGATTCTGTCGCGGCGTGCCGATAGACCCCAGGCTGCGTGATGCCGTCATGGTGCGACGGCTCAAGAGTGATCTGCGTTCCATATCGGGAGGATTTCCGGAGCGCAAGGTCATCCAGATCGACCTCCGTGACCTTCCGGAAGACACGCCTGAACTCTTACTGTCACGACTTCTCGACGAGTACTGGGCGCTGCGGGAGCGTCGACTGGCAACGCTATCCCCAGCAGCACGGGCCGCTCAGGGCCTCGTTCTTATCAACCTGCAAAAGCGCCTGCTGTCCTCCATTGAAGCGTTCGCACGAACTCTGCGAGCCCACCGTCGCAGCATGGATCGGCGAATAAAGAGCGATTCGGGTCGTGCGGTGACGGCTGCCCACTGGCAGTTTCGCCAAGCCTCTCTCGATGACGCGCTGGCTGCCGATGATGACCGAGCAGAGCTGGACGAAACCGAGCTGGAGACAGAGGAAGAACAGACCATCGAGCAAGCCAGCGCAGCAGTTACTGGGACGCTGGCCCCCACGCAAGAAGAGCTGGCTCTTCTGTCACAGATGGAAGCGGTGGCGGAAGCAAGCCGTCGCAAACCGGATGCCCGAGTGCGTTGGCTGCTCGACTGGATTCGCCGGGAACTCTGTCCAGTGACAACCGGAAAGTGGCAGCCGCGACGCATCATATTGTTCACCGAGTATGCCGACACCAAGCGCTACTTGACCGAGCAGCTCAAATCCGCGCTTGCAGCAACGGATCAAGGTGGCGAGCGTGTGGCGACCTTCCACGGGGGTATGCCGGATGATCTTCGCGAAGAGGTCAAGCGAGCCTTCAACGCGGACCCGGCGGAGCATCCGCTGCGCATCTTGGTGGCGACCGACGCGGCACGGGAAGGAGTCAACCTGCAGAACCACTGCGCCGATCTGTTTCACCTTGATTTGCCATGGAATCCGTCACGGCTGGAACAGCGCAACGGCCGAATTGACCGCAAGCTCCAGCGGCAAGATGAAGTCCGCTGTCACTACTTCCTGTACTCCCAGCGCGAGGCAGATCGGGTGCTGGAAGTGCTGGTTGAGCGAACCCATACGATTCAGCGCGAGCTGGGCAGCTTTCCGCCGGTTCTGGAGGACGCAGTCGTAAGCACCCTGGCCGGTGGTATTGCACCGAGCCGTCGACGGGAGATCACCGATACGCTCCGCCTGCGCTTGCAGCCGCAGCACCGGCCCACGGTGGATGTCGAGTTGGAGAGCGCGCGGGCTCGCACGTCCCAGCTTCAGGAGCAGATTGACGAGCTGCGCGAGATCTTGGACCGCTCGAAGAAGGCGCTCGACCTGAATGAGGGAGAGCTGCGGGATGTGCTGTCTTCTGCTCTGCATCTTTTGGACGCCGAGCCACTTCGCCCGCTGGGGTCAGAACAAGGCGACATCTACGAGGTGCCCCGACTAGACCGACGGCCAGGCGCTGATCCAACCTGGGCCGATACGATGGATACGCTACGCGCCCCAAGGCCGCGCAACACCGACCTCGCGACGTGGCGCAAGGTGGCCCCGGTCCGTCCGGTCATCTTTCATGACAGCGGGCACTTGGATGACAAGGTCGTGCATCTGCACTTAGAACACCGACTGGTGCAGCGGCTGCTGTCTCGCTTTTTGGCGCAGGGCTTTCTGCTCGATGATCTGTCGCGCGGATGCGTTGGCCAGACTCGCGATGCGATTCCGCGTGTGGTGCTACTGGCTCGACTGTCGCTTTATGGCGATGGAGCGGCTCGGCTGCACGACGAGATTGTGGCCCTGTCCGCTCGTTTCCTAGAACCCGACCGGCGTCAGCGGGCGCTGGAGCCCCAGCCCGAACAGGAGCAAACCACGACGTGGAAGCTGCTAATCGACGCGCTGACCGAAGGACATCGCAGCGACCGCCGAGCCATCGTCCCATCCGAGGTCCAGAAGAAGCTGTTGTCATCCGCCCAGCGCGATGTGCAAGAGCTACTGCCCAGCCTTCAGACGCGATGCCAGGTGCTGGCCAAGCGAGCTGCGGAGCTTTTGCGAGGGCGCGGTGAGCGCGAGTCACAAGAGATGACCGCAATCCTGACCGCGCAGCGAACACGTATCAAGGCGGAGCTAAAGAAGACCGAAGAGGCCAAGACGGACACTGCACAGCTGTCATTTGCCGGATTTTCTGACGAAGAAAAACAGCAGCTGGCAGAGAACACCCGGTATTGGGAATCGCGTCTGCGGAAGATCGATGAAGAGCTCAAGAGCGAGCCGGTCCGTATCCGCCAAAGCTACCTCGTTCGTGCGCAGCGCATCGAGCCCGTCGGGCTCGCGTACCTGTGGCCGGTGACGGGTTAAGGGAGCCAGGTCGACATGAGCGCCAAACCGCACAACAAATCGAGTAGTGACTACGAGCTGCGGATTCATCGCGACTGGCTCAACACCTTGCAGCCGGTCGGTCTGGTGGTATCGGCACCGGCACTGGTTGCCGCGCAGGTGTTTCCCGACCGCAACATCACGGCCAAGCAGCAGACGCTGCGTAGTCTGTTTCCACCGCTTAGTCCGACGCCGCCGGACCTTCTGACCGTGCTTCGCGAAGTCCTTGGCTGGCCGATTGATGATGGGACACTGGTGGGCGGACGGTCGGGTGGACCGCCGGTGCCGCCGGAGCTATCGGTGCCGCTGCCGGAGTTTGGCGAGACGCTGCGACCAAGCTACGCCGTGCAGAATCTGTACTACCAACCGGGTGATGCTGACAGTCCGGCCTGGGCGCTGCTGATCCAGACGCTGCTTCCTCGGACCTCGTTTGATGATCCAGGGGCCGAGGAATCCCGTCGCTGGCACGCGAGTCCGCAGGTCCGTTTGGAGCGTTTGCTCCGCGAGACCGGTGTGCCTGCGGGGATTCTGTGGAATGGCGTGGCGCTTCGGCTGGTCTACGCACCGCGAGGCGAGTCTTCGGGACATCTGACCTGGCCGTTATCGGCGCTGCTGGAAGTCGGCGGTCGCTCGCTTTTGTCGGCACTGGATATGCTTCTGGGTTCAGGCCCGCTGTTTTCCGCGCCGCATCGGCAGTCGCTTTTGCACATCCTGCGTGAGAGCCGCAAGTATCAGAACGTCGTCTCGACGAAGCTGGCGGCCCAGGTGCTGGAAGCGCTCAACGAGCTGCTCCGGGGCTTTGAATCCGCCAGTGCTGCCCGTCACGGTGCGCTGCTCGATTCTCTGATCCGCGAGGAACCCGAGCACGTCTACGGAGGTCTGCTGGCCTCGCTGCTGCGCATCGTGTTCATCCTGTATGCCGAGGAGCGCGGGCTTCTGCCAACCGATGAAGTCTACGTTCGCGGCTACTCCTTAACCGGGCTGTTCGACAAGCTGCGCCAAGACGATGGGCGATTTCCCGACACGATGGAGCAGCGCTATGGTGCCTGGACCCGGCTGTGCGTACTGTTCCGGTTGATCTTCGATGGGGCCAAGCACAACACGCTCCAGCTCCCGGCGCGCAAAGGACACCTGTTTGATCCGGACGGCTGGCCGTTTTTGGAAGGCCGACCGCGCAGCGGAGCCCGGCAGGTCGGTGTACGGCTCGATGTTCCGAAGGTATCCGATGCTGCCGTCTATCGGGTGCTACAAAAACTGCTGATTCTCGACGGGGATCGGCTGTCGTATCGGGCGCTT
>CALMML010000228.1 GCA_937868485.1 uncultured Myxococcales bacterium | reverse complement strand
CCGTCGGAGCTGCCGTCGGAGTGACCGTCGGAGCCGAAGTCACAGACGGAGCGAGTGCCGGACTCGTCGTCGCTGGTGAAGACCCAGTGGCAGCCGGTGCAGGCGACACAGCCTGAGAAGCCGCTGGAACCATCGGCATTCCGACGGCAGACGTCCGATTCGCTGCAGGCTTTGCAGCGGTCGTCGACACAGCTTGGGCTCTCGCGCTGCTTTTCGCCGTCGCAGCCGTCGGACCTGCAATCCACGACTCAGGCTGATCGAGCGTCGGAACCGGCGGCAGATCTCGTGGCGCAAAGCCACTCGACTGTATCGGCAACCCGAGCGAGCTGAGATGACGACCCAGCAAGCGATCGGAAAAGCGCTCAAAGCGGTTCAGCGTCGATAAAAAGCCGGCGGAGCCGAAGCGGCCATCAAAGCCACGCAGCAGCCGATCCACCGACGAAAGAAGTGGTGAAGAAAACGCCATCATGGGCTGGGCGCTCGAACTAGTGGGCATGGCAGCGACTGCCTCCACGCAGAGTGATCAAGGACGGACCTATTCACCCAAGTTATCGGCTGATGATAGCCTGGGTTTCGCCCCGTCGGCGACTCTCTGTCGTCGAGCGTGAAGAATTCTGACGTGGCGACAGCGTGGGGAAACGGCGTTAGCTGTCGGACGATGTCGGCGTCAGTGTGCGTGCTCGAGCGCGCTCGCCAGCGCCTCAGCAGGCCCAAGCCCTTTGCGAGCCAAGATCGCCTGCAAGACATAGCTTGCGACTTGGCTGGGCCGAGTGCCAGGACCAAAGCCAGCGTCGTAGCCAAGCTCACTTGCCAGCTTGTGATCAATGCGCGGACCGCCGAGGACCAGCAGCACGTCGCGCAGTCCAATCCGTCGAGCCAGCTCGATCATTCGCTTGGCATTTTCACGGTGAACATCGCGCTGCGTCACGATCTGCGACACCAAGATTGCATCGGCGGACAGCTCTTTGGCACGAGCGAGCAGCGCCGCGTTATCGACCTGAGCGCCGAGGTTGTGCGCATCGACCCACGGATACGCTTCGAGCCCTTTGTCGCCCGCGTATCCTTTCATGTTCATGATCGCATCGATTCCGACGGTGTGCGCATCGCTTCCGGTACAGGCTCCGACGATCACCAGCTTGCGCCCAATGTGGTGACGGATGATCGCGTTGACCTCTTTAAACGACCAGGAGGGAGCCGTGACCTCAGGAACGACAATCTCGGCAAAGTCTACGGTCTGCCCGGTGCTGGCATAGACGACAAAGAAGCTGAAGCCGTCGCCAGCTGGCTCCATCGTCGACACCGCGATGTTGCTAAGCCCCATCTGTTCACACAGACGACGCGCCGCTTCTTTGGCTCGTCCCGACGCAGACACTGGCAGGGTAAACGAAAGCTGAATGCGTCCGTCGTCTTTGCGGTCTCCGTACGGTCGAATCGGCTGCGTAACCTTGGTGCTCGCTGTCATGGCGCAGAGCCTATCAGAAGCGCGCGCGTTGAGCGTCAACCAGCATGCGATTCCCGGTCCAATCCCACGCGGTCAGAAGCCCTGTTCCCATCACGCATCCTGATGTCCGTTCGATGCGATTGCGATTCAATATTAGGCAGATGAAATGACTCTTATCTGAAGACAGCCAACAGCGACCGGAAGACCCGCTTGTCGCGCAGAAAAATCGACGAAGCCGCGCACTTTGAAATAATCACGAAGATGAACCAAGCTCCTACATCTTACCGTCGCTCTCTTGCTCATCACTGGCTCATTCGCAGCGGGCTTGCACTGTCTGTACTGACACTTTCGCAGTGTGCGCAACCTACGCGAATGGCAGATCCTCCGATTCAGTGTGATGCGTGCGCAGAATGGAACAAGCCGCAGCCACCGTTCCGCATCTTTGGGAATACCTATTATGTCGGCGTAGAAGGACTAAGCGCGGTGCTGATCGACGGAGGCTCTGAGCTGATGCTTCTCGACGGAGGACTCAGTCAATCGGCTCCGCTTGTGGCCAAAAACATCGAAGCGCTTGGCTTTTCGCTGCGCAAGGTTCGCATCCTGGCTGGCTCGCACGCACATCACGATCATGCCGGAGGTCTGGCTGCACTCAAGCGATGGAGCGGAGCACAAGCTGTCGCAAGTCCGCGCGGAGCAGAAGCACTACGGACTGGAAATGTGACAAGCGATGATCCGCAAGCGGGATTTGGTCCCAAAGAGATGGCGTATCCAGCGCTCAGCGTCGATAAAACCATTCTAGACGGAGAGTCCCTTTCGGTTGGGAATGTCTCTGTAACGGGACACTACACACCGGGACATACGCCGGGCGGAATGTCATGGAGCTGGCAGAGCTGCGAAGGATCGCGCTGTCTGCACATGGTGTACGCCGATAGTCTCAATCCGATCAGCGCTCCCGGATTCCGTTTCACCCAGATTCCTGAGCGCGTGAGCGCATTCCGTCAGAGCATCGCGACCGTACGGAGTCTGCCTTGCGATGTCTTGATCTCTGCACATCCAGGCATGTCGTCGCTGTTTGAGCGATGGGAAGCCAGCAAGCGCACCGGATCGCGTGATTCCTTTGTGCAAAAAAGCGGATGCAGTGACTACGCTGCGGATGCAGAGCGCAAGCTGGATCAGCGACTGGCAGAGGAAGCGCGTTAGGAGTCCGCTCCGCTGTGTTACGATCGACAGCGCATGCGTCTACTTACTCTGATCGCGCTGTCTGTGTGTGCATCGTGCGTGCAGCCTCCTACCTATCAGGGCGGACGCTTCGCCAGTGCACCGCAGATCCTGCTTCCTGATGATCGCGGATATCCGACGCCACTTGCAGCCAGTCAGCCGCTCCTTCCGGGGCAGGTCTTCGCGGTGGATGTTCCCCTTTCGCAGTCTGCGTACGTCTATGTGGTAAGCCGCAGCGGTGGCGTGCTCGACAACCTGTATCCCAGCGGAGGAACAGATCGCGTGCATGAACCCGGCATCGCGCGCATTCCCAGTGCCGATTCATGGCTGCGAGCCCCTGCGCAGAGTGCAAACGGATCGCTCTGTGTGCTGCTGAGTGCGCAACCGATCGACCCGTCGAAGAGACACTGCTTTGCGCAGTCCGAACATCTACAGCACAACCCTCCGCTACAAGCGTTTCAGCTTGCGCCGCTGCGTGTGAACTAAGCCGCTCCGCATTACGCAGCACAGACATCCGCACGGACACGCTGACCCCACGTTGGCAGACCTGCACCGACCAGTACGACAAGCACAGACAGACACACAGGCTGTCCATCGCGCCGGGTTCCTTGGTACGATATCGGTTCTCTTTTTCTACGATGGGGGCGTCGATGTATCTCAAGGTATCTATGGTTCGATTCGTACTGTGTGCGCTGTTTCTGATGCTGACGTATGCGCCGATGCGTGCAGAGGCCGCCAAAGTTCCGTTTCTGATCACAACGGGCGACAGCATTACCAACATTGGACAAGTGCCCGCAGACGCAAAGCCAGCGATTGAACGACTGACGCAGCCCGGTGTCGAAGTGGGCTTTGTCTACAGCTACTTTGGACTGTTTTGGCTGGATGCCTGGACCTGGGATGGACAGTACTGTCTGTATCAAGGAAAGACGATCTGGAAGCTGACTCCGTTGCAAGCAGCCAAGATCCTGGGCGTCGCGCAAGACAAGCTCTCAACGCCGCTCCTGTATCGATTCCCATCGCTGCTGGTTCTGCTGGTGCTCGGAATCATCGCGATGATCGTCATCGGAAAGTTCACCAAGTCTGATGACGAGATCGCGGCAGAGCTGCGAAAAGATGAGCGATATCAAGAAGCGATGACGCTGTTTCGGGATCAGTACAACAACCAGATCGCGCAGCAGCAGAGCACGCAATCACCGACGGAAAAGAGCACCAGCGCAGAGTCCTCTGAAGTGGATGATGATGAAGTCA
>CALMML010000227.1 GCA_937868485.1 uncultured Myxococcales bacterium | reverse complement strand
TTCGATGCGATGGGAATCGTTCCTTCTGTTGTGCGAAGGATCGGATCAGGACGCACGTTCCTTTCGTGCGCAGTCACATGCCGTAGAAGCCTGCGCTGTGTGATCCGATCCATTTTCAAATGACTATGAATTGCATTTACAAGCCAATTTTACGCTGATTGACTTGATCTAAATGCAAAAGACTTGCATTATTGAGCCATGAGAATCCCACCACTGATTCAAGATGCTGTGTCATCTCAAGGGCTCAGCTTCCTGCTTTCGACACAGCGTGAGTCTCTGTTGCGCATCGCAGAGCCGCAGTGGAACCTGTGCATCTGGCATCGCGCGGCGATACAGCCTTTGTCGGAAGCGCTGCGCGATCTCGCCAGCTCGCATGCGTTTTTCCTGCGCTACGAAGGATGGAAGTCCAAGCTGCGCATCGAGGAGTTTCTTGCACCGATCACTGCGCTGACACCGTCGATTCGGACGCAGTGGGCCGAAGACCTTGCGCTGCTCACCGAGCTGTTTTGTGAAGCAGCGGGAAGTGAGCGCATCACGATGAAGCTCGGAACCAGTGATCGCACAGACTGTCCGGTGTTTCATACCGATTATGTTCCGCTGCGGCTGCTCTGTACCTATGCCGGAGCAGGAACAGAGTATCTGGCAGAGCATGACGTGCAGCGCGCATCACTGGGTCAAGGTGCAGGATGCAGCGCGCAAGCGGCCAACGTACGCATCATGAAGGAAGGCGCGGTGGTCCGTCGCGTAGATGCATATTCTGTAGCCTTTTGCAAAGGTGCAACCTGGCCGGGAAATCGCGGTCGCGGACTGGTGCATCGATCCCCGGAACGGATGGAAGGAATGCCTCCGCGCATCAAGCTCACGATCGATACGATCGAAGAGTAAGCGCACAACACAGCTACGCGCTGCGCGCTTATTCACGCGGAGACTGAGCGGGCAGCACGTCACCTTGTTTGGGAAGGATTCCGCCGCTTGGCACCGACGACAGCGTGACGTAGTAACAGCCCGCAATCTTGGCCGAAGCATCCGCTTCGCTCAGCACCGCAACAGACAGCGATAGGATCGCAGAGACATCGTGATGGACAAACACACGACCCGATGGCGGAACCAAGACCATCAGATCTTTCTGCGCGCCCGTTCCTAAGCGATGATCAATGTCGTCGCCGTAAAACGTCGACAGCAAGTGATATCCCGGCGCAGCCAAGTAGCAGAAGTAGGAAGGCCCTTTGGTCATTCCCACCAGCGTTCCGTTGTCCTTCACAATCGCAGGAACCAGCGCGGCGACTTGATGCGGACGCAGCACACAAATCTGTCCAGTTCCCGGTGGTCCAATCGGAAGCTGCGGAGCAGGAAAGTGTGTCTGAAGCTCGTAGCTCGTACAGCCCACGCTCGTCGAACAAAGCGCAGTCACAAGCAGGCTCTGTGCAGTGCGAATGATGTTCATGATGGTTTTTTGGAGTAGCTGAGGGATGGAGCGCTGGCCAATGGTATTTGCATCTTTTTTATTGAGCGACTTCGCACGCTCTGAACGACGCAACGCCATGCAGCCCCGGGAATCCGAACAGCGCGGTCCGCGAAATGGGCAGCAAACGACACAGAAAGGCCGAAGATTCGCACTCAACCTGATGAATGATTGGGCCATTTTTCAAAATCACGAGCGATTCCGCACAGTTCCGCAAAACATCGCACAGCGCTGTGATACAGCAGATCGAGAAAGGACAGCAGATGATGAAGACCAAGCGATACGATCTGCCAAGCTACACCGCAGGCTGGTTCCAGATTGGCTGGAGCCAGCAGCTTCCCGTCGGTGCGCTCAAGAAGGTAGAGCAGTTTGGCAAGACCTACGTCATGTTTCGGGGACAAGACGGTCAGGTCGGAGTGGTGGATGATGTCTGTCCGCACCTCGGATCGCGGTTTTCAGCGGGAGGCTGCGTCAAAAACAACTCCGTTCGCTGTCCCTATCATCACTGGAGCTTCGATCGCACCGGGCAGTGTACCGACATTCCGTACGCCAAAAAGATTCCGCCCAAAG
This sequence comes from uncultured Myxococcales bacterium, assembly GCA_937868485.1. Lineage (GTDB taxonomy): Bacteria > Myxococcota_A > Polyangia > Palsa-1104 > JAEUJZ01 > JAEUKA01. The sequence goes on along the minus strand of CALMML010000227.1, from coordinate 1,874 downwards.
CCAAGGTGACGGCGCACACGGTCGTCGAGCGCTACGGAATGATCTTTCTGTATCGCAACCAAGCGGGAACGGCTCCTTCGTATGATCTGCCGCAGATTGAGCACTTCGATCCGCGCGACTACGGCTCTCCGCATACGTACGAGTTTCGCATTCGCATCCATGGTCAAGACATCATGGAAAACTCGGTGGACAGTCCGCACTTTGCAGCGGTGCACGGACACAACATGCCGGAAAATCGCTTTCAGCCCGACGGAAGATCGCTGCGGATTACGCAGATGACCTCGCTCAAGCGCTTTGGGACAACGCTGAAAGGACGGCTCGAGTTTCACATGATCGAGCCCGGCTTTCACTACTGTCACTTTCCAGAGATGCCGATGACGCCTGCGCTGGTGTTTTCATCGATCGTTCCCATCGATGGCGAGTTCACCAATCATCGGCTGACGCTGTGGACGAAGAAGTCGCGCGTTCCGTTTCTGTCCCAGTTCGCTGGACGCTTTGTACGCTGGCAGATGATGAAGACGTATCACGAAGACATGGAGATCTGGGAGAGCAAGGAATACCTTACCCAGCCGATCCTGTGCGACGGAGACGGTGCGATCATGAGGCTCCGCCGCTGGTACAGTCAGTTCTATGATGATGCAACGACGCAGAGCGTGCAGCAGGCCTCGTAACAGAGGCGAAGTCCCCAGCAGAGACGATGCGCCAATATGAGGCGTATGATCTACTTCTTTTTGCTGCGCTTTCCGCCCGACTGCTTCTTGGGCGGTGGCGGCTTCCTCACCGGATAACAGGTCATGCCGCAGGCATCAGGAAACAGCGCAGCGCACTCCTTCACCCACTTGCTGGTGATGCGCCACGGACCGACGTAGGGAGCAGGCTCCTGTCCGCTGTCACAGAGCAGCCGCTGGTCACTGTGCAGCTTGGTCTGTCCGCTTTCGGACTTCTGTTCGCAGCGAACGGAGCAGCTGACTTTCCAGACGCCGTCTTGCGAAACCATCTCTTGACCGTTTTCGTCATAGATGGTGCGCTCGGGATGCAGCTCCCACGTATACAGCACCAGACGGAATCCGTCGGGACAGCTCAGGGAACAGCTTGGCTTGAAGGGCTTGGGCTCAGCGGGCTTGGCGGTTCCACTTGGCACAGATCCCAGCAGAACAAGCGCGAAGGCGAGCCTACGAAGTAGCGCGGTCAACATCTCCTTGGTTATCGTCGCACAGGTGCGGTGTTTTCCGCAAGCGGCGCGGTCCTGGCAGCGAGCGGAGGTCCTGGTGTGACAAAGTGCTCGGATCCGCTGCCCGCTGCGATCTATGATGGAGCTGCGCATGAACGAAAAGTCCAAACCATCCGCTCAACCGTTTACCGCAGCACTTTTGCAAGCCATCGAGCGAGGACCGCGCAGGCCGACGCTGGAAAAGCACCTGTCGATGTATCTGGATATGGAGGTCCCCGAAGGACTGCTGACCGTGCTGTCGGCCTGGGCTCGTCACGAGGTCAAGCAGCTACGGATTGGCGCGTTCACGATGGACGATCAGGCGATTGTGCGCTCGTTCCGTCTGCCGGTCTGGGTCAAAGAGGAGTCCGGTCCCGACGCCGACTGCTACATCGACGAGACGCAGATTCGCCAAGACGTGGTGCTGCTGGGAACCTATCGAACGGATCGAACCACGATTTCGCTCGGTGTCTCACGGGACCGTCGCGCCATCAAAGACTCCGTGATTGGCATCGAAGGTCCGGTAAACTACACCTACAGTACGCTGGAAGCGTTTCTGCGAAACTGTCACGGTGGTGCCGTCAAACACGGAGAGCCGTCCGCTCTCGTCCTTCCCTAAGCGACCACCGCTGCGCACGCACACCGCGCGCTAGTTCAAGTAGAT
>CALMML010000226.1 GCA_937868485.1 uncultured Myxococcales bacterium | reverse complement strand
CAGTTCCCAAGAGTTGATTCGTGACAGCCTTTATCACCGTGCGGCTTGCACCGCTTCCCCGCAGACCCAGAGCCTGGCTGCGGGCATCAAGACCTGTGAGACAGCGCTCAAGTCGGCCCTGACGGCTGCTGAGCAGCGAGACGAGACGCGGGTGGAGCGGCAGGCGCAGCTTGACTCTGCGCTGATTCAGCTTCAGTCCGCGCTGCGTGCCATCGAGCTAGAAGTGATGCTGGCGGTGGACAAAAAGCGCACGGCTCCCGGCTATCGGGCCGTGTTTCCCAAGAAGCTGAGCGGCCTGCTCGAGACGCGACCGCAAGAGATCGCGCGCACGACGACCGCGATGCTGGCGGCGCTGGATGAACAGCACCCGCAGCTTGGCAAAAAGTATCGCAAGACGGTGGAGCCGCTGGCGGCGGCGGTCGATGCAGCCCACAAGGTGCTAGAGCAGGCCGTCACCGATGCCGAGACGGCCTTTGCCAAGGAAGTGCTGGCGCGGGTCGAGCTGGTCAAGAAGCTGCGTCAGAACGAAGGCGCGCTGCTGATGCTGTTTCCCGGTGACAAGACGCGGGTGCGGGCCTTCTTTCGGGACAGCCGCGCGCGCAAGGTCACAGCGGCGCGTACCCCGCCCACCCCGCCAAGTCCGAGTGCCGACGGTCCTGCGCCCAGTCCGGTCTAGCCAACGCGTGCGGCAGGCCCGCGTCCCTTGGGGAGGGCCTGGTCAGGCGCTGGCGTCGTCCGGGGGGCGGGGGACGGCGGACTTGCGGGGGGCCGGGCGGGAAAAGCGACGGTAGCTGAGCGCCCAGCCGGTGTAGAGCAGGACCAGGGCCGCCACGCAGCCCAGCCCGGCCACCACCTGACCAGCCAGCCCGAGCGCCTGCCCGGTGTGTAGAAAGCGCAGCGGCAGCCAAGGGAGGTGGGGAACACAAGACAGGGCGGCGCATCAGGGCAGCCGCTCGATCTGACGGGTGGCGTGGTCGATGATCTCGGCAATGGCCAGCACGGTGTCGCGGGCCGCCCCATCCGACAGCCGATCAAACAGCGCGCTCTTGAGTCCCTGCATCGCCCGACGCACCGGGGCCGCTTCCACCCGCTCTCGCACTTCGGCCAAGGCGTGGAGTCGCTGCATGATCGCGGTCACTTCGTCGGCACTGCGCCGCAGGGTCGCCTTGCCCTTGGCTGTCACCGCAAACGGTCGGCGCTGATCGCCCGTGTCTAGCTCCTTGAGCAGCCCGTCTTGCACAAGCTGGGTCAGGCTGGGATAGACCACGCCGGGACTTGGGGCATAGACGCCGCGCGTCAGGGACTCGATGGCGCGAATCAGCTCGTAGCCGTGGCGCTGCTGCTGGGACAGCAGGTCGAGCAGCAGCAGTCGCAGCGCGGCGCTGTCCAGCATGCGGCGACGGCGCGTGGGCGCTGGCTGCGGATCGGTCGGCCAGTCGGGGGACGCCAAGACACCAGGCGGGGGCGGGGTCGGCGGCGCAGGCGGAGGACGGCGCAAAGACATGGCCAAGATATATCTTGGTTGCGCAAGCGGTGCCAGCCCGGAAGCGGCCTGCGGAGCACGTCCAGGCGGGCGGGGACGGGGGCTAGACCTGCCGACCCAGCAGCGAAGCCAGCGAGATCTGCATGTTGCGGAGCCGCCGAGCGGTCAGGTCCACCAGGGTGCCGTCTTGTTCTGCTGCCAGCCGCCGCTGTCGCTCTTTGTCGTGGCGGGCGCGCTGCTTTTCAAACGACACGATGCGCTTCCACGTCTTTTCCTCGCTGGGCAGGCCGCCGGGCTCGCCGGGCTGCATGCACTCGCCCAGATCGGCCAGCGTCCAGGTCGGCTCACCGTGATCGTCTGGCCGCCCTTGGCTGCGCAGCTTGGCGCGCTGGGCCAGCACGTCGCGCTGGGGTGACAGGTCGATCAGAAACTGCGTCACCTTTCGCAGCATCTTCGGTGTCGCTTCCCCCCACTCATCCAGCTTCACGATGGCGTCTTGTACGTCATCGGCCAGGACAAAGGACACATCACCATTTGGCCACTCGCAGCGATATAGCGGCATCGTACCGGCTCCTTCCACACGCCCACTTGCGTCCTTCGCGTACAATTCCGGGCGGTCTGCGTCAAGGCGCTTGCCGGGCATCACAGCCGGAGGCGCAGTCGCAGGAGCTGACGTGGGAAGGGAAAGGGGGACAGCGGATGCCGTCGCAGCAGCAGTCGGAGCGGGCGGACGGAGTGGCTACTGCGAAAAGTGCAGGTTCGGGGGCGCTGCGTTGTCACCGTGCTGATCGGCAGCGGGAGCCGGAGGTGCGGCCAGCTTTTTTTCCTTCGCCGCTTGTTCCGCCAGATCGTGCTCGTGCTTGTCGATTCCGCGCATCATCGAAAGGACGCCAAGCTGGGTGTCTTTGTAGTTTGGGTCCCAGCCGCCTGCACCGTCTGACCGATACTTTCCTTTGCTGTACTGGTCGGTGCCTGCGAACACGTACGGACTCGCCATCGCATGGTAGTTGTGATAGCCGAGCCCGTTGTAGCGCTCGGCGTAGCTGGCGAGCGCCGCTTCATCGGTGGTGTTCTCGTCAATCTTGTAGGCGTTGCGGGTGCGCTCTTTCATTCCCAGCGCATGCTCGGCTGCCGGTTCCCATTCCTTGAAGATGGGAACACCCTGGTCGAAGTTTGGCTCGTGAACGGCCTTCTTGCCCAGCGGATCGCCCTGGTGCAGATACGTTCCAAAGTCGCCCGTGGACTCCCGCCAGTGCAGCGAAGCCACCAGCTTGGCCGGAACCCCCGACTTCGACGCCACCTCTTCATAGCGCGCCTTGTTGGAGTCCCAGTTCTTAATAAACTGCTCCATGTCCTTTTGCTGCTGCGGGTTCAGCGTCTCGGTGGCGTTTTTGACGCGCTGCCGGTTGAACAGATAGACCGCTGCCAGCTTGGGATCATCGGGCATGTGATCGACGTTGTCGGCTCCGTCTCCCTTGGCGTCGTCCTGCTGCTTGCCTGGGGCGGGCTTGGTCGGCGCTTGATCCAGCTTCTGTAGCTGATCGAGCGTCTTGGGTCCGACGATGCCATCTGCGCCCAGACCGCCGCCGGTCTGAATCGCCATGATGTAGCCCTCGGTGGACTTGTCCAGCTCGCCGGTCGGTTCGACATGCAGTCCCAGCTGCTTGAGCTGCTGCTGAAGGATGACGACCTCTGGCCCTTTCTGTCCGGGCTTCATGATCGTCTTTTTTTCCTTCAGCTCATCGACCTGATGCGTGACCTGGGCGTGCTGCTCGGCTTCAGACAGCGGGGCTTTGGTTCCTGAATCGGTCGCCGCTTGCGCTGGGGCCTTGGCGGGATCGGCGCTGGGGGCCTTGTCGACCACGGGCACGGCCTTGGGAATCGCGTCGTGGGCTGCCGGAACAGGAGCCGCTTTGGGAACCGGCGCATGATCGACTGCGGCAGGCGCTGGCTTCGCGGTCACCGGGGCCGGAGTGTGCGAAACCGGCGCTTTTGTGTGGTCTTCAGGGGCCTGCGCTGTGGGCTGCTGGGGCTTGTGAAACAGCGAGTCGAGTCGACGGACATCGAAGAGGGCCATACCTGGATTATCGCGGACCGAACAGCCAAGTTGCCCAAAGGGAAGAGATCACGGCACGGTACGGACGCCCACATCCCGGATGTCTGGATCGGTGGCGGTCCGCGTACACACTACTTCTTGCGCTTCTTTGCGCCCTTGGCGGGGGGATTGCCGGGGGCGGCGAGGTCGAGGGGCTCGCTGCTGGTCGGAGCGGCTTCCTTGGCAGCAGGCGCGGAGGCTGCGGGGGCGGCGGGCTTTGGGGCCACTTCGTTGCTCTGCTTGAGCGCTTCGAGGCCGCCCTTTTCCACCAGGCTCTTGTTAAAGCCCAGGATGGCAGACTCGACGAGCTGCGCGACGCCGACTTCAAACGTGGGATAGGACTCGGAGCTGCGTCCTTCGCCCGCGAAGGTGAAGGCGTACTCTTTGCTTTCGCTTGGGCGCAGACCCATTCCCCAGGTCATCTCAATCACGGTGTAGACCAGGCCGCCCACCGGCGTGCTGTGAAGCTGGACGCGGTCGACTTTCACATCGCCGACAACGTGCGGCTCGCTGGGAAGCGGCGTTCCGGCGGTGACGACTTCCACGCGCGAAAAGTAGCTGCCCAGCGCGTCCTTGAGATCGCGGCTGACAAAGCGCTGAAAGTCATCGAGCTTGGTCTTGGGTCCGTCGTTGGGATTGAAGGACGACGCTTCCTTGAGGCTCCACGAATCGGGAACGCGCGCGGGATCAATCACCAGATACAGCGGACGCTGAATCTTCTGCGCAACCATCAGGCTGGCGGGCTTGGCGCTGACGTTGGTCATGCTGTAGCTCGGTCGGTAGTGCGAGCCCGCACAGCCGGTGACAGACAAGAGCAGTGCCAGCGTTCCCGCCGTGGTGACATGACGCAGCAGCGTCTTTGCGCCTTCGGATACAGAGATCTTCATCGAACACTCCTTGGAAATGGGTTCTTGGGAAGTAGCGGGGCGTGTAACGCAATCGCGACGGATTGACAAGCGCGTCCGCAAAAGGGTCTGGCCGAAGGTGGGGCGGTCGCGGTCTACTACAGGAATGACACAACGCACGGCTCGGGGGATGTGGGGATCGCGCTCTGTGCTGGCCTTTGCGGCGGCTGCGCTTTTGTGGACCGAAAGTCCGCGCGCGCTGGCCAAGCATCCGTTTCTGTCTGCGTCGAGCGATGGTCGGGTGCTGGCGACGTTTTCTGGAACCGAGTGGAGCGATGAGCTTGGGCCCAAGGAGCTGCCGCTGTCCGTTCGGGTGGCGACCCAGCGCATCGGGACGTTTGCGTGGGGGGACGCGTTTCGGATCACCTTTGAGCCGGTGGCGGTACAGACCAGCAAGCCGCGTGTGATTGCGCCGCTGTACCTGCTGGTGACGGACAAAGAGATCATCCGCATCAGCGCCGACAAGCCGGAAGACACCGTCGCGCAGCTCAAGGACAAAAAAGAGCCGCCCCAGTTTGCACAGAGCGAGCTATACGGCCTGAGCCAAGGTCAAAAGACGTACAAAGAGACGGCGCTCACCGTGGCCAAGATCGTCGTCAAAGGGGACCGCTGCCGCTACAGCTGGAATCACAAGAGCGGACACTTTCTGACCCTGGAGTGGCAGCGCGGCGTGGGGCTTGTCGAGTTTTCCCAAGGGCGCGGGGCAAAGGCGGATGGCTATCGGCTCAAGCGGGGCGTGATGCCGGTGCGGTAGCAAAGAAGGGGCGCAGTCTGTTAGCGCTCGGTGGGGAGTCCGGCGGCTCCGTACGCGAGCATGCCGCCCGCCATGTTGTAGACCGTCCGAAAGCCCATGCTGGCCAGCTGCTGGGCGGCGCGTCCCGAGCGTCCCCCGGATCGACAGACCATCAGCAGGGGCTGGCTGCGATCCCACGTCTTGGCGGCTTGGTCGATGGTCCCAAGTGGCACCAGCTCTGCCTTGGGCAGATGACCCAGCTCGCCGGTGAACTCGTGGGGTTCGCGAACATCAATGATGCGACCGGGAAAGCCCAGGCGACTCACATCGCTGGGAGCGACATCGCGGTAGCCGCCGGGCTGGGTCGTTGAGACTTGGTGAATGGCTTCGAGCATCACAGGACTCCTTGTTGCGGTGCGGATACGTTGACACCGGCAGCATGGGGCGGTCGGTGTCGCAGGTTCGTTTGTGGACTGCGATGCGCTAGTCCTTCATCAAGCTGAGCGGAACGCCATCGTCTGCGGTCGGTCGCTTGAGGTTGAGCGGAATCTGCAAGTAGCGGATGCCGTTCTTCTGCGGGGCTGGCAGTCGTCCGGCATCGACGTTGACTTGGACACTGGGAAACAGCAGGCGCGGCTGGGTCAGGGTCTTGTCACGGGTCTGGCGGAACGCGACAAACTGCTCTTTGGTGGTGTGGGCGGTGATGTGAATGTTGGACGCTTTGCTGATCCCGATGGTCGTTTCATAGCGCAGCGAACGACCGTTTGGCTGGTAGTCGTGACCGACGAAGACGCGCGTGCTGTCCGGCTGAAGGTAGAGCTTGTCATGGATCGATTCATACAGGTCCGCTGCGCTGCCTGCGGGGAAGTCACAGCGGCCCGTACCGTAGTCTTCCATGAACAGCGCATCGCCGGTAAAGAGCGCATCGCCGACCTTGTAGGTCAGACAAGCGGGCGTATGTCCGGGGGTGCCAATCGCTTCGATCTGAAGCCGTCCCGAAGTCAGCACCTGTCCATCCGCGAGCAAGCGATCAAACTGGCTGCCATCGACGGGGAAGTCATCCGCCAAGGAAAAGATGTGCTTGAAGGTCTGTTGCACTTCGGTGATGCGCTGTCCGATCACAACCTGCGCGCCAAAGCGACGCTTGAGATACTGCGCGCCGGTCAGGTGATCCGCATGGGCGTGGGTTTCCAGGACATGGCGCAGCGACAGACCTTCGGCTTGCACAAAGGCACTGACTTTTTCGATCGACGCGAGCGAAGTCTGCGAAGCCAGCGGATCGTAGTCGAGCACCGGATCAATCACGATCGCATCATGGCTGTCCGGGTCGAACACCACGTACGTAAGCGTGTAAGTCGCTGGATCGTAGAAGGTCTGAATGCGCATGTGGAATCTCCCAAAGGTGACGAAGGACTGTTCGATGTGACGAACCTGTTGCCAAGCTAGAGCAACGCTTGTGCCATGACAAAAAAGCGCGGCTGTCCTCGGAGCGCGACGATACCGCAGGATGTTGTGTTTCACAATGTTGCATATGTGAAACATGTTACAGGGGAAAGCGGGGCCCAGGCGCGGGCGGTCCGGGGACAGCGGGTACAGACCCTGTGGACGCTCGGTGGGGTGTTGCTTCGGCATCCGGGTTGCTGCACTGAAGTGGCATGCACAGATGCTCGGCTCGCTGGGATCGGAATGTGGTGGGGGGCCGGACCGGCTCTCTGTTTCGGCTGGGGCTTATTGTTTGGGCGCTGCTCTGGTTGACAGCGTCTGTGTCCTTTGCGCAGTCGAGTCGCTGTAGTGACACACCGGACGGACTGCTGCGGGCTGAGTACCCGCGCTTTTCGCTTCAGGGCAGTGCGTTTGCTCAGCTTCAGTATCAGTTTTTCTTTCGATCGGAAGAGGTGTCGCGCAGTGACTTTTCGGTGCCGCGCGCGCGGGTCTGTGGATCAGGGCATGTGCTGTCGCGGTCGCTGCGTTATCGCTTGATGATCGGTCGCAGCAGCCAGCGGGAGCTGGAAGTCAACGATGTGTTTGTGGAGTGGGAGCCGGTGTCCGCGCTGGCGATTCGGCTGGGGCGGTTCAAGCTGCCGATCGTCCATGAGTGGATGGAATCTGCCCAGTCGCTGGCGACGCTCGATCGGGCGCTGGCATCGCGGCTGCTTCTGCCAGGACGGGACTACGGACTGCGGGTCTCGGGAAGGCTGCTGGCGCAGCATGTGGAATACCTGATCGGGGTCTTTAACGGAGACGGAGAGAGCGCGGTCAAGGCGGCTGATCTGAGTCCGGCTTTGGTGGCGCGGCTGTCTCTGCACCTGACCGGGAGTCCGTACGTGGGGGCGGTGGACTTTGCGGGCAGCTTGCCGCAGGTGTCTTTGGCAGCGGGTACGCTGTGGAATCGCTGGAAACAGACCGTCAGCGGAAGTACGTCACCGCCGCAGTCGGTGGAAGACACCTTGTGGAATGTGAGCGCGCTGTTTCGCTGGAATCACTTCGATGGCGCGGCAGAGTACATTGGCCAGCGCCGGACAGATGCGCACAAGACGCAGCGTACGCATGCGGGGTATCTGCGGCTTACGTACTTTGTGCAGCGACTGCACTCGTCGGTGTCGGCGCGGGGCTCGCTTGTGTCGGTGCGCAGTGACCAGACCGACAACCAGCTGGAAGCGGAAGGAAGCTGGGGCGTGTATCTGGATCGACATCGGATCAAGGTGATCAGCCGCTACGCGGTGGTACAGAACCTGACGCAGGGCACGATCGAGCATCAGCTGGGACTGCAGACACAGATTGCTGTGGACTGACCACGCTGTGGGCGCAGTGTGGAGTCCCCTGACAGGGCAGGGCGCGCGGACTTGTTCGATGGGACAGAGGACTCCCTTACGCGGACCAAAGGGGTCTGCGATGATGCACTGCTGCGCTCCGTGATCGGCACTGCCGGGCCGATCGGGAATGTCCCCGTAGCAGCAGCAGAGAGTCTTTCAGATGCGAACTCGGACCTTGGAACAGCGCCACAGCGGACTGGAGCACGGCTTTATCCGTCGGATCATCAGCCCGGAAGATCTGGGCGAGCGACTGAAGCCGTTTGTCTTTTTGGACTTTACGCACGGAACGATTCCAGAAGGCGGCGGCTTTGGGTTTCACCCTCACTCTGGCATTGCAACGATTACGTATCAGCAGGTGGTGGACATCTACTACGAAGACACCACAGGACAAGACGGCGTGGTGCAAGCGCGCGGGATTGAATACGTGCAGACGGGCGGCTGCATCTGGCATCGCGCGCAGATGAAGCAGCGAGGGGAAAATGCCCTGGGCTTTCAGCTGTGGATTGCGCTGACTCCGCACGAAGAGTCAGGGGATCCGCACGCGATGTACATCGCTCCGCAGGATGTCAAAGAGTCGGGCGTGGTTCGCGTGATCGTGGGACAGCACGAGGGCGTGTGCAGCCAGATTGCGACTCCCTATCCGGTGAACTACTTCGATGTGGCGCTGTCCGCAGGACAGTCGTGGTCGTATCTGCCGCCCGAAGAGCACGATGTGGTGTGGGCGTTTGTGTATCAGGGGCGCGCGCAGGCAAACGGGCACGACACGCAGCAAGAGCTGCTGATCTTTGATCGCGAGCCGGGCGCGATTGTGGTGCAGGCCGAGACGGCGGTGGGACTGATGGTCGGCACCGCGCCGCGTCATCCGTATCCGCTGGTGGTGGGACGGAACTCTGTTCACACCAGTGCGCAGGCGCTGCGGGCATCGGAAGGACGCATCGCAGCGCTTGGGGC
>CALMML010000225.1 GCA_937868485.1 uncultured Myxococcales bacterium | reverse complement strand
GGTTGCAATGGTGACCATCCTACTTGCGGATCACTTTGGGCTCCCGGTGAGTACGACACACGTTCTGTCTTCAGGAATTGCAGGAACGATGGCTGCGAATCGCTCGGGTCTGCAAATCCGAACGCTGCGTAACATCCTGCTCGCATGGGCGCTGACGCTGCCGGTCTGTATCTTTTTGGGCGCGCTGCTGTTTGCGTTTGGCATGAACATGGTGACGCTGCTTCGCATTCAGTAGGACACCCGGATCATCGACGCGGAACTGGGCCGAAAGAGGCTGGACTAGCCGGCCAGATCCACCTGCGGAAGACGCTGGAGGTTGGGGCTTATGCCTCCCTGCGCGATGTGCATCAGCAGTCGAGCCAGGTGCTGCGCGGACTCTGTCTTGCGCATCCGCTTGAGGTTCCAGCGCATCGTGTCAAGCTCGCGACTTCCTTCGACCAGCGCGCGCAGCTGTCGACGGAAAGAGGCCAGGTTATCGATCCGCTTTCCGATTCCACTTTCCACCACGTAGTCGATGTTTCCTTGCTCTTGCGGCATCACTGCGCAGGTTGCATCAAGAAGCAGCGGAAGCTCTTTGACCAGCGCTTCGCTGATCACACCGGGACCGGGCTTGCTGACCATTACATCCGCTGCATCCATCAGCAGCGGAACTTGATCGGTGAATCCCAGCACGCGACACGGGACCGTACTGCGCTGCACGCGTCGCTCAATCTCGTTTTGCAGGCGCTGATTCCGTCCGCAGCAGATGATCGCTTGGAGCGGAAGACCCGACGACACCACTTGATCGGTGAGCGACAGCAAGCTGCGAATCCCAACGCCTCCTGACATCAGCAGCAGCGTACGCTTGTGGGGATCGAGCCCCAGCTCTGCGCGTGCTTCCTGCTGCGTGCGCTGCGCGTCGGAAAAGCGAGGATTCACAATCGGACCCCCAAGCACGGCGATCTTGCGATTGGGAATGCCAAACTGCTGCATCTGCTGCTTTCCTTCGTCCAAAAAGCTGACCATCAAGTCCGCTTGCGGATGCACCCAGCTGCGAAGGAAGTTGCCGGTCAGGTCGGTGCAGACAATCACAAACGGAATCTTTCCAAAAAGGCCTGCTTGCTTCAGTGCTGCGACGACAAATGCGTTGATGGCAGAGTGAACAGAGACGATCAGCGAAGGCTGAAGCTCACGCAGTCGGTTGGCCATGGCACGCACTGTTTCCGGGAAGCGAGCGGTGAGGCTCTCATCGGTGTTCATCGCGCTCAGCAGCCAGTAGCCATACTTGACGTAGCTTGGGTCCAGCTTCAGCAGCGAGTCATAGATCCGCAGGCTGAATCGCAAAAACGGAGCGCCAAAACCATACGCATCTTCTATCAGCGTTTCACAGCTGGGATGGCGACGCTTCATGGTTTCCAAAATGGTCTGCGCTGCGCTCTTGTGACCGTTTCCGCCTGGTGCATACAGGACATAGATTCGCTTGTTCTTCATGCGCTTCTCCGTCGGTAATGAAGCAGACACCACACACCGATGCGTGTGCGGCAATGATCCCCTATGCAGTGCGCTTGTCGCTGCATGGCAGAGGCTCTACGCGGATCCTACTTCAGCGGTGCTACGCAGCGGGTAACAACTTGGGGACACTCCTGGAACGACTGCGTAGGAAGCGCGTGACGTTTCGGTATCAGCGCGAGTGCCGCGTCGCAAAGAATGCTTGCGCACAGGTGCGCCTTCCCACCTGTACACCGCGCAGCGCAGTCGCGACAGAGACGCCTTCAGATCGTCTTCCGACAGATGAAGATTTCATGAAGTCCGCGTAGACGGATCGCAGCGACAGGTAGCGTGAACGCATGTCGCACCGTGATCTCGGCCCAAGACCGCTTTTGTCTGCTGCACCGCTTCGTGTCTGTCTGGCAGTCCTTGCGCTGTCTGCGCTGTTCGGAGTGATGGCGTGTCAGAAGAGCCCGACCCAAGCTGCTGCCAAAGGAAAGCCACAGAGTGAGTCGGTGCTGGGTCGCGTGACGCTTTCGGAAGAAGCAGAGAAGCGACTGGGAATCACGGACGGACTTCGTCCTGTGTCTCTGCTTCGCGGGCCGCAGCGTCGTCTGTTGCGAGGAGAAGTGACGACGGCACCGGGCCGCTCTGCGTGGCTGATTGCTCCGCACACAGGGCTTGTCCTTCCCGCGAGTGGATCGCAGCTTCCACAAGCCAGAGACCGTGTGCGAGCAGGACAAGTTGTGGTGCTTCTGTCCGCAAGCTTGGCGCCCACAGAGCGTGCGCAGCTTTCCACCGTTCGTGTGGATGCCGATGCGCAGGTGGAGCGTGCCCGCGTACAAGACCAAGCCACGGAGCTGGCGCTGAATCGGGCTGAGCGCTTGCTCGCAGAAGAGGCGGTAGGAAGGAAGGTGCTCGACGATGCCAAGGCCCAGCGACAGACCGCTCGCGCTGCGCTCCAAGCCGCGCTGACCCAGCAAGCTGCGATCGCAGAATCTGCATCGCAGCACCATCCTTTCTCACGCAGCACACTGTCCCAAACGCAGCTTGTTTCACCGCTCACTGGATTGATTCGGGATGTCAGGACATCCGCCCATCAGCTCGTGTCCGCAGGCTCACCGATCTTGGAAGTGGTCGACGATGAAAGTACGTGGGTTCGTGTCTCTGTTCCTTCTGGCGTGCTTGCATCCCTGTCGCCAGCTGCGGCGCTGGTTGATGATCTGTCCGCACTTCGCTTCGATCACGCTGTGGAAGCCGCACCTGCGGAACATGCGCCGATGACCGCGTTGCCGCAGCAAGCCAGCGTGGATCGCTACTTTGTGCTGCCACCGCGCGCACGCTTTGCGGTCGGACAGACCGTCGCTGTGTGGCTGTCTCTGCGTGAAGAAGAAGAGTCTCCAACCATTCACGCTTCGGCGCTTCTGTACGATCCTTCGGGTGGTTCATGGGTGTATCAGCTCGCAGCCGCGCACTCCTTTGTGCGCCGCCGGGTTGAGGTCGTACACATCGAAGAGGGAATCGCATTCCTAAGCCCGCGCAGCTTGACGCTAGGCGGCCTACGCCTCGGGGACCGCATCGTCACGTCCGGCGCGATGGAATTGTATGGCACCGAGTTCGGCAGCGGAAAGTAAGGAGTCCGCAGAACATGCTACAGCGCATTCTTTCCTATTCGCTGCGTCATCGTTTGGTTGTACTGCTCGCTGCGCTGATCCTGCTGTGTCTGGGACTGCGTGCGGCGGTGCGAACTCCGCTGGATGTCTTTCCTGAGTTTGCGCAGCCGATGATCGAGATCCAGACAGAGGCCCCCGGACTGTCAACAGAGGAAGTCGAGCGCCTGGTGACATGGCCTCTGGAGTCGGCACTGTCCGGTCTTCCTTCGCTGATCACACTGCGATCGAAGTCGGTGCTGGGACTGTCTTCCGTTGTGCTTTTGTTGCGTGAAGGAACCGATCTGCTTCAAGCTCGTCAGCTTGCGCAGGAACGCTTGGCGGTGGAAGCGCCGCGTCTTCCTTCGCTGGTCCATCCGCCGGTGATTCTGCCGCCGCTGTCGTCGACCAGTCGCGCGCTGAAGATCGGCGTGTCTTCGCACAAGCTATCGCAGATGGAGCTATCGGAGCTGGTCCGTTACACCATTCGTCCGCGTCTGCTGGCGATTCCTGGCGTTGCCAATGTCACGGTCTGGGGACTGCGTGACAAGCAGCTTCAGGTGCTGGTGGATCCCGCCCGCGCGCTGGCTCACGGTGTCTCTTTGGATCAAGTTCTGCGCGCTGCATCCGACGCGACTTCGCTTGCGAGCGGAGGATTCCTAGACAGCGCCAATCAACGGATTCCGGTGCGTCATGTCTCGACGTTTTCCGATCCAACGTCTCTGTCACAGGCTGCGATTCCTTCCACCACAGAGCCGCGCTTGCGCCTGGGTGATGTGGCTGTGGTGACTGTCGGTCACGCTCCACCCATCGGAGACGCGGTGATAAACGGTCATGACGGACTGCTCCTGATCGTCGAAAAACAGCCGACCGGAAACACGCTGTCCCTGACGAAAGATGTCGAAGCGGCGCTGACTGCGCTGCGTCCCGGACTTCGCGATGTCGAGCTTGATCCTGCCATCTTCCGTCCCGCAACATTCATTGAGCAGTCGCTTCAGAACCTGCGATCCGCACTGTCACTTGGCTGCGTGCTCGTCCTCGCGGTGCTGTTTCTGTTCCTTCGCGATGTGCGCAGTGCGCTGGTGAGCCTGACCGCGATTCCGCTTTCTTTGGTCGGTGCGCTGCTGATGTTGTCGCTGCTGGGCGGAACCCTCAACACGATGTTTCTGGCCGGTCTGGTCATCGCGATCGGAGAAGTCGTAGATGACGCGATCATTGATGTCGAAAACATTCGCCGACGTCTGCGTGAACGCAAGGAATCGTCCTCGGTGTTTTCCGTGGTGCTGGCTGCATCGATGGAAGTGCGTAGCGCGGTGGTGTACGCCAGTCTGCTGGTCTGTCTGGTCTTTGTTCCGGTGTTTGCGCTCGACGGAGTCGCTGGTGCGTTCTTTCGTCCGCTCGCGCTGGCCTATGTCCTGTCGATTCTGACTTCGCTGCTGGTTGCACTGACGGTGACTCCGGTGTTGTCGCTGTGGCTGCTGCCTCGTACCTTGGATACACAGACCCAGGAGCCGCGCGTTGTGAAGTGGCTACACGCTGGGTATCGCGCGCTGCTGACTCCGCTGCTGCGAAGACCTCGCGTAGCGCTGGCGCTCACGGCGTTCACAGCGATCCTTGGCGTTCTGTGTCTGCCGTTTTTGGGCGATGAGTTTCTTCCAGACTTTGAGGAGCGAGACTTCCTGATGCACTGGATCGAAAAGCCGGGTGCGTCGGTGGAGGCAAGTCGTCGATCGACGCTGCGCATCAGTCAGGAGCTGCTGTCGATTCCTGGCGTTCATTCCTTTGGCTCGCACATCGGACGCGCAGAAGTCGCAGATGAAGTGGTCGGCCCGAACTTCACAGAGCACTGGATCAGCCTCGATGAGCACGTTGATTATGATCAGACACTGGCCAAGATTCGCGCGGTGGTGTCTGGCTATCCCGGCGTCTTTGGCGATGTCTTGACCTACCTGCGAGAGCGAATGAAGGACGTTCTGTCCGGTGCGCAAGGTGCGATTGTGGTGCGAATCTTTGGATCGGATGTTTCGACGCTGCGATCCGAAGCAGAGTCAATCGGTTCGCTGCTCGCACAGATTCCTGGGATTGTCGATCTGAAGGTAGAGCCGCAGGTGCTGGTTCCGCAAGTAGAGGTCCAGATTCGTCCCGAGCGAGCGTCTCTGCATGGGCTGACCGGCGCGCAGATCCGACGCGCTGCGAGCACGCTGATTGCCGGCTCCAAGGTCGGTGAAGTCTACGATGCGCAGCAGCAGATTCCGGTTGTGGTGTGGGGTCAAGCGAATGTCCGTACGGATCTGACTGCGCTGCGAAATCTGCTGATCGAGACGCCCAGCGGTGGTCACATTCCGCTGCGCGAAGTGGCCGAGATCTCGATGACGGCTGCGCCCAGCGAGATCAAGCGGGAAGGGGGATCTCGTCGGATTGATGTCACTTGCAACGTGCGTGGACGCGACCTGGGACAAGCGGCGCGACAGGTGCAAGACGCGCTCGCTGCACACTCGTTTCCGCGTGGCTATCATCCAGAGCTGCTCGGTGAGTTTGCGGCCCGCAAGAGCGCTCGCAACCAGCTTGCGCTGTGGTCTGTGCTGGCGTTTGTCGGTGCGATTGTGCTGCTGTATCTGGACTTTCGCAGTGTCCGGCTGACCGCGCTGGTGATTGTGACGCTGCCGCTTGCACTGACAGGGGGCGTTCTGGGTGCGCTGTGTGGAGGCGCTGTGCTGTCGCTGGGATCGCTGGTCGGCTTTGTCAGCGTGCTCGGAATCGCGAGCCGCAACGCGCTGATGCTGCTGGGTCACTATCGGCACTTGCGCGAGCAGGAAGCGATGCCGCATGGTCCAGCGCTGCTCCTTCGCGGGGCGGAAGAGCGGCTCGTTCCGATCCTGATGACGGCGCTGTGTGCCGCACTATCACTGCTTCCCATCGTGATTCGCGGTCGACTGCCTGGCTATGAGATCGAGCATCCCATGGCGATTGTCATCCTCTGTGGACTGCTGTCTTCGACGGTGCTGAACCTGCTGCTGCTTCCATCGCTCTATGGTGTGTTTGGGAACCAAAAATGAGGCATCCAATCTACTTCATATTGTGGATCGTGCTGCTGCATGTGGGATCTGTATCAGGGATTCCAAGCGCGCTGGCCGCATCTGCGCCGATGGATTCAGCAGAAGAGTCGCTCTCTGTGTTCGACTGTGTTCGCCGTGCGGAATCCAGTGATCCCGTGGCCCTATCGGTGCGTGCGCAGCGACTTGGTGCGCAGGCTGTCGTCGAGCAGGCGCGCGCGCTGCCGAATCCCAGCGTGTCCTATCTGGCGCAAGATCTGGGTCTACAGGGATCGACAGGACCACTCCTTTTGCAGCAAGTCACCGCTGGATTTTCACCGTTTGCTGCACTGCTGCGCGTGCAAGAGTCGCGGGCTGCCTGTGCGAGTCAGCGTCAGACCCAGGCTGCGATCGCGGTGGATCTGCTGCGACTGCGTGAGACGGTTGGGCGTGCATTTTATGAGCTACAGCTTCTTGAAAAGCTCTGGCGGCTGGAACAGGACTCCGTACGTCTTTCCGAGCAGCTCGTCGCGGAATCCCAGACCCGAAAGCGTCACGGAGATGCGAGCGGACTGGATGTACTGCGGGCAGAGTCCGAGCGTGAGGAGTCCGCGCGTCTTGCCGAGCACAGTGCGCACACGCTTGCCATGGCGCAGCGTGCGTTTGCTCTGTTGATAGGTGAGTCGAGTCCCAAGCCGCTGCTGCTCGCGCAGGAAGACCCGTCTTGGCTTACCCAGCTTCCGATTCCCATTGCGGACGCACTTTCGCAGGTTCAAAAAGACGATGTATCCGCGCAGTGTGCGGTGCTTCTGGAACTGGCTCTGTCCAAGCGACCCGAGCGAGCGTGGGCTCTGGAAGAGCTGCATCAGTCTGAAGTGCTGTCCAAGCTGGCGACGCTGCGAGCCCTTCCTTTGTCTGACATCCAGGTGAGCGGAGGCATCCGAAGCTCGATGGCTGGCGTCGGTGGGATTGTGGCCATAACGGGCTCCTTACCGATTCTGGACTGGAACCAAGGACTCCGTCATCGCGCGCAGGCCCAGGGCGTTCGTGCGCAAGCTCGACTGGCAGAAGTCAGGCAACAGATCCAGATCGAAGTCGAGAGCAGTCTGCGCGACTTCTATCATGTCCGAGCGCTGCGCTTACAGCGTGCTCAGCCGCTTCACGAGCGGAGAGCGCGCGCACTGGACTTGACGCGCAAGCTGTTTGCAGAAGGACTGGCATCGTTTGGCGACGTCGTGATGGCCAGTCGTGATCTGTTTTCCGCGCGGCGAACGCTGCTTCAGCTGGAGCGGGATGCGCTGGTTGCGCGCTGGCGACTTGCCGTAGCCGTGGCCGCTTGGTAGGGGTCTTCTGTGCTGCTCCTGCTTGTGGAAGATGACGTTCGCTTGGTCCGTGCGCTCTGCGCTGGACTGGAAGAGGAGTCCTACTCCGTGGAGATCGCCAGTGATGGAGACGCTGCCCTCGCTGCGCTTCTGCGGACTCCCTTCGATGTCTGTATCTTGGACATACAGCTCCCGAAACAAGACGGATTCTCGGTGCTGGCGAAGGCTCGATCGGCAGGGATTCGCACCCCCATCTTGGTGCTGACTGCGCGGGATGCGGTGTCTGATCGCGTCCGAGGACTGCGGGATGGTGCCGACGACTATCTGACCAAGCCGTTTGCCTTTGCGGAGCTGCTCGCGCGACTGGAAGCGCTGGTCCGAAGAGGCGGCGCTCGTCATGGCGATGTGATTGTGCATGGTCTGCTGCGGGTCTGTCTGTCTGCGCATGAAGTGACGGTGCAGGATGTTCGGATCGAGCTGCCTCCCAAGCAGTTTGCGGTGTTGGTGATGCTGCTGCGTCATGAAGGACAGGTTGTCACCCGCACGATGCTGCTGCGCAGTGTCTGGGGCTATTCCTTTGATCCAGGAACCAACATTGTGGATGTTCATGTTGCGCAGCTCCGCAGAAAGCTAGAACAGGCGGGCGCAGTCGATGTGATCTCTACCATTCGCGGGGTTGGCTATCGTGCTTCCTGTTAGCTTGCAATCGCTGCGCGCGCGACTCGCGCTGTTCTTTGCGGCCCTGATTGCGGTGGTGCTCCTTGGCTTTGGGAGTGCGGTCTACATCGCAGCGGTGATCATGGAAGCGCAAGAGACAGAGTCCCAAGCAGAGAAGGATCACGAGCTAAAGCAGGTCCGGCAGCTGCTGTATGTCTCGCTCGGTGTAGGGATTCCGCTCGGGGCTGTGCTGGCGGCGCTGGGAAGCACCTGGATGACGCGCCGAACGCTGCGCGCGATGTCCGATATTGTCGCTACGGCGAGTGTGCTAAGACCCGATGGCTTGAGTCAGCGGATTCCTCTGCACGCAGCGGATGACTTGGAGATTGTGCGGCTTGTTGGTTCCCTGAATCACATGATTGAGCGTGTCGATCGCGCGCTGACGGGACTGCGTCGGTTTACCCAAGATGCTGCGCATGAGCTGCGGACTCCGTTGGCTGCGCTGCGGAGTCGCTTGGAGATTGCGCTGCGGAAGTCGCGTGATGCGGCGGAATTCCGTGCGCTGGTGGAAGAGACACTGGAAGAGCTGGACGCGCTGCATCGACTGCTGGATGCACTACTTTTGCTGGCGCGCTCCGACGCGGGAGAGCTACCCGTTACCAAGCAGGAGGTTGTGCTGCATTCCCTTTTCGAAGAAGTGATCAGCTTGTATGACGCGATCGCAGCGGAGCGTGCGCAGCAGCTGTGCATGGAGTGTCCTCAGACTCTTGCGCTGTGGACAGACAAGCTCCTATTGAGTCGGGGACTCGCAAATCTCGTCGACAATGCCTGCAAGTTTACGCCCGCTGGTGGTCGCATTGTCATCTGCGCGGAGCAGCAAGGCGCGGAGGTGTGGATCCGTGTATCGGACTCTGGACCGGGCATCTCTGCTGCCGATTCCGAGCGGATCTTTGAGCGCTTTTTCCGAAGCGCTGAGCACCGTGGGAGCACCGCAGGATTCGGACTGGGGCTGTCGCTGTGTCGCGAGTTTGTGAGCGCACTCGGTGGCCAGATCCAACTTCAGCGCAGCCGAGCGGGAGGAACCGAAGCCGCGATCATCCTCCCAAGCCGTTAGTGCAGCGGTCGGGAGTCGCCCCGGTCCTCCCTCCCTTTGCTCTCGCGGAAATTAGCGCTGTGCGCTTTCGAGCGCTTTGCGCAGCGAGCCGTCCGCGATGGCTGCCTTGGTCAGCTCTTCGCCGCCAATCAGCTGTCCTGCCACAAACACCTGCGGGAACGTCGGCCAGCCGCTCCACAGCTTGATCGCGAGTCGACGATGCCACTCCGAAAAGTAGCTTCCGTATTCGAGATACGTGAACGGAATCGATGCATCCGTCAGCGCCTTTCGGACTTTCTTGACGAACGGATTCTGCGCCATTCCCACCACGACCACATCGTGGCGAGCCACTGCTTCGCTGACTTCTCGCACCACATCGGAATGGTACGCTTCGATCTTGGCCCGCGCGTTTGGCCAGATTTTGTCGACGGGAAAGAGGGGTCTTGTGCTCATGGGAATCCCTTGGTTTGGTGGATGAGGGTCGGGGCGTCGTCGCGGGTCGCAGAACCTGCGCCTTGTCTGCCGCAGACGCAGCCGACATCATATAGTACTCGGCCTCTGGGTCTGCAAAGAACACCGCAGCACCAGACTGGATGGCTTCACCCACACCTGGTCATTGGGAAGCGCCTAAGCTTGTGGGGGACGCTCATCTGCAGAACATCGTAGCGACGGTGATGTTGAAAAAAGAACGCGAGGACTGGAAGGTACTTCCAATGCCCTGACAGCCCAGCACTACGCAAGCGCGTCCAGCGTTGCGAACGCGAAATCTACTTTCCTTACTAAAATCAATCTCGTTTGAAAGGCTGCTTGTGCAGCGCTCTCACCTGTCCATCCAAGGCACCACAGCGCACAAAAATCGACGATAAGTGACGATTTTCTACGCTTCCCACACACTTCCCAGTAGCCATCAAACATTAATTTTCTCGACGCAAATCTGTTAAGCAATATACCCCGGCT
>CALMML010000224.1 GCA_937868485.1 uncultured Myxococcales bacterium | reverse complement strand
CGCTGGACATGATGTGCTCCCCCTCGCCTGCCGCGAACAGCAAGCTTCTACCCTTAGCGACGGTTCAGCGTCACTTCGCAGAAGGAAGAGGAATCAAAGAAGGGAAGGAATCGGAGCGAAAGAAACCGGAGCTAGCGCGAAATCTCGACGTTATCGAGCATACCAAGCGCATCGGGAATCAGGATCGCGACCGAGTAATAGGCGCTCACGAGGTACTGAATGACAGCCTTTTCGTTGATGCCCATGAAACGGACGTTGAGACCGGGCTCGTACTCATCGGGAAGACCCGTTGGACGCAGTCCAATCACACCCTGATGATCCTGACCAAAGCGCATCGCGAGGATCGACGTGGTGCCCGACTCCGAGATCGGAATCTTGTTGCACGGCAGGATCGGAACGCCACGCCACGCTTGCGCCGGACGACCATCGACCATCACGGTTTCGGGATAGACGCCGCGACGGTTGCATTCCCGACCAAACGCCGCAATCGCCTGCGCTGGAGCCAGAAACAGCTGCGTCTTGCGACGACGACAGAGCAGCTCATCCATGTCATCCGGCGTTGGCGCACCACTTCGCGTCTGAAGCCGCTGCTTCGGATCGACGTTGTGCAACAGACCAAACTCTGGATTGTTCAGCAGCTCCGCTTCCTGACGCTCACGCAGCGCTTCGATGGTCAGTCGAAGCTGTTCTTTGGTCTGATCCATCGGTCCGTTGTACAGGTCCGCGACGCGCGTATGGACGTTCAGGATCGTCTGCGCAACCGACAGCTCATACTCGCGAGGATGACGCTCATAGTTTACGAACGTCGTCGGTAGCTCGTATTCGCCTTTTTGTCCCGCAGACAGCTCGATCGCAGCCTGTCCGTCTTTGTCCTGCGGCTTTTGCAGACGCGCGGACACCGACACAAGATGCGTACGCAGCGCTTCGGAATCTTCCAGCGCCTGCTGAAACGCACGACGAGGCAGCGCAAGCACCGTACACGCCGTGACCGCCTTCACCGAAAAGTCCCACAGACCATCGGCATCGACGACCGCGCGATCTCCGAAGTGATCACCATCGGCCAGCAGTGCAAGTTCCAGCGGATCTCCGTACTTGCCCGCGCGCAGCTTGGCAGCCTTGCCGTGAACAATCAGGAACAGCTGATCCGCAGGATGTCCGGCGGTGACAATCAGATCTCCGGCTGCATGCTCCGACTGAACGAAGCGATCCGCCAGCGCTTCCAGGACATCGACGTCGTCAAAACCGCGCAGAAACGGCAGCTCGCCCAGCTCTTGGGGAATCACACGCGCCGCACCACCTACTTCGGTACACGCAATGATTCCGTCTCCCAGCGCGTAGCTGAGCCGCCGGTTGACGCGATAGACTCCGCCCGATACATCGACCCACGGCAGCATCCGCAGCAGCCAGCGTGCCGTGATTCCCTGCATCTGCGGCGCAGACTTCGTCGTCGTCGTCAGCTTTCTCGCTGCCGCCGTCGAGAGACTGAGCTGCCGCTCCAGCTCCGCCCCGTGTGGGGCATGACTCTGTTTGGTCATCGTGAAGCTCCCGGCGCCCGCGTCCTGCGAGCGCCTGTTCCGACGCTAGTCGCCCGCGCGGCCCAGCTCGACGCTTTCCAGAATCGCCAGCGCGTCCGGCACCAGCACGGCCACCGAGTAGTACGCGCTCACCAGGTACTGCATGACCGCCTTTTCGTTGATTCCCATGAATCGAACGTTCAGGCTTGGCTGATACTCATCGGGAATGCCCGTCTGGTGCAGACCGACGACGCCCTGGTTGTTTTCACCCGTTCGCATCAGCATGATCGAGCTGGTGCGCGAATCCGAAACCGGAATCTTGCTGCACGGGAAGATCGGAACGCCGCGCCACGCTGCAACCTTGTGACCGCCCACGTCCGTCGAAACCGGATAGATGCCACGGCGGTTACATTCCTGACCAAACGCCGCAATCGCCCGAGGATGCGCCAGGAAGAATCCCGGCTCCTTGTTCACCAGCGCGAGCAGCTCGTCCATATCGTCCGGCGTCGGCGGTCCGCTGCGCGTGTGAATCCGCTGCTTCAGATCGGCGTTGTGGAGCAGTCCGATCTCGCGGTTGTTGATCATTTCGAATTCTTGACGCTCACGCAGCGCTTCCACCGTCAGACGCAGCTGCTGCTCGGTCTGGTTCATCGGGTTGTTAAACAGATCGGCAACCCGGGTGTGAACCTGGAGCACCGTCTGCGCAACCGCCAGCTCGTACTCACGCGGCTTCAGCTCGTAATCGACGAACGTGCCCGGCAGGATGTATTCACCCTTTTGACCGGCGGCCAGCTCGATCGCGGCTTCACCCGTCTGATCCTTTTTCGCATTGCGCGCGCGCTTCTTGAACGAATCGATGTGCTTACGCAGCGAGTCAAACTGCGCAACGACTTCATCGAACACCGACTGCTGAAGCGTCAGCACCGTCGCGGTCGTCACAGTCTTGGCCGTAAACTGCCAAAAGTCCTGCGTCTCCAGAATCGCTTCCCACGAGTAGTGGTCGCCGTCGGCCAGCGTCTCCAGAATCGTCTGGTCGCCGTACTTGCCGGTGCCAATCTTGTTGATCTTGCCAAACGCAATCAGGCCAATCGAGTCAGCGGGCTTGCCCTGCTCGATGACCACGTCGCCGGCCTTGAACTCGCGCTGCACGAACTTGTTCGCCAACACCTGGAGCACTTCCAGGTCGTCGTAGCCACGCAGGAACGGAAGCTCACACAGCTCCTGCGGAATCACCGACACCTTGGCGCCCACGTTGGTGAAGGTCACGCGTCCGTCGCCCACTGCATAGCTCAGACGACGGTTCACACGGAACACACCGCCCTGCACGTTCATCCAGTGCAGCTGACGCAGCAGCCAGCGCGACGAAATGCCCTGCATTTGCGGTGGTGACTTCGTCGTCGTTGCGAGGTTTCGTGCTGCTTGCGTATCCAAGCTCGACTGCTGTTTTTCTGTCTGCGAGCCCGGATTGTTCTTCTGTTCAATCGACATGCTGACCCTCCCCTAAAAAGTGCCCGTGTGCGGCGAATGACTTGGCGACTGCAAACTACTTGCGTAACGATTCCTGATCTTTGCGAAGCTGCGCGACGATCCGTAGCGCGTCCGTCCCGAGTGCCGGTGCAGCGGACCCCAAAACGGCTGGAGCAGACTCGCTTGGCTTCGGTTCTTTGCGAAGCTGCGCGGCGGACGTAAACGATCCCGAAAAGCTGGGAATGCTTGGCTTGCGCGCAGCCGCGTCCGTACTGGCGGCAAGCGGTGCAGCCTGCCCGCGAACAGACTGCTTGCTGTGAAAGCGTGCGCCGTCCGAACCGAGTCCCATCGGAACGCTCGGAACCGACTGACCGCGCGTCGGATGCGGATGCTCACGCAGGTTGATGTAGCGCGGCACCACGAAGTGCCAGTGCGCGACACCGGAAATCCAGTTCTGAATGCTCTCGACGTAGGAAAGCAGGCTCTCCTTCGACTTCGGAGACAGCTCAAACTGCTCCATCAGCGTCGGCAGCTCCATCTTTCGAACGTACTCAAACTGACGAATCCGCGCCGCTGAGATCTGCGACACAATCTCAATCGCGGGCTGCGACTCAATGCCCATGAACTGCTTGACGACCAGCACGCAGTTGTTCAGCTCTCCTTCGATCTCGATTTCCTTGCGATAGGAAACGATGTCGTTGATGAGCCCAATCGCATCCGCCGCCGAGTTGACGAGCGCACGAATCGTCCGCGTCCGAAACAGCTCCGCTGGGATCTGCTCATCCAGACCGAACTGCGCCAGGCTCATGCCAAACTCTGCGCCGAACGTCTGCCGTCGCATCTCGATGTAATCGACCGGATCGGGAACGCGGTTTTCGATGTGGTTGACAAGCTCCCACACCCAGCTCTGAAGCATTCCCTGCACCAGCGCGCGAAACGCGGGACGCTTCGACGCCTTCATCGGAGCCGCCGTGCGATGCCACAGATCCGCCAGACCACACTCGACCGGATCACGCGGCGTCGGTGTCGCACCGCAATCAAGCGGCATAAACGCATCCAGCCCCGCGACGTACAGCCTGCCGCCCGCCAGATCCCGCGCTCGCGCAAAAATCAGCGGAAAGTAGTCATCCGCAAACGTCGCCCACGAAAACCAGTCCGTCGTCAGATCCAGTCCAACCTGCGAGGCATCCGGCTGACACGCCGCCGCACACAGCGCAAAGTCGTACTCAGCAAGCTCTGGCTCGTCCCACACGCACATTCCCGCGACGCTGCTCGTGAGCCCGACCTGATGGCCCCACACAAGCGCGTGCTTGCGCGCAGCTTCGAGCAGCGGATTGAAACGAACCGAAAACGGCTGATAAAACTCGGGACGCTTGACGTCACCGACGGGCTGATGCGGAACATGCGAAAAGCTACGCAGCCGACGCTCTACACCCAGCTTGCTTGCCGTCGGAGCCACTCGCGATGCCGACACACCAAGTCCCGACAGCACGCCCGGCTCACTCGGCTCGACCTTCATATAGCGGCTCGAGCGCATGTGCCACTCGTGTCCGCCCGACTGCCAGTCCTGCAGTCCTTTGACGTACAGCGCGACGCTCTGGCTCTCGATCGGGCTCAGCCCGTTTTCCACGCACATCAGCGGCACTTCGACGAGCGCCGTGTTTTCAAACTGATGCAGCCGCGAGGTCAGCACCTCATTGGTCAGGTTCGCCGCCGTCTGCGCATCCAGGTTCAGAAACTTCTGAAACACCAGCACGCAGTTGGCATTTTCCCCTTCTTGCTCGACCTCTCGCTGATACGAAAACAGGTCATTGCGCAGGTGAACACCGTCGGAAAACGTGTCTTTGAGCACCCGCATCGGACGCAGCGCCGCGACCCGGTCCGGCACTTCCACACCGACGGCATGCTCGACCAGATCCGCCGACCACGGAGCGCCACCCACTTTCCGCCGCATCTCGATGTACTCAATCGGATTGGCGACGCGGCCTTCCTGAATGTTGGCCAGCTCCCACACGCACTCTTCCAGCAGGTTGCGCGTGCTTTCCGAAAAGCGAACCCGCCACTCGCGAGTCTTCGTCGGAATCGTCCGATTCCACAGATCTTGCAGCGCTTTTTCGACCGGGTTTTTCGGCACCGCTGGCGTCGCGACCGGATCAATCGGCATAAACGCACGCAGCCGAATCAGGTAGTCGCGCGCGTTTTCCATGTCCTTGGTGCGCTTAAACAGCTCCAAGAAGTCGTCATCGAAAAAGAACACCCACACATACCAGTCGGTGATGAGATCCAGCTCTGGGCCCGACGCATCAGGATGCGTATATGCACAAAGCAGCGCGTAGTCATGCGCATCGAAGTCGCGCTCATCCCAAACAGCGGAGTTTCTCGCTTCTTTCTTGGACCCCAAGATTCCCATCTCATAGGCCCAAGCTTTCGAGTGAACGCGCGCCGATTCCAAATGAGGATTCAATCGCGCCGGATACGGCATATAGAAATCGGGCAACTTATATGGCTGCTTCACGGCCTCACCTAGCCTGAGTTCTTTGATTCAACAACAAGCATCGCGCCGCATCCATGCTGATGACAGACAGCATGATGCAATCATCCGCTTGCGCGTTTCACAAACAGCGTTCTTGAACGTGGCTCTTTACCACTCCAAATCTGCCAAAACCCGCATTGCAGGCGCAGATCGTTTTACACACACGCCGCCTCACCCTCGAAAAGCCGCTCAGAATGCTGTCACGGTTTGTTCCCGTCAAAGACAAGTCGATTCGTTGATGACATTCACAAAAAAGCACCATGTGCTCAATGTCGTTGCTCGTCTTTGTTGCGAAACAAACCGATAGTAGCTGTTCAATGATTGATGTCCAGAAAAAAGAGCACCCTTTGCATCCACAGCGAAATCTCTATGGAATCACAATGACTTAGCGCGACATCGGGTAAACACCTGATGCCCCTGAGAAACGGATCACAGAATCCCGTTCATTGATAAACATTTCAATTGGTTATCGCTCGCTTAGACGAGTCTGACACAGAAATTCATACATTTCATATTGTGAAGATAAGATCACTGCTCTTCTTTTTACATACATATTCAACACAATTCATGCACGACTACAAAAAACGACTTCCTTATGCGATTTCATCAGAGAAATCACGAACCTACAGCAGAAGGAAGTGGCGTCATCGAGCAAACACCAGCCGAAGCCAGCCCCAACGTGGGATGACGCAGCCAGCCGATCGATCCGCGCGGCTGCGTCAAGGTGTCATCAGTCGTGAATGCGCAGCACGATCTTGCCCATGTGCTGGCTGTGCTCCATCCGCTCATGTGCGCGCGCAGCTTCGGAAAGCGGCAGCACCTGATCGACCGCCGGACGCAGCGTGCCGGCCCGCACCAGCGCAATCATCTCCGCGAAGTCGCGCTCACTGCCCATCGTCGATCCCAAGATGTTGAGCTGCTTCCAAAACACCTTGCGCAGATCGATCTGAGCCAGGCCCGCCGTCGCGCCGTAGCTGACAATCCGTCCACCGGGACGAAGCAGGTTCAGGCTCTTGGACCACGCATCGGCGCCCGCGCCATCGACCACCACATCAACCAGTGCGCCGCCCAAGAAGCGAATCACTTGATCGTCCCAGTCTGCATCGCGATAGCTGACCCCGAAGCTTGCCCCAAGCTTTTTGGCCTCTTCCAGCTTGTCGCGGCTGCCCGACGTGACAATCACCCGCGCGCCCAGATGAACCGCGAACATCAGCGCCATCGTCGACACGCCGCTGCCGATGCCCGGAATCAGCACCGTCTGACCGGGACGAAGCTGGCCGCGTACGCACAGCGCTCGATACGCCGTCAGACCCGCCAGAGGCAGCGCCGCCGCTTGCGCAAAGTCGAGGTGCGCGGGCTTTTCCACCACGTTTCCGACGGGAACCACGATGCTTTCGGCGTACGTTCCGTCGTCGGGCATGCCCAGGATTCGATAGTCATCGCCCTGCGCGTCCTCATTTCCCCCGAAGTTGAGCGACGGATTTAACACCACCGCTTTGCCCACCCAGTCACCGGACACGCCCGCCCCGACGGCACTGACCACACCCGCACCGTCCGATCCCAAGATCGTCGGCAGCTTGATTCCCGCATAGCGCCCCAGTCGAATCCAGACATCGCGCCGATTGAGCGCCGCCGCATGCAGACGAACCTGCACTTGGCCCGCGCCGGGCTGCTTGCGCGGCACCGTACGCAGGACCAGGCTCGCTCCGCCTTCGCCTTTTTCCAGAATCACCGCCTGCATCGTCTCGCTGCTCATCGAGTCTTTCTCCTTTGTCCGCTAAAAGCGGTCGTTACACGAGTCAAACGTCTCCGCATCCGTCGAGTCTTGCCAGCAGCCGACAATCGTCCGCCGTGCTCGACCCGTCAGCTCCGCTTGGCACTTGGTCGCAAAGACCGCCAAGTCGAGCGCCTGTTCTTCGCTTGTCCGCACCGTCATTCTCGGCGAGACCAGCGTTCCCGACCGACGAGGCACCGTCAGCCGCTGCTTATACAGCTCGATCGCCACCGCGCAGTCGTCGCCCCCGACAAGCGCAGTCGTCGGCCCCGGTGGAGGCCGCACCACCGCTTGCTGCGCACAACCAACCATCCCGAGCATGACGCCACACAAAATCGCACATCGCATGGCCAGTCAGCCTAGCACTTAGCCTTCCGAACGGGTACTCGACCGCCGACGAGCCCGATCTTTTTGCTTCCGAATCCGCGCCATCTCTTGGAGCCGCGCACTCGTTTCCGGCGACACCCGCACTTCCACTTCGTCGACCAGCTCGCGCAGCGCCAAAAAGCGATTGAGGCTGTGGTGTCGCTCGCGCGTCCACTTCACCACGATCAGCTCATCGCCCAGCTGATAGCGCAGCAGCACCCCGCTTGAGGTCTTGTTCATCTTCTGTCCGCCCGGACCACTGCCTTTGGTTGCTTGTTCTTCGACGGCAACAAGGTCCACACCGAAGCGCGCAAGCCGGTCGCGCAGCTGCTGTTTTTTGTCCGCGCTCACGCTCGCTTCATCGGGAAACTTCATGCCAGGCAGTGTACCCGCTTGGCAGAACCGGGCCGAGTCGCTTACAAGTTCCGCATGTCCAGACAGCACAGAGGGCGCAAAGGTGATGAAGCAGACGAGCCGTTTTCACTCGATGGAGGCGAAACGCTCGGCTCGCGGGTGGTGCGTCTTCAGCACCTGATGTTCGAGGAACTGTATCGACTGTTTCGCATGGAAGTGAGCGATCCCCGTCTGCAAGATGTGGTGCCGACCTCGCTGGAGCTAAGTCCCGACCTGCGCAACGCCAAGGTCATGTTCGCGATGCGCAAGCCGCCCGAGGAATCGAAGGAAGCGCGCAACAAAAAGACGCCGGGAGAAAAGCGCCTGGTCGTCGAAGCGAGGCTCAAGCTCGTTCAGCAGTCGCTCGCCAAGGTGACGCCGTTTCTGCGCGTGCGCTTGGCGGACTCGGTGATGATGAAGCGCTTGCCCGATCTGCACTTTCATCGCGATCGCTTGGCTGAATCGTCGCTGCGAGCCGCCGATGTCATGACCAAAGAGCGCATGAAAGCCGCGCAGGCTCAGCAAGCCGTCGCCGACAGCGAACCCGACGACGAAGTCCGCAGCGAGCCGTAGCTTCTTCCCCTGCCTAGAAAATAGGCAGGCACTCTCCCTCGGGATTGCCTAGAAAATAGGCACGCTACCAGCGAACCACCAGCTTGCCGACGTGCTGCCCGCGCTGCATCACCGCAATCGCCTCCGCCAGCTCCGACATCGGAAAAACTTGATCGATCACGGGCGTCAGCCTGCCGTCGAGCAGCGCCGGAAGCACATCCCGTCGAAAGCCCGCCACCGTCTCGGCTTTGGCCGTCGCACTGCGTAGACGATTCGACACCCCAAAGATCTGAAGCCGCTGCTCGTGAACGGAGCCCAGATCCAGCTGAGCCGACAGCACTCCGTCGAGCGAACCAACAATCGCCAAGCGACCTTGATAGGCCAGCGACGAAAGACAGGCTGCGGCTTGTGAGCCTCCGACGGCATTTACAATCAGATCCGCGCCGTGCCCGCCGGTTCTTTCGCGCAGCGACGAAGCAAAAGACTGCGTGGGAAGGACCACATCCGCCCCGAGAGAAGTCAGCCGCTCCAGCTTGCGTTCCGACGAAGAAGTCACCGCCACCTGTGCGCCCAGCAGCTTGCCCATACGCAGGCTGGCCACACCAACGCCCGAGCTGGCCCCGACGATCAGCAGCCACTCCGCCGCGCGCAGCCTGCCCTGTTCGATCAGCATGTCGTAGGCAACAAGGAACGTCAGCGGAACCGCCGCAGCCTGCTCAAATGACAGCGACGATGGAATCGGCAGCGCTTCCCGATCATCCAGCAGTGCGTACTGCGCAAAGCCTCCGCGACAGCGACCCATCCAGCGCTCGCCCGTCGTCACGTCTTCGCCTGCAAGCTCTGCCCCGGCGGGCTTCCAGTCGGACGTTGCCCCCAGCAGCTCACCGCGATTGAGCGACGCCGCGTGCACCCGAATCAGCCGCTCGCCGACCTTTGGCGATGGCACAGGCAGCTCACGCAGCGCGACTTCCAGCCCGGACGGAGTGTTTCGCAGATAATAGGCATTCATGAGGACTCTTTTTGTGACGCCAGCCGAATCGCAGGCTGCGAGTAGTGCAAAAAGATCGTCCACATCGCGAGCGCAGAGATCCAGTGCCACAGCGCGTGACCTTGGGAAAACCAGCCGTGCTGCTGCGGATCACAGACACGTCGCGTCACATCCGAAAGGGAACACCCAAGCGCCGTCACCAGCAGCAGGTTCGACAGCAGAAAGTAGCGATACATCACGCGCTGATGCTTGCGGATGAGAAGCTCTGAAACAGAGATTCCCAGCGTCGCAGCCACGATCAAGAGCTGATACTTCAGACCCAGCACGCGCATCACCTGCATAACCAGCGTCAGCGTCACCACCACCAGCACGACAAAGCGCAGCAGTCGCCGCTCTGCGAGCTTGTCTGCCCGCACAAGGTTCATTCCCACCACCCAGCCGACCAGTCCGAACATCCCGACAAAGTCGAGGATCTGCGTGCCGTAAAAGTTCGACAGATGATAGAGCAGCGACATCGAACCAAGCACAAGCAGCACCGGCGAAAACAGACGGAGCGATGGACGATCTCCGCGACGCAGCGACACACATCCAACCAGCAGCGCCACCAGCAGATAGCCCAGGTTTGACCACGTATTGGCGGGTTCGGACACCACCTGACAGAGCGTCTCTTCACACCACTTGACGTTGGGAGCCCCAAACGACTCTGCATAGGAATGCCAAAAGCAGCCCGGTGGATGAGGATTCGGAATCGCTACCACGCGCAGCATGATCACCTCCCGACACGGCTGCCACGCGACGACAGACCGAGTACCTTCATCTTGCGCCACAGCGTGACACGGCTCATGGAAAGGAGCTTGGCCGCTTCGCCAATCTGTCCATGACACGCGGTCAGCGCTTGCTCAATTCGCAGCACTTCCTCTTGATCAGAAGACAGCGCATGCGGGTCCATCGCGCGCGACCGATCGAGCATGATTCGCGACGGAACCAGCGTGGTCTGCGGCATTCCTCCCAGCTCGGGCGGCAGATCCGCAACTTCCAGCACCGGACCTTCTCCGATGACAAAGGCGTACTCGATCACGTTGCGCAGCTCGCGAATGTTTCCGGGCCAGTCATACGCTTGCAGAATCTGCGCGGCAGCGTCGGACAAGCGCTCAATGCGCCGGGTCGATCGCTGGTTTAGCTCTGCAATGAAGTGATCAGCCAGCAGCAGCACATCTCCCACACGCTCACGCAGCGGAGGAATGAAGATCGGAACCACGCGCAGCCGATACATGAGGTCCGCGCGGAATCGTCCTGCTTCCACTTCTCCGCGCAGCGCTTTGTGCGTCGCCGCAATGATGCGAACGTCGACGGAAATCGACTCGCGACCACCGACCGGAATCACGGTATGGGTTTCCAGCACACGGAGCAGCTTCGCTTGCACTTCGAGCGGCATCTCGGCCACTTCATCCAGAAACAGAGTCCCTTTGTTGGCCAAGCGAAAGTGTCCCGGATTGTCACGCACCGCGCCGGTGAACGAGCCACGGACATGGCCAAACAGCTCGCTTTCCAGCAGGCTCGCGGGCAGCGCAGCGCAGCTTATCGCGTGAAACGGACCACTCTGCCGGGGAGAAAGCTGATGCAGCGCCGAAGCCAGCAGCTCCTTTCCGGTTCCGGTTTCCCCTCGCAACAGCACACTCGCTTGGCTCTGCGCGGCTTTTTCGACGATCCGAAACATCCGAAGCAAGCCCGGATCGCGCGTCACCACACCAAAGAACGAAGTCGGCGCAGCGGCTGATGCAGAGACTCCACTCGATTGACCAGGAACAGAGGAATCATCGCGAGAAGACTTCATATCGGCTTCTTTCCTGCGCGCATCTTAAACCGACTCTGCAACCAGACGACGATGACTTTTCAGCAGGATTTTTCGAGGCCCATGCTAGGTTCGCCCAAATGAAGACTCGCCGAAGCCAAACCCTGTCCTTGCTGTTTTCGTCGCTGCTTCTGGGTAGCGCCGCTCTGCAGCTCACTGCCTGTACGCCCAGCTCGGACGGAAGTCCCGACGAGCCCTTCACCGCCTATCTGGGCGATCCAGACTGCGATGCGATCATGCCGGGCTATTCCTATACCCAAGAGATCGGAGGACTGCCGCCGGGCTGCGCACTCCCATGGCCATCGAGCCTGTATCTGGTCGAAGACGCAAGCCGCAAGACCGGCTATACGCTTCAGTTTGGGAGTCGATCTCTTCCTGAAAACAAGCAAGGAATCACGATCGATCCTCAGCCCTATCGCAAGCGAGACGGATACAGCGTAGGAACCGCGATTCTGCTGTCGATTCCGGGGCTCGATCTGTCGCAGTTTGCCAGCGAAGATCACATCGAGCGCTCGCTTGAACCCAGTGCGCCGCTGCTTCTGTTTGAAGTGTCGGGAAGTACAGTCCGGCGCGTGCCCTACTTTGTCGAGCGCGATCTGCTCGATCAGGACTCCGCTCGTCCAACGATCTTTGTCCGTCCTGCAGAGATCCTCAAAGAAGCGACGCGCTATGTGGTCGCGCTGCGAGAGATCAAAGATCAAAGCGGAAAGACGATTGCTCCTGCGCCCGCGTTTGTGCGGCTGCGACAAGGAAAGACCGCTGATATTCCTGCTCTGTCCCGACGACAAGCGCGCTTCGATAAGACCTTTACGTTTCTGCAAGGACAAGGCGTACAAAAAGACACGCTGTCTGTTGCGTGGGAGTTTGTCACCGCGAGCAGTGAGTCGATGCACGGAGACCTCCTAAGCATGCGCGATGATGCACTTGCGCGGGTGGGAGCCAAAGGTCCAGAGCTGTCCGTCACCAAAATCACAGAGTATGCC
The DNA here is from genome assembly GCA_937868485.1 of uncultured Myxococcales bacterium. Classification (GTDB taxonomy): domain Bacteria; phylum Myxococcota_A; class Polyangia; order Palsa-1104; family JAEUJZ01; genus JAEUKA01. Next base: position 20,042 of record CALMML010000224.1, on the reverse strand, counting down.
AAGACCAACGATGGCAGCGGAAAGCCCGTCGATCAGTACATCGGACTCGAGATCGAAGGAACCTTCGAGGTTCCAAACTACCTAGAGAGCGTCAAGATCTCGGGCTTTGATGGATCGCAGCTTCATCGCGATGGCAAAGGTGTTCCGACTCCGCAAGGCACGAGCAAGCCGCGCTTCTGGGTTCGCATTCCGCACACCGCGATCGCCGGAGCTCCGCACGGTCTGGTGCTGTACGGACACGGTCTGCTGGGAGAAGGAACGCAGGTTCGCGGCAGCTTCAACAGCAAGATCGCGAGCGAACATCAGCTCATCTTTTTTGGTGCCGATCTAACGGGAATGACCGAAGCAGACTCGATTCCGCTGCTGAGCATCTTGTCAGAGCTGAGCCGCTTCCGCTCCCTTGCCGATCGACTCCATCAAGGACTGACAGAGTGGGTTCTGCTGGCGCGCGCCATGCGTGAACGACTCGCAGAGCTACCGATCGCTGTAGCCAAAAAAATCCAGGTCAACAAGTCTGAGCTGTTCTATTCCGGCATCTCGCAAGGAGGCATCTTCGGAGCCTCGTTTGTGGCGCTTTCTCCCGACGTAACCTACGGTCACTTGGGAGTCCCCGGAAACAACTACAACACGCTGCTTCAGCGCTCGAAAGACTACGAACAGTTTGTTCCGGTGATTGGATCTGCGTATCGCGATCCTGTCCAAGAAAACATCGCGCTCAGCGTGATTCAGCTTCTGTGGGACAGCACGGATCCAGTCAGTCACTTGCGCCACGTCACAGCCGAGCCATTCCCAGGAAATAAGCCGCACTATGTCCTGCTTGCCCCGGCACGCGGAGACTATCAAGTCTCCGTTCTTACCGACGAGATTGCAGCGCGTAGCAACATCGGAATCGGAATCCTACAGAGCTACGACAAAGACCGGAAAGTCGCACTGGTCAGCGAACAGAAATATCCCTATCGCGGATCAGGAGTCGTTCTATACAACTTTGGGAATCCGTGGCCAGCACCGGGAAACCTACCGCCGAGCGACATGGTGGGAGATCCACATGAAAAGCCCCGCAGGCTGGATGCTCACAATCAGCAGATGGTGACCTTCTTCCGCACCGGACAGATCATCGATGTCTGCGGCGGGGATGGCTGTACGCCGACGCTCCGTCCGTGATACGCTGAAGGACGCAAGCTCAGCAGACGCTCTCGCGTCCTTCTCAACTTCCCAATCGCACACCTTCACTTGTGAAAAGGAATCCCAACATGCGATCGATCCTGACTGGTTCTCTGCTTGGACTGCTGCTCGCGCTGGCCCCGATGACTTCTTCTGCGGACTCAAACGGAAAGTGCAGCTTCGACTCTGACTGCGGTGCAGGCGTCAAGTGTCGAAGTGGCAAGTGCGCCACCGCAGCGGGCGGCTCCTGTTCGTTTGACTCTGACTGTGGTGGCGGAAAGTGTCGCAGCGGCAAGTGCTCAAACTCTGCCGATGGCTCCTGTTCGTTTGACTCTGACTGCGGTGGCGGAAAGTGTCGCAGCGGCAAGTGTTCCGCAGCGGGTGGCGGCTGTTCGTTCGATTCCGACTGCGGCCCCGGAGTCCGCTGCCGAAGTGGCAAGTGCGCGACCGCTGCCGACGGCTCCTGTTCGTTTGACTCTGACTGCGGTGGCGGAAAGTGTCGCAGCGGCAAGTGCGCAAACTCATCGGGAGGAAGCTGCTCGTTTGATTCCGACTGCGGTCCCGCTGGCAAGTGTCGCAGCGGCAAGTGCGCTGGAAAGTAGCGACTCCGATGCGCGCAGTGTGGCTGGTTCCGTCTCTGCTCGGATTCCTTCTGGGATCACTCGGTTGTCGTCCAGAGTCCGCGTTCAGCATCCTTTCAGACGCAGCCGCTTCTGGATCGATGGATCTGACGGAATCTGTGACGGATCTGGCGAGTCCGAATGCGCCCTACGATCTGCGACTTTCACCAACTTCACTGCGCGCGGTGACGCTCAACACACACCTGTTTTTCGATACGGTCTGTGACTCTGGACGCTGCGCAAGCGGAGACTTTGAACAAGTCGAGACAGCCACTGGCTTTGCGGCGCGTGCAGACACCCTCTCTGCGGCCATCCGTGTGCTGTCTCCCGACGTGATTTCGCTTCAAGAGATCGAAAACCAGACTGTGCTCTCTGCGCTCAGTGGAAGGCTGCGTGATCTGTATCCCACCGCAGTGCTGGGAGAGACAGGTGCCGCCGGATCGATTGATGTCGCAGTGCTCGGAAAAGGATCTCTCATCGAAGTACGAACGCATCGATCGCGAGTCCTTACGCGGCCCGATGGATCAACGACGTACTTTTCGCGAGAGCTTCTGGAAGTTCATATGTCGCACAAAGGTCGTCGCGTTGTCATGATTGCGGCGCACTTTCGATCCAAGGTCAGCGACGATCCAGGACGCAGACTTGCGGAAGCACAGGCCGCAGCGGACATCATGAAAAAGACCTCGACAGAGTTTCCTGATGCCGTAGTGATCCTCGGTGGGGATCTGAACGACACACCCGGATCTGCGCCGATCGCAGCACTGGAGAGCGTTCCCGAGCTGCTTCGGGTGGCCAACGATCGACCGCCCGCCAGCGTGGCCACCTACAGCTGGAACGGAAACCCGGAAGCCATTGATCACTTGTTTTTTGCGAAGACTTCGCGCGCATCCTACGTCGCTGGAAGTGCAGCCGCACAGCGGGACTCCGGTCGCTTTGGCTATGCCGGATCGGATCACGCCGCACTGCTCGCAGACTTCGCGCTACACTAGCTTCCGCTGTGCCCGTGTCCAAACATTCCAAAGAGTCAAGCGCGACGCCCCCCGAAAAGAACTACATCACGCCGAGCGGATTCCGCCGATTGCAGCGCGAGTTTGAAACGCTGCGCGGTCCGACTCGACGAGAAGTCGTTGCCAAGCTATCGGAAGCTGCTGCGGAAGGAGATCGCTCGGAAAACGCCGAGTACATCTACCGAAAGCGCCAGCTCCGTCAGATCGACAGTCGGATTCGCTTCCTGATGAAGCGCATGGCGATCGCAGAAGTCATCGATCCCAGCCATCACAAAGGCGACCGAGTCACCTTCGGCTGCGTTGTCACCGTCGAAGATGAAAACGGAAAGGTCACCAAATATCAGCTCGTAGGAGTCGATGAAAGCGATCCCAAAGAAGGTCGCATCAGCTATCGATCTCCGATTGGTCGCGCACTGGTTGGCAAGCGCGCCGACGATGAAGTATCCATCCAAGTTGCGGTGGGAACGCGAGAGCTGACCATCTTGTCCCTTGAATTCCCAAGCGGTGAAGCGGGCGCAGACAGCGGCCCCACCATCGCAGATGCAATGCTCGCCGCCCAGCAAGAGCTCGCGCAGAATCCTCAAGACGAAGCGGACGGCAGCGACGACGAAACTGCTCCAGCGGAGGTCTAACCCGATGTTCCCCCGTGGCATTACTTTTGACGATGTCCTACTGGTTCCTGGCTATAACGGAATCCGCTCGCGTCAGTCGGTGACAACCAGCGTTCAGATTACCGAGCTTCTGTCTCTGCGCATTCCGGTGATCTCATCGAACATGGATACGATCACGGGCTGGCAGATGGCTGCGGCGATGGCCAAGCTCGGCGGACTGGGAATCCTGCATCGCTTCATGAGCATCGAACAGAACGTCGCGGACTTCCGTCGAGCCAGCGAGTTCGGTGCGGTCGGAGTCTGTGTCGGTGTCTCCGGTGACGCGATGGAGCGATCCGAAGCCCTGGTCTCTGCAGGTGCCAACATCCTGTGTGTCGACGTTGCGCACGGACACAGCAAGATGGTCAATCAGATGGTGCGATCGCTGCGCGAGCGATTCGGCGACAACATCTGCATCATCGCGGGAAACGTCGCAACCTACGCAGGCGCAGACTATCTGTCCGCCGCCGGAGCCGACGTCATCAAGGTCGGAATCGGTCCCGGATCGGTCTGTACCACGCGCATCAAGACCGGCTTTGGTGTTCCTCAGCTTTCCGCGATCTTGGACTGTCGAAAAGTGGATCGTCCGCTGATTGCAGATGGCGGAATTCGTACACCCGGTGATGCAGTCAAAGCGCTGGCTGCTGGTGCCGCATGCGTGATGCTCGGAGGAATGCTCTCGGGCACCGAAGAGACCCCAGGAGAGCGCATCGAAAAGAAGTCTGCCGACGGAAAATCGATCTTCGTGAAGACCTTCCGTGGCATGGCTTCGCGCGAAGCCCAGGAAGACTTCATGGGCTCGATGGCCGACTGGAAGACCGCTGAAGGAATCAGCATCGAGGTTCCTGCCAAAGGCTCTGTAAACGATGTCATCGCCGATGTGATGGGCGGAATCCGTTCCGGCATGACGTACTGCGGAGCCAAGGATCTCAAAGATCTACAGCGCAAAGCGCAGTTCATGGAAGTCAGCCGCGCAGGCCAAGACGAAGGTCTGCCACACGCGATGCTCCGCTCGACAAATGGCTAGCCGGAACGCTTCTTCCTGCGCTGTCACAGCGCGCCGAATCGACTCTGTTACAAGTCCACTTGCTGTCTGCTCACACGACTGTCACGCAGCTGTTTCCGCAGGAATCGGCGGCGCATCTTGACGTGTTGTCGTCGGTTCCTGACAGAAGCCGACATGTCCGACTCTGTCACCGAACCGACACACACTTGGCACGGAGATGCAACAGAGCGCGCAGCGCGCACGCCTAGACTGTGGAGCAAACCAAGCGGACTTACATTCCTATGGCTCGCCGGAACACGACGCTGCGCTCTGCCCTTCCCTATCTGGGAGGTCTTCTTCACCTTCTCTCTGTGACTACGCGGGCGGCACCCAGTCCGCAGCAGGAGCAGGCTCCGCCCACTGCCCAGACAGAGCCAGCCGCTGCAAGTGGTGCAAACCAAGGCAGCGCGACGACGACTCCTGTCGAATCCACCACACCAGCAGACGCACCAGCCAAGACGGACTCCGCTGCGGAAACGGCTCCAGCGACGCCCAGCATCGTGGTCAAAGGCCGCGTGGTGGAACAAGCAACGGGCGACGGAATTTACGATCTGACGGTGCAAGAAGGGGGCGGAAAAGCCCAGACCAGCACAAACGAAAAGGGAGAGTTCTCGCTCTCTCTATCGCCCGGATCCCACACGCTGGAGTTTGTCTCCGAGTTCTACGACAAGCGCACGGTCACGATCACGGTTCCCGATAACGGAGTCCTCACGATCACGACACCGATTGCGCTACGGCTTAGCGGAACCCAAGCAGAAGTCACAGCAGAGACCGTGGTCATTCGCGAGCCCGATCAAAAGGGAGCCGCCGCGCAGCTACAGACACGACATGAAGCGGCCACCGTCAGTGACGCGATCAGCAGCGAAGACATCAAGAAGTCCGCAGACAGCAGCGCATCGCAAGTCGCAAGCCGCGTCGTGGGAGCCACCGTCGTTGGGGATCGCTTCGTCTACGTTCGCGGACTGGGAGAGCGCTATTCGAGCACACTGCTTCACGGACTTCCGCTTCCCAGTCCTGAGCCCGAACAGCACGCGGTTCCGTTTGACATCTTTCCTGCTGAGCTTCTATCCAGCCTGAGCGTCGTCAAGACCGCGACTCCTGATCTGCCTGCAGACTTTGCAGGAGGCTCTGTTGAGATCGCGCTACAAGACTTCCCAACGCAGCGAATCGCGCATGTTGGTGCGTCGATCGGAGCCAATGCCCAGACTGTGTTTCAGCCCATGCTGACCCATCCCGGTGGTCGCACGGACTTCTTGGGCTTTGATGATGGAACACGCGGACTTCCGACGGGAAAGCTCTCTGGCGCAGCGCTTGGGAATGCGTTCAAAAATGCGTGGTCTCCGTACAGACAGAATAATGGAAGTCCCAACTACGCACTGTCTGCCTCATTTGGAGATCGCGCGGACGTTGCTGGAAAGCGCGTTGGATATCTGCTGGCACTGCACTACAGCGCAGATGCGCAGACACGCGCGGAAGAGCTTCAAGTCCTGAACTTGGTGGACACAGCGCAAGGGCCCAGACTTCAGCCGCTGGTTCAGTTTGGCAGCGACGAAGGAGCGTTTTCCGCAGGCAGTGGTCGATACTCCGTTCGCAGCACCGAAGGCGTCAACTGGGGAGCGCTCGGAACTGCGGCGATTCAGATCTCAGCGCTGCATCGGATCTCGCTCGGTGCGCTGTTTTCGCAGTCTTCCGATCGCGAAACACGGATCTACCAAGGCTACAGCCAAGAGCAGTTTGCAGAGCTGTGGAACAGTCGCTTGCGCTTTGTGTCACGCTCGCTCGGACTGATTCAGCTTCGCGGCAGTCATCACTTCGATCCCGCGCAGCGCAGTCCAAGTGATCTGGAATGGAACGTCAGCTATTCCGCGGCGGCCAGGCAAGAGCCGGACAACCGCGAAGTGACGTATCTGAAGAAAGACGACGGACTGTTTCACTTCACGCCCAAAGGTCAGAGCGGACAGCGCTTTTTTGCGGACAACCTAGAGCATCAGGTCGCCGCGCGAATCGACTTTTCCCAGCACTTTAAGCAGTGGAGCGGACTCGGATCGATCTTCAAAGTCGGCGTCGCTGGTCGTGTCCGGCTGCGTGACTTTTCCGCGCGCCGCTTCAAGTTCGGATTCGGTGGCATTGGCGACATTGATGACACCACAGCACCCGAGCAGATCTTTTCCGCAGAGAACCTCGGAAGTGCGGTTGATGTGCGTGAAAACACCAACACGGCGGACAAGTACAGCGCCAAGCAAGGTGTCTACGCAGCATATGCGCGCGTCGATCTTCCACTGAGCAGCAAAGTCAGTCTGTCGGGTGGTCTTCGCTTTGAAGCCGCGCAGCAGAGACTCTATTCCTTCGATCCACAGCAAGCCGATCAGCCGATCGCGGTCGCGCTGGATACCTACGATCCACTGCCTTCGCTCAACTTGGTGGTGAAGCTGACACCGAAGATGAACCTACGCGCAGCAGCGTCGATGACGGTGGCGCGACCAGAGTTCCGCGAGCTGGCTCCGTTTCAGTTTACCGACTTCTTTGGTGGCGAGCTGGTGCAAGGAAATCCGCTGCTTCAGCGCACCCGAATCGGCAGCGCAGATCTACGCTGGGAATGGTTCCTGGGTGGCGCAGATGTCGTCGCGCTGAGCGTGTACGGAAAGTACTTTGATGCGCCGATTGAAACCACGATCAGCGCGGGCGGAAACCTCATCCGATCCTTTGCCAATGCGCGCGCAGCCTACAACGTGGGCGGAGAGCTCGAAGCGCGCAAAGAGCTGGTGTTCGGAGAGCGCGGACTGCGCGGAGTTTCCATCGGAGGAAACGTCTCTGTCCTGTATTCCCAAGTCGATCTGGAAGGCGTAAGCGGTCAGCAGACCAGCAAGCACAGAGCGCTGCAAGGACAGTCTCCCTATGTGGTGAACTTGTTCGCAGAGCTGGATCGTCCAGCGTGGGGAACACAGCTTCGCCTGCTTTACAACGTGTTCGGAGAGCGCATTGATCAAGTCGGTGCGTTCGGACTCCCAGACAAGTTCGAGCAGCCTCGGCATCAGCTCGATGTCACGCTGTCGCAAAAGCTGGGAAAGGGACTGTCGCTGCGGCTGTCTGCACGCAATCTCATAAACTCTCCGGTTCAGATCATTCAGCGCGGAACGCTGCCTAGCACAAGTGGTGGAAGCGATACCCAAGTGCAAGAGACAACGCTGCGCTACACCACGGGACAGACCGTCAGTCTGTCTCTGTCCTACGACCTGTAAGCACAAAAGGAGTCCTTTGCGATGCCTCATATTCTTAGCGTCCAGCGTCTGTTCCGCGTGCTGACCGGAGCGCTGTGTTTGGCCTCCGCATGTGACAGTGGAATGGTCACCCCCAACAATGACACCGGCGACGCAGCCAGCACGCTATGCGGCACGATGCCAGCAGAAGTGCTGAGCGGAAACATCACCAAAAACACCACGCTGTCGGCCAGCAAGCGCTGGCTTCTCGTCGGTCAAGTCAAAGTCACAGAGCGCGCTACGCTCACGATCGAGCCCGGTACGGTGGTCTGCGGTGATGCCACCGATCCGCAGCGCGTCAGCTTCCTCAACATCGATCAGGATGCCAAGCTGGTTGCAGACGGAACCAAGGACAAGCCGATTGTCTTTACCAGCAGCCGCAAAGAAGGAGAGCGCCGAACCTCTGACTGGGGCGGCGTCGTGCTGCGAGGTCGCGCCGCGATCAACCTACCGCCCGGCAACGAACAAGCGTGCGGAAGTCTGGAAGGAAACGCCGGATCGTACGGACCGTGCGGAACGCTCAAGAACGACGACAGCAGCGGAGTCCTTCGCTATGTCCGCATCGAGTTCGCCGGTCGCGAAGTGGCTCCCAACAACGAGCTAAATGGACTGACGTTCGGCGCTGTCGGCAGCGGAACCGTGATCGACTACGTACAAGTGCATCGCGGATCGGATGATGCGTTCGAGTGGTTTGGCGGAAGTGTGAATGTCCGTCACCTCGTCGCAAGTGGAGCGCTCGATGACTCGTTTGACTGGGATCAGGGCTATTCAGGAAAAGGACAGTTCCTGGTGTCGCAGCAGATCCTGGCGGATGGAAACAACGGGATCGAAGCGGACAACAACCGTGACAACAACTCACTGACCCCGCGATCGTCGCCGACGTTTTCCAACGTGACGCTCATCGGAACGGGTCCGGGTTCGTCTCCCAAAGGAGAGAAGCGCCTGGGTCTGACGCTGCGTCAAGGCACGGCGGGACTACTGGAAAACGTCATCGTGCTGGGCTTTACCGAGATGGGCGCAACGATCGCACAAGACAGCACCTGCGCCGAGCTGACGGCGGCCAGACTGGGCGTCAAGGCCAGCATCTTCTTTGACAATGGTCGCGACAGCAGCGCCAATCTTTCGACGGTGACGACGCCTTGTGATCTGGCCGCAGAGCTGCGCAAGGCAAATAACATGGAATCCAATCCCATGCTGCGTCGGCCCTACGATCAGGCAAGTCCAGACTTCCGTCCGCAGCAGGGATCGCCCGCGATGACCGCAGCCATTACGCCGCCAAGCGATGGCTTCTTTAGTAGCGTCTCTCACATCGGCGCATTCGGATCGGGCGATGGCGACGACTGGACCCAAGGATGGACCGCGTATCCTGCCAACTAGCGCAGAGTCACCTACACGCAGCCGTTGTGCCGCAAAACGTTTGTGATATGGTCCGCGCGCCATGCAGATCCTGAAGGCCCGCTTTCACAATCGCGACGATTTCAACGAGGTCTACCACCGCGACCTTCCCAACGGAGGAATGTTCGTGGCGACGACAACGCCTCTTACCGGAGGCGATCCGGTGGTGGTAGAGCTGTTCGTCAAAGGACTTCCCGGCAAGGTGCTACTACGCGGAGAAGTTCGCTCGTGGCGTCCGGCGCTACCGCGACTGCGCGTCCGAGCCGGTGCCGTCGTCGAGTTTCTGTCCGATGAAGCCGACAAAAAAGACTTCATGCTGGCCGCACTGTCTGGCGAAGTGGTCGCTCGCAAGCGTCGTCATCCGCGCCTGCCCGTCACGCTCCCGGTGACGTATCGGAAGGAAGGCGCGCTCGACAGCCAGCCCGGAGAGCTGCTGGAAATCTCGCTGGGCGGAGCCTTCCTACGCAGCGATCTAGAGCTTCCTGCGATTGGCGAAGATGTGGTCGTGGATGTACTGCTCCCCGGTGGTGCTGTTCCGGTTCCGCTGCAAGGAAAAGTAGCCACCAAGACCGAAGCGGGAGCCGGTCTGAAGTTCGTCTACCGCGATGGGGGTGGTTCCCGTCGGATTCGCGAGCTGATTCGCCGCCTGAAGGCTTCCTAACCGAGCCCGGCCCTGCGCCTGCGTCTTTGACTCACCACACATCCCTGCGCGCAGATCCACGACGTACAGACCGTGCGTCGACTCGCAGAGTTCCTTCTGTTGTCCTACTGAGCGCATCGTTATCGTCGCTGATAAATCTGCATTTTCGATGCTAAGCTAGCTGGGACCGATCGTGTTTAGGGTCGGCATTCCCTCGATGCAAGCTACTGATATCGATCTGCGTGCGATGCTCCAGTTTCAGCCGGAATCCGGTCGTCTTCTCCTCGGAGATGAGCGATTCCTGATGTTTCGCCAGGAAGCGTTTGGATCGCTGCGGAAGCTGCTGTTTGAGCAGCTCGGACCCTCGCTCGCGACGTCGCTGCTGGCTCAGTTTGGATACCGATGTGGAACCGGCGATTACGAATCCCTGACCAAGCGTTATGAATGGGACAGCGACGCAGATCGACTCGCGGCTGGACCCACAATGCACTGCTGGGAAGGGCTCGTCCGCGCGGTGACGGACACGGTTTCCTATGATCGCAGCGCCGGTGTGTTCGAGATGAGCGGAACCTGGCAAAGCTCGTATGAAGCAGAGCTACAGCTCACGCTGTTTGGACGCAGTCAGACTTCCGCGTGTCACACCCTGACCGGCTACGCGAGCGGCTGGGCGACGGCATTTTTTGGCGCACCACTGCTCGCCATCGAGCCGACGTGCGTGGCCAAAGGCGATTCGCGCTGTTCCTTCCTGATCCGGCCCGCGAGTCAGTTTGGTCCCGAAGCAGAGCCGTGGCGACAAGCGCTCGCGCCCAACCAGCAGTCGCTGTTTTCGCTCAGTCGTCAGCTCGCGGAACAGATTGCGACGGTCGAAAAGCAGGAAGTCCTGATTCGTCGTCTGTCGACGCCGGTTCTGGAAGTGTGGAAGGATGTGCTGGCGGTTCCAATCATCGGTGTCATCGACGAAGCGCGTAGCCGCGTGCTGATGGAATCGGTGCTGGAAGCGGCATCCAGTCGGGCCGCGCGCTGCATCATCCTCGACATCACGGGCGTCGATGCGGTCGATGAGCGCTCTGCAGGCTATCTGGTTCGTGTGGTTCGCGCCGCGCAGCTTCTGGGAACACACTGTGTTCTGACGGGAATCAGCGCGCCGGTTGCAACCAAGCTTGTCGCTGTCGGTGCCGATCTGAAAGAGCTTCAGACGCTACGCACGCTCAGCGACGGAATCCAAGCCTGTCTGCGCCATCTGGAAGGCGGTCGCGGACGACGCTAAGGAACGTCCGTCGAGGGAGCTTGCTGCCCCTCTGTGAGCTTCGCTGGCATCGCCTGCCGCAGAGCCTCCGCTTCCTCGCCACGACCGAGCGCGGTCAAGACGTCGACTTGTAGACGCAGGATTCGCTCGAGCGGATCGTCTGATTCCAAGCGACGATCATCGGGACGCAGCGACGATTCCGCCAGCCTGAGCGACGACAGCGCATCATCCAGCTGCCCGCGCTTTGCCAAGATCACCGCTTTGGACAAGTGCGCATCGGCAGCGTCGGGCTCCTCCGCAATCAGACCTTCCAGCACCGTCACCGCGTCCGCGCTCCGATCCAGCGAGTGCAGCAGTCCCGCGTAGTCAAACGCGAAGCGATGTGCGACGAAGGAAAGTCCTGGCAGCGACGAAAGCAGCTCTTCCGCCTCGGACAGCACAAAGCCTGCGCTAGACATCCGACGCTGTTCGACGGTATGCGCAAATGCACGCGCCGCCCCTTCGCGATCGTGAACCTGAAGCAGCGCTTCGCCGCAAGCATACGCAGCAGGCCACAGCGACGGCAAAAGCTCGACGGAAGACTCGAAGTCTGCGATTGCTTGCTCGACGCGACCTCGACTCAGCTTGCTCAGTCCGGTGGCGAGCAAGAGCAGCGGACGATAAGCGCCCAGATGCGGCAGCAGCGACTCAGCCAGCTCCTCGGCAGCGCGCGGCTTCTCGACGAAGATGAGACGCCGCAAGATGGTCATCGCACGCGCGACGGCAAGCAGAGGAATCTCGTCGGACAGTTCTTGGCGAAGCCGATCCGACAGCGCTTGCAGCGGATGCAGATCGATACCGAGCCGTCGCCCAAGCGCCAGCGCCGCTCGCACATCCACCCACGCGGCCAGCACCCCACCCGCTTGCTGCGTGGCCTGCGCACGCAAGACGTAGACCTGCGGCTGTGACGGATCGTGCTCAGCCAGCCGATCGAGCAGCGACAGCGCTTCACTCGAAAGGCCGAGCGCCACAAGCTGCGCCGCATAGGCCAGCTCATCGTGCGGTGTCGGATTTTCTGTGTCGGTTGGATTGTCTACATCACTCATGGCCACTCTGACGGAAGGATAGTGTACCATCCGCCGCAGTTCACTTGGACCCAGACAAGGAAATCGTCGGCCATGACCCCTGATGCTCCTTCGCTCGAATCGCTACATGTGCTTGCTCGTCGCATCCGTCGCTACTCGATCCTCAGCACCACCAAGGCGGGATCGGGTCATCCTTCGTCGTCGATCTCGGCGGCGGAGCTTATCACCGCGCTGTTCTTCACGGCGCTGCGCTACGACTTCAGCGATCCCAAGCGGCTCGACAACGATCGCTTCGTGCTGTCCAAAGGTCATGCAGCGCCGGTGCTGTACGCGGCATGGGCTGCGGCGGGACTCATCAGCGAAGAAGACCTTCTGTCGCTGCGTCGGCTCGATAGCATCTACGAAGGACATCCGACGCCACGCATTCCGTGGATCGATGTGGCGACGGGATCACTCGGACAGGGACTTCCCAACGCCATCGGCATGGCTGCGTTTTTGAAGAACGTCGCCAAGACCTCGGCGCGGGTGTGGGTGCTGTGCGGCGATGGAGAGATGGCGGAAGGCTCGAACTGGGAAGCGGCTCCCGTCGCGGCGGAGCTGGGTCTTTCGAACCTGACCGCAATCGTCGACGTCAACCGACTGGAACAGAGCGTTGCAACCCGGCTCGGCTGGGATCTCGATCGCTACGCTGCGCAGTTCGAGGTCTTCGGCTGGGAAACGCTGGTCATCGACGGACAGGATCTGCCAGCCTGTGTGCGAGCGATGGCGCATGCCAGCCACGGCGGTGGGCACAAGCCGCTCGCGATCCTGGCCAAGACGCAAAAGGGTGCGGGCGTGTCGTTTATGGCCGACCAGGACAACTGGCACGGCAAGCCGATGGACGACGCTCATGCCGCTCGCGCGCTGGCCGAGCTTGGACCCGATGACCCGAGCATCGTCGGAAAGATTGCCAAGCCCGCAGGATCGCCGCGACGAACGCCCGACGCAGAGCAGGGTTTGTCGACGAAGCCTCCGCTGCGCTTCCCGACGGACAAGACGATTGCGACCCGCAAGGCATTTGGCGACTCGCTCAAGCGCGCGGGCGACATCAATCCATCGCTGGTGGTCTTCGACGCTGACGTCAAGAACTCGACGTTCACCGATGTCTTCGAAAAGGCGCATCCCGATCGCTTTGTGCAGTGCTTCATCGCCGAGCAAGCGATGGTCGGACTGGCAGCCGGTGCCGGAGCCATCGGCGCGGTTCCATGGGTGGCGACGTTTGCGGCCTTCCTGTCGCGTGCCTATGACCAAATTCGGATGGCCGCGCTGTCGTCGTCAAACCTGAAGGTCTGCGGCTCTCACGCTGGTGTCAGCATCGGGGAAGACGGCGCAAGTCAGATGGGACTGGAAGACCTGGCGATGTTCCGCGCGGTGCATGGATCGACGGTGGTTTATCCCGCCGATCCGTATGCAACCAGTGCGCTTGTCGATGCGCTCTCGGCAACCCACGGCGTTGCATATCTGCGTGCAACCCGCGCCGCTACGCCCGTCATCTACGGTCCCGACGAGACGTTCCCCTTAGGTGGCAGCAAGACGCTGCGCCAAAGTGACAAGGATCGCGCTGTTGTCGTCGCTGCAGGCATTACGCTTCACGAAGCGATCAAAGCCCACGCGCTGCTCGCTCAAGAAGGAATCGCCATCCGCGTGATCGATGCGTACAGCGTCAAGCCGGTTGACGCGGAAGGACTCCGCGCGGCAGCAAGCGCAGCAGGACAGCGTGTGATTGTCGTCGAAGATCACTGGCTCGAAGGCGGTCTCGGAGACGCAGTGCTCGAAGCGTTTGCGGAAGTCGAAGGCGTCCGCGTTCGCAAAGTCGGAGTCACCGAGCTGCCGCACTCAGGAAAACCGGAAGAGCTGCTGGAGGTCTACGGACTCTCTGCTCAGCGAATCGCAGCGACGGTCAAGGCCTTCATCAAGTGACCGATCTGCTGGTCTTCGCACGCGCGGCGCTTCAGCACTATGATGAGCTGGACGGCGTCGCGCTTGCTCCGTTCCTGGACCATCCGGCGCTGCTTCAGCCGCTGGGTGATGGGCTCATCAACGATACGTTTCTCGTCGAGATTCCGCTTGCGCAGGGCGCTCATCGCGCGGTCCTTCAGCGGGTCAATCCGCTGTTTGGATTCGCGGTTCACGAAGACATCGAAGCCATCACCAGACACTTGCAGCGTCGAGGTTTTGTGACTCCGATTCTTCTGCGAACGCGCGATGGACAGCTTGCCGTACAAACACAGGATGCCGGAGTCTGGCGCGTCCTGCGCTACATTCCCGGACAGTCGTTTGCGAAGATGACGCCTGCGCTCGCAAGTCCAGCAGCGTCGCTGGTCGCGCGCTTTCATGCCGCCGTATCCGATCTGGATCATCGCTTTCACTTTGTCCGCAGTGGCGCGCATGACTTCGCAAAGCACATCGCAAACCTCCGCACAGCAGCCCAGCAAGCAGAACGTGAGCACACGATTCCTGAAGGATTTCAGTCGCTGACAGCGTCGATCGTTTCGCTCGCTGAGCAGATTCCCATCGAGGTTCCTGGTCCCACGCGAATCTGTCACGGTGACTTGAAGATCAACAACCTGCGCTTCGATGATCACGGACAGGGTCTGTGTCTGCTCGATCTGGACACACTCGCAAGCCTGAAGCTGGGACACGAGCTGGGAGATGCGCTGCGCTCGTGGTGCAATCCGCTCGGTGAAGATCGAACGGATTCCTACTTCGATCTCGGACTCCTAGAGGCGATTGTGAATGGCTACGCAAGCGGTGCAAAGTCATTCATCACCGTCGAAGAGCGCGAGTTTCTGATCACCGCCGCGCTACGCGTCACCGTTCAGCTGGCTGCACGCTTTGCGGCAGACATCGTAAACCAGAGCTACTTCCGTTACGATCCTTCGCGCTTCCCAAGTCGCGCTGCGCACAACCAAGTGCGCGCCATGGGACAGCTTTCCTTGGCACAGAGCATCGCAGCACAGCGACGACAAGCAGAGTCTCTGGTCACTTCGGCATTTGCTGTGGCGTAATCCGCAGCGACTCTTCCTGTTCGCTTGGCGGAGACTCCCACAGCAAGATCTCGCGCGCACTGTCGAGCTGCCAAGTTCCAGCGGAGATCTCTACAGAGATTCCGCTTGGATATTGATAGCGCGGCACAAAGATCTCTGTGGGCTGGGCAATCGCAGAGCTACGACGCTGGCGAAACACAAACTCCCGCGAGTGTCTGTCAAAGGACATCTGGAGCGGCGTTCCTGCCGTCGCCATGGCATACGGACGAACCACAGCAGACAGCGCGCGGCCTCCATCGTAGACATCGCCCTGCCCTCGCTTTCCATCCAAGCTGTAAATCGACAGATCCTCTCCGTTCCAGCCGTCTCCGCTGCTGTGACGATTGTCCGGTGTGTAGTTCCACAGCGTTCCAGAGATCAGGTTGCGATCGAGCGCAGCAAAGAAGCCATCCAGTGCCGCTTCCTGCGCAGCGTAGTCACCACTTTGGAACGATGCACCACCGTCGAGATCAAAGGGAATTCCGAACTCTCCCAGCAGAAACGGAATGGACGGAACATGATCCGCCAGCGCGCGAATCTGATCGGTGTAGGCCGCGACCACCTGCTCTCTGCCAAACACCGGCATCATGCGGAGCGTGTCGATCGTAAATGCTGGATCGTAGTGTTTCCCAAGCAGTGCCATGCCGTCATAAAAGTGACCTGCATGAACGACTCCGCCTGGATCTTGCGCAGTCCACGGAGGCGGCTCACCGACGGGTGAAGGTGGACCTTCCACATAGATGAGCGCACCGGAATCAACCTTCCGAATCGCATCCAGTACGCGCAGCGCAAACGGCTTTAGGTAGTCGCGCGCAAAGTGAACCGGACGGTCCTTCACGCTGGCAAAGTAGTCTGGTTTTTGCAGCTGCGGCTTGCCGTTCACCACATCCCAGACACCTTCTCGACGCCAAATATCAGCAGAAGGAGTCTGCCACAGCAGCTCTCCGCTCGGATTGAGCGTCGTCGTTCCGATGGCTCCCATCTGCGAAGCAGAGAACTCCCAGACTTCGACTTCTTGCGGAAATCCTGCGGCTGCCATCATCGACTGAAACGGCGTGGGCGACGGACCTTTTGCAACCATGCCCGGAATCGACTGGCGCAGATCTCGCAGTCCTATCAGGCCCGCGCTCGGCTCATTCATCGTTCCGTAACCCGTCACATTGGGAAGCCCACGCAGCGCAGTCGCCAGCGCAACCAGCGCCGATACGTAGTGTCTCTGTAGGAACGCAGAGATGGACTCTCCTTCTATCGTGAGCGACGGAGCAAAGTCATTCCCTGCAAACAGCAGCGTAAACATCGTGGCCGCACCGAGCTTGGTGTAGTTGGTTGGCCAGATCATGGTTGGAAGCGGACCATCGAAGTACGCAGACACAATCGCAGCGCCACAAGGAACCAGCTTGTCTGTACGGATTCCCACCAGATCAAGCGTCCAAGCCGGAGCCCCATCGCCACCTGTGAAGCGGCTCCAGACATCCTGATGAGGATCCACAAAGATCTGTAAATCGTACTGTGCGGCTCGCTCGATGAGCGCACGCAGATACGCCAGATACTCGACATCGTACAGACCAGGACCTGCGTGCTCGATGGCTTCCCACGTCACGACGAGTCGCAGCAAGCGATGACCGAATGCACGAAGCCGCGCAAAGTGTTCATCTGCGACATCCAAAGGAATCGGCTTTCCGACGAAAGATACCGATTCTGGATGAAGCAGCGCGTCTCGACTTCGACTGTCGCCAGCGGGAATCGCAGGGACTTTCGCGCTTCCTGAAACATTGACGCCACGCAGAATCAGCGCGCGCCCCGCATTGTCTTGTAACCAGCGTCCATCGGTTCGCATCCGCTTCTCTCCTGCGTGCAGTGGTTGGCGCTACATGCTGTGCGCTTGTTCCAGCGTCACGATCGGAATCGGCCACTTCCCGCCGCTCGTTTGCAAGAAGTAGGAGTCTGCTTCATCCATAATATGCTCCGAAAGGGAGTAATATGCCGGACGCAGAAAACGCGCGGGAAAGCGCTCTCCCTTCGTGGTGTCAACGCGACAGTACAGACCCCGATCGGGCACATACGATAGAGTACTCGGATCGAGCGGCTGCTCGCTACCATCGCTTACAATCAGCAGGATCTGGCAGGGTTGCGCCGCAGGATCGATCCGAATGTGACGAACGTAGCGCGGCGTATCGCGTACAGCGATCGGATACGAGTAGGGAGGAATCTCGATCAAGTACGTTCCGCCGCGCGTCCGCACGATCGAGCGATGAAACAGCTCAATGAGGTGCGGATGCACAAACGGAGTCCCCTCATGTCGCCACTGTCCTTCCGCATCCAGCTCGATCCGCTCTAGCTGAGCGCCCGCAGACAGCGCAGCACGGATCGCGGCGGGCAAGCTGGCATCCGCAAGGACTGCGTCCCGATCACTTCGCGGTGGCTGCGAGAAGTCGCTCATCAGCTGCGCATCGCAACGCGACGACGGAACAGACCCAGCGCGATCAGGATGCTCAGCGCACCAGCAGCCCCCGCAGAGCGAGTGTGTCCGCGTCCGAGCTCACAAGAGCAGCCTTCCGGAACCGTGCCTCCGTCCGTGGCCGCATCAGCAGAAGGAGTCGTCGTCATGTCCTCTGCGGGCGTGGTTCCACCGTCGGAGTTTGTGCCAGCGACAATGTTGACGGTTGCGCAGTGATGATAGAAGCAGCCGCCCGGATTGTTCAGCCCGTGGTTATACATCCACTGAATCACTTGCAGCGTACAGTTGTTGCAAGTGAAGCCATCGGGAAGCTTCACAGAGACAGTCTGCGTGGTGGGAGAAAAAGCACTCGTGTGCTTGAGAATTCCGTCTGCCAAGATCGGCAGCGTCGGATTGGTAGCAATCGGAACACTTCCACAGGGCGTATTGTTGGGTGACGTTTCAGGAGTCACCACAGGATCCGCAGGTAGCGAAGCTGCATTCTGTGCGATGGCTACCCGGTAGTGACCCGGATGATAGATGGTCTCAGTAATCGACAGGTTGATGGTCTGTCCTGCCGTATACGTTGTGACCTTGCCAGTCGGCGTTCCCGGCGTCGCAGCATCAAGTCCGCACGGATACGCTTTCTGCGGACTCCCAAGTGCGTCCTGGTTCGATGCGCTCGTCGGATTGTTCAAGATGAAGTGCGCTCGCGCGGTCTGGGGAACCAGTCCGCCGACCAGCACAGCCGCCCCAACAACTGTCAACCAACGAGCCCGGATGTTCACCACAGATCGTGTCGCCATGTGTCTCTTCCTGTCCTGTTTGGGTGGGAGTTTTGGGAATTGAATATCACAGGCCGATCCAAAGCGAACTTTTCGCGCTAGGCTCCGCAGTTATGTCAGACAACTACGGAGCCACCTTCGCGCAAAAACTACTCCAGCGCGGAGAATACGCAGAAGCCATTTCAGCCGCAGACAAGCATGCCCTGCAAGATCCAGACAGCCCGGAACCGTACTACGATCGCGCCCGAGCACGCGCAGAGCTAGCCCAGTATGAAGCGGCGTTTGCCGACTATGCACGAGCCATCGAACTCGATCGGGAAGAACAGATCCTGCAAGACTGGGAAGTAGATGATGGTCTGTTTTCGATGCTGATTGCGTGGGCACAGAGCCTGGGTCAGTCTCCGTCTGTGCAGGCGACTCAAGTTGCGATCATGGATCGTTATGTTCAGGTGCTTCCCAGCGGTCAACATCTGCAAGATGCAAAGGACTGGACGCTGCGCTTTCGCGGGCTCCTGAAGTCTACGTTTGTAAAGCCGCAGTAGCCGTGAATCGATCGATGGACTCAGTCCAATATGAAGCAGATTGTATGCCTCTTATTGGATCGATGAGGAATCCAGTCAGGATCACGTCCGAACGTGTCGCGCAGAGAGTGAGCGAAGATGGCCAAGAAGAGTGAAAAAGTCCTTTTGAACCACGACTTCGCGTTTGAAAAGGAAGCGGAGCTGAGCGCGCTCATTGCGGCGTTTGCCGCCGAGCACGAAGCCACTCATCATCAAATCCTGGCGATGGATGCGCGTCGCTCGCTCGGCCCTGGAAAAGTACGCGTCACCTTCCGCATCATCGACAAGCCCGCAGCCCGCAAGCGCTAGGACATTCACGGTTGGCCCTGCAACGTAACGAGCCGACGGCGATCAGCCCTCCGAGAACGTCAGCTCCTGGCCACCGATTCCGATCTTATCGCCGCCCTTGAGTGCGTGATTTTCGGCGCCGATCTTGATACCACCGACGAAGGTTCCATTGCGACTGCCCAGGTCCGCAATCGACACGCCGTCCGCCTGGACGTGCAAGACCGCATGCCGACGATTCACATTCGGATCGTCAAGAGAGAGCTGGCACTCGTCTGAGCGCCCGATGAGGAACGCTCCCACGGGGAGTTCGAGGTCGTGCTGAAGATACCGAAGACGGTAAGTCATGTTGACAGCCTATTGACGAACGCGCAGCGCCGTCAAGCCGCGCGGACAAGGGGCCGAGCTGACAACGAGCCGGTCGCGATTCCCACCGACCTTCAGCGGGGTTTTGACGAGGAGGTGGACTCTCAAGCCGGTCGGTGATCTGCTGATGAAGCTGGTCACGCCGCATGGTCAACCTTGCATTCAGCCCAGCCAACCGGCCACGAATTCAAGCTTGGCTCAATCACCTTGCATTCAGCCCAAGCAAGCAGCCCTGTATTCAAGGTGATAGAAGTACATGGATGTGGTAGGCGCGAATCTGTGGCGCACAACGGAGTCAGATCCGCCAAGCGGTCGACGCATCGAAAGCCGGGGCAGCCAGGGCAACAAGCCGCTTGCGCATGATCCACAAGTGGTCCACAGCCTGATTTTGGGCATAAAAAAACCCCGCAGTGAAAGTCGTTCACCGACGGGGTTTTGATGTGGAGCTGAGGGGAGTCG
>CALMML010000223.1 GCA_937868485.1 uncultured Myxococcales bacterium | reverse complement strand
TCTGATCCCGCGTGCCGCCTGCTCACGCTGACCGGGTCAGCGGGCGTCGGCAAGTCAGCGCTGGCCAGCGAGCTTTGCAAGTCGGTGCTTCGTCTGGGCGCGCGGGTTGCGCAAGGCCGCTTCGAACGAGCCACTCAGACGGTTCCGTATTCGGCGCTGGCGCAGTGTTTCCGCGACCTGTGCCTACAGCTTCTGTCCGAAGGTGCGGAAGAGCTTCAGGCCTGGCGCAGCGCGCTTCAGACGGCGCTTGGCCAAAACGGACGGCTCATCACCGATCTGGTGCCCGAGCTGGAGTTTGTGATCGGCGCACAGCCCGCACTGGCGCAGGTCGGACTGAGCGAGGCCCAAAACCGCTTCCACTTGGTGGTGCAGAGCTTCCTTCACGTCTTTGCGACGGAAGATCATCCGCTGGTGATGGTTCTGGACGATCTGCACTGCGCCGACAGTGCGTCGCTCGGACTGCTGCAAGTGGTCCTGACCGATCCGACGCGCAGCCACATCCTGGTCGTCGGAAGCTATCGCAGCGACGAGGTGGACTCAGCACATCCGCTCAGCATCTTGCTTGCCGCACTGCGTCAACAGGCGACCGCGCCGCAGAAGATTGAAGTCGAAGCGCTCAAGCTGTCCGACGTGCAGCAGATGCTGTCCGAGCTGCTCAATGCCAAGCCCGATCGGATCGAGCCGCTCGCCCACGTCCTGCACGAAAAGACCCACGGCAACCCGTTCTTTGTGAACCAGTCGCTGCTTTCGCTGCATGCCGAAGGACTGATTCGCTTCGACTTTTCCGTCGAAAGCTGGCAGTGGAACCTGCCGGAAATCCAGACGCGGCAAGTCACCGACAACGTCGTCACCTTCACGATCAACAAGATTCGGCTGCTGCCGGAACAGACCCAGCGCGTGCTTCAGCTTGCGGCCTGCATCGGCAACCAGTTCGATCTGGAGCTGCTCACCCAGCTGTGTGAGCTGAGCACGCAAGACACCGCCAGCGCCGTCTGGGACACGGTGCGCGAAGGTCTGTGCGTTCCGGTCGAAGCCGACGCGCGGCTGCTCGGTCGTGACCATCAAGGGCTTGCGGCAGAGCTGGATGTGCGCGTCACCTATCGGTTCCTGCACGATCGCGTCCAGCAAGCCGCCTATTCGCTGCTGCCCGAAGCCCAGCGTCCGACGCTGCATCTGCGCATCGCGCGTCTGCTTCAGCAGCGCAGCGGTGGACAGATCGACGACAACGATGTGTTCGAGCTGGCCAACCACCTGCTCCCCGGCAGCACCGAGCTTCGCGATCTCGACGAGCGTCAGCAAGCGGCCAAGCTGCACCTGCGTGCCGGCAAGCGAGCCAAGCTGTCGACGGCGTATCAAGCGTCCGCGCGCTATCTGCAAGCGGGCGTCGATCTGCTCCCGTCGGAAAGCTGGGATAACCAATACGATCTGATCTTCGATCTGTCCATCGAGCTGGCCGAGAGCTGCTACCTCAGCGGCAAGCTGGCGCAGGCCGAAGCGCTGTTCGAGGTCGTGCTGCCGAAGCTGCGCAGCAACATGGATCATGTGCGCATCGCGGTGCTGCGCATCGAGCTGTATTCGACCAAGGGACAGATGGTGAACGCGCTGAAAGCCGGTCTCGACGGGCTCGCGCGCTTTGACGTGTCGTTCCCGATGGACCCACAGCAGCAGATTGTCGCGCTGACGCAAGCCGTCGGAGAGTTCAAGACGCTCGTCGGTGATCGTCCGATCTCGGCGCTGGCGCACCTACCCGACTGCGAAGATCCCCAGCAGCGACTGATTCAGCGACTGCTGCTTGGAGCCTGCACGCCGGCCTTCTTCCTAAGCCCGACGCTGATGTCGCTGCTCGTGATGAAGCTGGCCATGGTGTCGCTGCGTCACGGCAACACCGAGTTTACGTCGTACGCGCACATCTCGTATGCGGTCATCGCGGGAAACATGCTCGGCAACTACGCCGAGGCCTACGAGTTTGGCCAGCTTGGACTTGCGCTCAACAAGAAGTTCAAAAACTACGCGCTCGATTGTCGTATGAGCGGTCTGTTTTCGGGCTTTATCAACTGCTATCAGCGTCCGCTGCGCAGCGGCCTGGAATACCTGCAAGCGGGCATCAAGGCCGGTATGGAAACCGGCGATTTGACCTTCGTCGGATACTGCTGCTTCCACACCGTCACGCATCTGCTCGGTGCAGGCGAAGATCTGACGTCGGTCAGCCAAGAGATTGAGCGTCTCCTGACGGTGGCTCGTCGCGCGCGTGAGCCGTTCGCGATTGGCGCACTGCAGCTGTCGCAGCAGATGATCTTGAACCTGACGGGCCAGGTCGGAAGCCGAGACTCGCTGAGCAGTCGAGACTTCGACGAAGACAAGTTCATCGCAGCGATCAAGCAGACCGAGTTCTCGACGCTCCTGTGCTGGTACTACGCGGTCAAGCTACAGCTTGCCTACCTGTACGGAAGCTACGACCAAGCGCGAAAGTGGCTACACGAAGCGCAGGCGCACATCGGCGGTGCGATGGGTCTGCACTTTGTCACCGACCTGTTCTTTTACAGCTGCCTGACGCTGGTGGCGCAAGGTCAGTCGGATCAGGAACAGAGCCCGGATGGACAGCTCCTTTCGCGCATGATTCAGCAGCTTGGCGTATGGGCCAGCGCGTTCCCCAAGAGCTATCGTCACAAGTATGTGCTGGTGCTGGCGGAACAAGCGCGTCTGCGTGGCAGCTACAGCGAAGCGATGGATCTGTTCGATCAAGCGATTGCGCTGTCGCAGCAAGGTGAGTTCTTCCATCACAACGCCATCGCGTCGGAGCTGTGCGGACGCTTCTTGTCCAAGCAAGGTCGCAGCCGTCTGTCCAGCGTCTACATCCGCGATGCGTACTACGGCTTTGAGCGCTGGGGAGCGAGCCACAAGATTGCGCAGCTTCTCGAAGAGTATCCGTCGCTCCAGCGGGATGTGCTGCTCAACGGAGCGCGCGATCCGATCTCGCCGACCGTGACCACTTCGTCGAGCCTGACCACGAGCGGATTCCTCGACCTGGCGACGGTGCTGCACGCCGCGCAGAGCATCGCCAGTGAGATCGTGCTCGATCGACTGCTGGAACAGGTGCTGCGTCTGGTCGCAGCCAATGCCGGCGCACAGCGTGGCTTCCTGCTGCTGGACCGCGACGGAGCCTTGACGATTGAAGCGTCGATCACCGTCAATCCCGACATGGTGCAGGTCGGTCTGGGGATTCCGCTCGAAAAGAGCACCGAGCTCTCTCACTCGATCGTGCAGCTCGTCGCGCACACCCGCGAAGCACTGGTGCTGAGCAATGCCAGCACCGACTCACGCTACGCCAATGATCCGTACGTGCTGTCGCACAAGCCCAAGTCGCTGCTGTGCCTGGCGCTCAAGGTTCGCGGTCGCTTAAGCGGCGTGCTGTATCTGGAAAACAACATCGCGGAAGACACCTTCACCGCCGAGCGCATCGAGCTGCTGCGTCTTCTGTCAGGACAGGCTGCCACGGCGGTGGAAAACGCGATCCTGTACGGACGGCTCAAAGACGTGGGCGACCGCCTGCAAAAGAGCAATGAAGAGCTTCTACGCAGCAACGCCGACCTGACTCAGCGCACCCACGAGCTGGCCGCCGCCAACGAACGCACGCAGAAGGAAGGGGCCGAGCGTGTCCGCATCGAGCGCGACCGCGCCAACCTGCAAGAAGAAGTCATCCGCATTCAAAGTGCGCGACTTGCAGAGATTGCTGCGCCGCTCATTCCCATCACCGATGAGATCATGGTCCTGCCGCTCATCGGAACAATGGACACCGCGCGCGCCCAGCAAGTGATTGAGACGGTTCTCGACGGAGCCCAGCATCATCGCGCCCGCGTCGTGATCCTCGACATCACCGGCATGAAGCACGTCGATACCAACGTCGCGAGCATGCTGATTCGTGCGGCGGCGGCTCTGCGACTGCTCGGAACCCAAGCGGTGCTCACCGGCATTCGGGCCGAGATTGCGCAGACGCTCATCTCGCTGGGCGTCGATCTAAGCGGTGTTGTGACCCGCAGCACGCTCCAGAGCGGCATCGCGTTTGCGGCCACCCGTCACGGTGCAACGTCGCTGGCCAAGCTGGTCAAGCAGAAGGGCTAGCCCGCCCGATTCCCGCCCGATTCCTTCCCGATTCCTTCCCGATTCCTTCCCGATTCCTTCCCGATTCCTTCCTGATTCCCAATCGATTCCTATTCGATTCCTATTCGATTCCTATTCAATTCCTATTCGATTCCTATTCGAT
>CALMML010000222.1 GCA_937868485.1 uncultured Myxococcales bacterium | reverse complement strand
CCAAGCCTTGCTTGCTACGGCAAGAACTTTTTTACGTTTTTGGAGATTTCGCTGTTTCTGCCTCGGGATGCTGACTTTCCAGCAGCCGGTTCCGCGGTCAGCATGGGCAGCAAGTCCCCCAGTCGCCCGCTCTCCGGCATCATCAAACAGCCGACAGTGCGCACAATCTCGGTCTGTCCGCGCAGCCCACTTCCCCCCACCAGCAGCGGCGCAACGCCTTTGAGTCCGGTTGTGATTTCAGCAAGCTGCGACCGCAGCTCCGCCGGCTCTTTGCGCAGCACAAAGGACAGCCCCACCAGCGTCGGCTTTAGCTTTCGCGCCGTCTGAATCAAGTCACCAATCGGCACATTGGCACCCAGATAAATCGCATCCCAGCCCTGGATGGTTGCTTCCAGCGCAAACAGCAGCAGCCCCATTTCGTGGAGATCGCCCGGCGGACACGCGCACAGAACGCGAAAGCGCTGCTCGCCTTGTCGAAGCTCATCAATCAGCGACATCAGCTTGTTGCGCAGGAGCGTCGTTCCAAAGTGTTCCGCTGCGACGGTCAGTTCCCCGCGATGCCAGCGGTCGCCCACTTCAAACAGCAGCGGAAGGAGCAGCTCGCGACACACTTGTTCCGTCGGCATCGTCCGCAGCGGAGCCGAAATCAGCGCATCGGCCTGTTCTCGATCGAAGCGACCAAATGCGGCCACGATGCGGTCGATGCGCTCCGCAATGCTCAGCGGCTGTTCAAGGTTTGTTCTATCTTGAGCCTCTGCCGAGCGCGGAGCAGGCGCGGCTGGCGGTTCCGCGTCTGACACAAGCAGCAGTCGCTGACCTTGGATGATCTGCTCTTTGGGAAGCTGCGCGATCTGCATCGGCGCCATTCCCTGACGAACCAAGCGCTGCGCACCGAGAAGAACTGCAACATCTTCGTCGGAATACAGCCGATAGCCCGATGGCGTTCGCTCTGGCTGAACCAGTCGATATCGAGCTTCCCACGCGCGGATCAGCGCCGAGCTGAGCCCGGTTAGCTGAGCGACTGTCTGAATGCGGTACTTGCTCACAGTCCTCAGCCTGGGTCAGAGATCGCAGCTTGTCAACGGTTTGTTCAAACTTGGGGAAGGAAGATCGAGCTGGATTTCTAGTCAGCCACATAGATTTATATCTATTCTAAAAATAGAATTTTCCTTATTGACACATGCCGCATGGTCTGTTTAAGGTTTGTTTATAACAAGCTGGTTCCTTGGGAACCCAGCCAAGACCTCGGAGAGTTGCCATGACGACGCAACAGACCCAGACCTCGACCCCGAAGAACCTGGCTCACGCAGTGGCCGCGAGTCGCCCAGCTTTGGTACGTCAGGCTCGACGGATGCTTCGCGATGAGTCAACCGCCGAAGACGCGGCCCAAGATGCGCTCGTTGCTGCGCTGTCTCACCTGGATTACTTCCGTGGTGACTCTCAGCTTGGAACGTGGATGTATCGCGTCGGTGCCAATGCGGTGCTGATGACGATGCGGCGCGAGCGACGAGCCAGCGACAGGACGACGCGAGCGGCGACCAACCTGCCGAAAGACTCGAGCTGGCTGCATGGCTGCGGGACGTCGGAACCGGCGCAGTGGAAGCTGGAAGACGGACAGCAGGCCGATCTGCTTCGGTGGGCGATTTCGCAGCTTCCCGAGCGCTATCGCTTGGTGGTGATGCAGTGCGATCTCGACGAAAAGCCGGTGCAGGAAGTCGCAGAGTCGCTGGGGTTGACGGTGGGTGGCGTGCGTACCCGACGGCTGCGCGCGCATCGAATGCTGCGTGACACGCTGCGCAATCGCGTCGACGATCTGCTGTAAGTCGCCCTGCCCTGCGAGCGCGCTTGGCGTGATATAGTCGAAAGGCTATGCCCAGTAAGAAGAGCGCTCCCTCGGGAGCCAGCCCCGAAAAGAGCCGTCGTTCGGCAGGTTCTGTCCAAGCATCCAGCAAGCCACGCGCTGCTGCCGCGACCAAGCGAGAGCCAGCCAAAGCGGTTTCCATCGCACAATCCGAGCCAGCTGTCCGTGCAGCTTCCGTCGAGCGCGATCCGAAGTCCGTGGATCTGCGCTGGCTGACGTCGCTGTTTAAGCCAACAGAGCTGGAACAGCGTCTGCTGACGGCGCTTTCACAGCGTTCCGAAACGAACACGGTTGAGTCGCTGGCGACGCAGCTTGGGGTCGCGTCGTGGCAGCTTGGGGCGCTGCTGGCACCGGGAGGGCTGCTCCGCGCGTCGGCGCTTGTGGAAACAGGCTCGGACGCAGAGCTGGGTCCCGCTCATCCCGACGAGCGCATTCAGCTGGGACGCGGACTGTGGATTGCCGCGCATGATCGAGAGCAACTTCCGACGCAGATCCCGGGACTTTCGGTGCTGCCGACCTCGGACCCGGATGAAGCGTGGGCTGCGGCGTTCGTCGCGGATCGACCGTCGCAGGTGGTGCTAGAGCTTGTAAAAGATCGTCTGGTGAGCGTGCGACCGCTGCTGCTCCTTCTGTCCGGCTGTAGTGCGGAGACGACGGCGCTGCTGACGCAGGCGCTGCGGCTTCGGCTGTCTCGTCCGGTGTTTTTCGTCGAGGCAAGTGCGCTGGCGGGCTGGCCGCAGCCGGAGCTTTCGGCAGCGCTCCGACGGCTTCGTCGCGACGCGGACATCAAAGGCGCAGCCGTGGTGGTGCAAGACGTGGAGCAGCTCGGGGCGGCGTGGCGAGCGCTGACCCATCCGAAGCCAGCAGGACAGACAGCGCCGGTGATCCTGTGCTCAAGCGGATCGATTGCGACGCCACGGCACGGCGCTGGGGGAACGCACGGCAGCCTGCTTCAGCTCATGACCCACTCGCTGCGCACGACGCCATCGCAAGCAGCGACGACCGTAGCGAATGGAACGGCAGCGGCGACCGCAGAAGCCGATCCGCCCGATGTCGATCGCAGCCGAGAAGAAGCCCGACGACAAGCGGCTCTCGACGCAGCGCGCGCAATGGGCAAGCCGATTCCCAAAGAGTTCATGGCCCCCGAGCCTGCACCGACCCCAGCGGTCAAGGCTCCCGCGCCGGTTCCAACGGTAGCGGCCACTGCGCCCGCCAAGCCGATAGCGACGCCAGCACCAGCGCCCGCTGCGATGAAGGCCGAACCAGCGCCGGCACCCGCCAAAGCCGTCGAGACAGCCAGCGCTCCGGCTCGTCCGGTGAATCCTCGACTGGCAGCGGCCTTGGCCAAAGCGGGACTTCCACCGGCAGGCAGCGCAGCTTATCAGACCGAGCGAGCCGCACCGGAAAAGACCGCGACGCCAGCTCCTCAGGAAGTGGCGCCAGCGGCGGTGGCTGCACCAGCAGAAAAGCCGGAACCAGCGACGACAGCGATTCCAGTCAGCGACGCACAACCAGTGTTGCCAAGTCCAGCCGCGCAGACGCAGACCGCAGAAGCAGCGACGGACGATCAAGCCGATGGAGCGCCGCTCCCGCTCAGTGATGATGCCAAGCTGGATGAGCTGATCAGCGTCGCGAAAAACACAGCGAGCAACCTGCAGCGCGCCCAAGTGCTTCGCAAGCTGGCTGGCGCCAAGAGTCCGCTCGTGATTCAGCTGTTCCGCATGTTCCTCAATCATCCAAACGCAGCGGTGCGATCTGCGGCGGAAGCAGGGATGGAATCGATCTTCGGGAGCAACTGGAACCGAGCCCGCGCGATTGCGCCGCCGATTCAGCCGCCTCGGAGCGAGGATGGGGGACGCGGTCCAGGCGGAGCGTTCTAAGCAGCCGATGCGAAGGTGTGGGCTGAGCGACGAGCCGCAGTGAGGCTCCGTCGACGTTTACTTAGCCCGGACGCTTCAGACACTTGATCGCAACGCCGGTCGCGCGATCGATCTTTCCGATGCTGGTGTGGCTCGTGATGCGGACGGAAGTCGCGCCCAGCTCCGCCGCCGCGCGACGAAGCTTGGCCTTGCTGGAATCGAACGTGCCCGGGGACAGCGACGTGCCGGACTCAACCGCGATCTGACCGTAGTCTTCATACAGCGTGCAGTCCGGCGCTTCGTCTTTTTCGAAGAGCTGAACCTGCTGTTCCTTTGGCGTCAGGTCGGTGGGACGAAGATTGCCAGGGCCACAGCCCACCGCCGCGACGAGCGGCAGGACCCACAACACCCGCGCCAGCGAGCGGACCGAGCCGATCACCTGACCTAGAACCGGAAGCTTGCTTACGTTTCGCATAAGAAGTGATTTTACAACGCAAAGTGGCGGATTTTCTACCGGCAGCGTACGCGGTGCCCGGTTTCTGGCTAGACTGCGCGCTCGATGACGGTGCAACTCATCACCAGCGAGCATCAACTGGCCGCGCTGCGACCGCAGTGGAATCAGCTTGCGCAGGGACAGCCGTTTCGAAGCTGGGACTGGCAAGTGGCTTGGTGGCGACACTACGGCACGCTGCAAGGACGACAGCTCTACACACTGGCGTACTTTGACGGACCCAAGCTGGTGGGACTGCTTCCGTGTTATCGCCGACTGACGGCGCTCGGGCGGGTGCTGCGACCGCTGGCGAGCGGAGAAGTCTGCTCGGAATATTTGGGGCTGCTGGCTGAGCCGGGACGCGAGTCGGAGGTTGGACACGTCTTGGCATCGACGCTGTCGGGTCGTCGTCGTCCGATCGTTTCGTCGGGGTCGAGCACAGGCTGGGATCTGCTGCTGCTCGACGCGCAAGATCCAGCGGATCAAGCGCTGCGGGTGCTGTCCGACGAACTTGGTCGCCTGGGTCATCCGCAACAAGAGACGGTTGGAACCGCGTGCTGGCGACTACGCTTCGAGGAAGAGCTCCAGCATCCGCGCGGGAGCCAAGCGTACGAAGAAGCACGGTTTGAGCGATACCTTCTGCACGTCGCCCGAGGACATCGCCATCGGCTCCGCAAAGCGGACCGTCACGGACGCGCGCAAGGCTACACGCTGCATCTAGCGACCGACGAGGACTCGCTCAGGCACGGTTTTTCCATCTTGGTGGACTTACATCAGCGACGAAGAGCGCATCACGGACAGACTGGGATGTTCGCGCGCCGACGGTTTCTGTCGTTTCACCAAGATGCGACGCTGGCTCTGTTGCGCGATGGAAAGCTCTGGCTCGCGTGGCTGCAAGACGGACCGAAGCCGATTGCGACCTATTACTGCCTGGCCGAAAGCGGGATTTTGCACTGCTATCAAAGCGGGCTCGATCCCGATCATCTCGACGATGAGCCAGGACGAATCCTGCTGTTGCGGCTGATTCGCCAAGCGCTGCGTCAGGACTTTGTGGCGATCGATCTGCTGCGCGGCAACGAACCGTACAAGAGCCACCTGGGAGCCAAAGCCCAGCCGAGCGTCACGCTGTGCATCGGGAATCGCACGATGCTGGGCCGGGCGGCGTTTGCGCTGACCCAGGTGCAGCGACAGTCTCGTCGACTGGCCAGCCAAGTGCTGCGTCACGTTCGCGCCCCTTGACAGAGTGACCCGTCGACGTACACCCTCTGCCAGCCGTGGCTGCTTTTGCGATCATCGTTCTGATCGTTGCCCACCGTCTGCTGCGCTTTGACCTGCTCAGCGATACGGTGCTCGCGCTGCGACCGCAGGGCATCTTGCTCACGTTGCTGGCGCTGGCTGTGCCATTGGCGATGTTTCGCAAGCAGCTCAGCATTCGGTTTTCGACGGTGCTGGCGGTTCAGTGGCTGCTGTTTGTGTGGGCGCTGATCACGCGAATCGTGTCGGATGGCCCAGACGAGCTGATTCCGTTTCTGACGGGTGACTACGCCAAAGATCTGACGTTTGCGTCGCTGATCGGCGTGCTGGCAACCAACACCCAGCGGCTGCGAACGCTGACGGTCACGATCGTCGCTGCGCTGCTGTTTGTTGCCGCCGTGTCGTCGCAGCAGCGGCTCGGCCCGCGCGAGTGTCACTACTTTCGCAATGCCTGGCAGCTCAACTACGAACAGACGAGCGACAAGCGACCCTGTCAGGCGACCAGCGAGTGCTACACCGTTCCGCCACACGAGCAGCACCTGCGCGACTACGGCTGGGCCTGTGAGCGAACCGGACCGCTCGGCCTGGCGACGGTGGTGGATCGAATTCACTACACCGGCAACTTGATTGATCCGAACTCGCTGGCGCTGGCGCTGGTGATGGCTGCGGCGCTGCTGCTCGGGCTGGCGACGTGGCCGAATCGACCGGGCTGGAAGTGGCTGTGGCTGGTTGGGCTGCCGCTGCTCGCGATCTCGGTGCTGCTGGCTGCGTCGAGAGCCGCGCAAGCTGCCATCGGCCTGGTGATGCTGTGCTTTTTCTATTTCCGCGTCGGAATCTTGGGTGCAGGACTGGCCGCCGTGCTGGTGTCACCGATGATGCTGATCTCGACGCGCAACGAAGCCGAGGCTGCGTACTCGACGATCACGCGGATCATGACGTACCTAAACGGCTTTCGCGCGTTTCTCAGCGATCCGTTCTTCGGCGTCGGCTTTGCCAACTACGAGCGAATCAGCTTTCTCAATGCGCACAACAGCTTTTTGCAAGCGCTGGTCGAAACCGGTGTCGTCGGAGGCACGCTCTATCTGACCGGCATTTATGTGGCGCTGAAGCTGCTCGTGCAGGTGATGCGCTGGCCGGACGACGGGCTCGACGAAGACGAACAGCGCAGCTTGCTTGAGCTTCAGCACATCGCCCGGATGCTGCTCGCGATGCTGCTCGGTGTGCTTCTGTGCGTGCTGTTCCTGTCGCTGGCGTTCGATTTTTCGTGGCTGCTACCGCTCGGTCTGGTGATTGGCTTTGAACATCACGTCCGGCAGCAGCTTCCCGGCTTTCAGCTTCGCATCGGACTCGTCGAGCTGTTGGCGCTGCCGCTGCTCACGATGATGCTGCTGGGCGTGTTTATCCTGGCCACCGCGCGCTAGGTGAAGCCCAGCGATCGACGAACCGCTAGTCTTCGTTGAGGTTGCGAACCAGCTTGGTTTCTTCGCCTGACCGAATCACGACGTCGAAGCTGACGCGCTTGCTGCTCGTGACGAACGTGACGGAGTGCTTGCCGGCTTTGAGCGCAATGCGATCGCGCGGAGCAATCGGTGTGGTCTTGCCAGTGTCCTTGTTGTCGACGAAGACGCGCGCGTACGGCTGGCTGTTCGCGATGAGATAGCCTTCTTTGTCGCTGCTCGCCGCTGGAGCTGCCGGTGCTGGCGTCGGAGCAGCACTCGCGCTCGACGACGAACTTCCCGACGAGCCCTTTTCTTCATCCTTGCCACCGCCGCCACCACCACCACCCAGATCGATGTCCAGGCTCTGCTCAAACGAGTCGCCAAACGACACCAGCTTCGTCACCGTGCCATGTCCACGCTTCTTGAGCACCACCTTGGCGGTCTTGGTCGGATCGAGATCCTCAACCGTCGCAGGCGTCTTTCCGTATGCGCGACCATTGACCAGCACATCTGCGCCCGGCGGTCGCGTGTTGATGACCAGCTTGCCGCGACCTTCCTGTAGCTCGATGGCGCGATCGTATTCCTGACCCGCCGACAGCGTGACTTGGAAGTTCACGGGCTGCTTTCCAGCCTTCTTGACCGACACGTTCTGGACCTGGCCGGACGGAACCAAGTAGCCCTTCAGGATGTCGCTTTCTTTGACCAAGATGCCGTTGACGGAAATGAACACGCCGGGAGGCACGCGCAGACGGATGACACCGTTGCCTTGACCGTTTTGCTGCGCGCCCGCACTGCCTGCACCCAGCTGAACCGGCGCCTGCACCGTATCACCCGCGAGCACATCGACGACCTGCTGCGCTTCGCCTTCTTCTGCGCGAACCAACAGCTGATGCGGACCGCGCGGAATGTCGCGGAGCAGCAGCGCGCCGCCTTGCTCGACCCGTCCGGCTTCGCGACCATCGACGTACACCGTCGCTTGCCGAGGCGGAAACACCGTCACCACGACCGTGCCTTTGCCCGGCTGCATCGCAAACTTGGCTCCCAGCACCAAGCCCACCACCGCAATCGCGACGATGACACCAACCATGATGTCTTTGGCGAGCGAGCTTCCCTTGGGCTCCGCAACCTGCGGCATCGGCTGCTGCGGAATCTGCTGCTGCACAGCCGCCGCCGGAATCACCGTTCCGTTGGGCAGCATCACCATCGCGCCCGGCTGAATCGCGGACATCGCTGCCGAGGCAAACGGCATCGCCATCGCTGGCATCACCGCCGAGCCATACGCAGACGGAAACGCGCCCATCGGCCCGACCATGCTCGCGTTGGCCGGGAAGTTCGGGTTCATCTGTCCCCCGTACGGATCCATCATCGGCTGCGGAGCGGGCTGCACAGGCTGAGGCTGCGCCGCTTGCGGTCCACCGGGATGTTCGTTCGGGTTAAAGATCGCGGTCGACTGCGCTTTGATGTCGCCTTCGTCGCCTTCTCCACCGTGCTTGGCGCTGTCGAAGATGGCGGTCGACTGATTCGGAAGATCGCCCTCGCCGCCGGGAAGCTGATCCGGCATCACGATCGCGGTCGCTTGGTTTAGCAGATCTCCTTCGCCACCACCGGCGTGACCATCGCCTTCAGCCAGCGGCTCGATCTCGCTTTCGTTGAGCGCCGACGTTGGCTCTGGCACAGCCCGAGGTGCAGACGATGTCGGAGCCAGCGTTGGCGTCCGCAGTCGAGCCGAAGGTGGCGCACCGCCCTTCGACTGACCGCCTTGGGCCATCGCCTCTTTGCCGATCTTGCGCTGCTGCTCCAGCACCGCCGACTCTTTGCGCATCTCCGCCGAAAAGGCGTCGCGCATCCACGTCGCCAGCGCCTTGGCGTTATAGACCGGCTCAAACTGCGCGGCGAAGTCAGCGAGATCGTCGTGCATCTCGCTACCCCACTGGTAGCGCTCTGCCGTATCCCGAGCCAGCGACTTCATGATGATGCGGTCTAGCTCGGGCGGAATCTCTTTGTTGATCGTCGAGGGCGGCGGAACCTGCGCGCTGCGGATCTTTTCCAGCGTCACAAAGTCGGTCTCGCCCACAAACAGGCGCTCACTGGTCAGCAGCTCATACAGGATCGTGCCGACGGCAAAGATGTCGGTGCGCTGATCGAGCGTCTTGCCACCGACCTGCTCCGGGCTCATGTAGCCGAACTTGCCCTTGAGCACACCAGCCTGCGTCTTCGACGATCGCGACGCCGCTTTGGCGATACCGAAGTCGATGACTTTGACTTCACCGTCGTAGCTGCTGATGACGTTCTGCGGCGACACGTCGCGGTGAATGATGTTGAGCGGCTTGCCGGTCGCGTCTTTTTTGCGGTGCGCATAGTCGAGGCCTTCGCAGACCTTGCCCATGACAAACGCCGCCATCTGCACCGGCATGTGCTTCTTTAGCCGACGAAAGCGATTCTGGATCTGAAGCAGATCTTTGCCCCAGATGTACTCCATCGCGATGAAGTGGCTGTCGTCGATCTTTCCCAGCTCGAAGATCTGACAGATGTTCGCGTGATTGAGCTGGCCTGCAATCTTGGCTTCATCAATGAACATCTGGATGAAGTCAGCATCTTCGGCCATCGCCGGCAGGATCTTCTTGATGGCGATGATCTTCTCGAAGCCCTCGACGCCGAAGGTCTTCGCCTTGAAGACTTCTGCCATACCGCCGACGGAGATTCGCTCAAGGAGCAGGTATTTTCCAAAAGGCGAAGGTAGTGCCACGCGTGCTCCTCAGCGTCCTGACTGGTGATCCACCAAGGCTCTCAGTGAGGACACCATTTTGCGAAGGTTATCGTATGACAAAAGCCAACTTAGCGTCAATTGGCCGGTTTGGGCTCCCGCGAGCCCGCGAGTCGGGTACGGACCCACATCCGCGCCCGGACGCGACGATTACCGCGCAGGCAAGCGGCTGGATAGCTCTGCCAACAGCGTATCGAGCGTCGCCAACAGCGCCCGCGAAAACAGCGCACTGGGCGACTCTGATGCACTCGACACCGTCGGAAGGAGCGGCACGCTGCGATCGTATAAGAGCTTGCCATCTTGCAGCAGCACGAAGTGAATTCGTCCGCTTAAGACCCCGTTCTGAACCGTCAGCGCATCCAGCCGAGCCATCAGCGTGTGATGAGCGCCCGCTCGCAGCGACTGCTCCAGCGCTTCGTAGCCGCCCACCAAGCTATACAGCCGCGTCGCCGTCACCGGAACCGCCAGCCGCTGCTGCAAAAACGACATCATCGCGTGCTGTCCGACGGCGCTCAGTCCGTAATAACCGGCGGGAAGTGCAGCCATCGGCTCGCCCAGCAGTCCCACCGCCACGCGCGGACGCTGTTTCGGCGCAACCTCAGCCGGACTTGGGTTTGGGGTCGGACTGGAAACCGTTGGAGGCGGCGGCAGCGTCGTCCCCGGAGGCGTCGGCACGCTCCCCGGCTTGGCTTCGACCTTCGCTTCGACCTTCGCTTCGACCTTCGCTTCGACCTTCGCTTCGGGCCTGATCGACGGCTTGGCATCCAGCTTCGGACCGGCCCCGAGCAGCGTCAGCTCCGATCGCTTCGATACGCCCGACAAAGAGGCCAGCTTGACCTGCACCGGCGGTGCGCTCGCGAGCGAAGATGGCAACAGGCTCCGCTGCGGCAGCGAATCGCTTGAAGACAACAGCCGAGGCCGCAGCTCTGCCACCACCGAATAGACCAGATCATCGAGGTGTTCCAGATCGCCCATCGCATCGGCGCTCGTGGTTCGCCCCGCCCCACGATAGGTCAACGACAGCTTCAGTCGCCCGGCCCCGACTTCTTCCAGCTTCGCCCACAGCGTGCCTTCGGAATCGGTCTTGGCGGGCTGCGCGCTCACGCTCGCTTCTTTTAGCGCTTGGAGCATCGCCCGTCCCAGCTCTTTGCCAATGCCTGGCAGCGACGCGGGAGCCGACACCGAGGCCAGCAAAAGCGGTGCCTGCGATCCCGACGCCAGCCCAGACCACGGCAAGACGCTGAGCCCGAAAAAGCCCAGCGTCGCAGCCCAAAGAGTCCCATGTCGTCGTGGACGCAAGCGGATCACTACTCACAAGGAAATCGGCAGCGCTCGCCGCTGTCAAGCATCCCGCGCGCTTTCCCACGCCGCCGTGCCACGCCCAAGCAAGCGGAGCACCGTCCAAAGCAGCACAACCGCAACCGGCACAAGCCCGATCCGCACCGTCCAGCCCAGCTCCACAAACGAAGACAGGCCGCGGCGCACCATCAGCACCACCAGCGCATTGTTCATCGCGTGCATCGCCACTGGCACCCACAGCGATCCAGCGAGTCGCACCGCCAGCGCAAACGCCATCCCGAGCAGCATCGTCGGAATCATGCGTCCCCACGACAGATGAATCAGCCCAAACAGCACCGCGCACAGCAGCATCATCGCGCCACTGCGAGCCGGTTGCCGGTGCGCATCCATCGCCTGCGGGTTCCCCAAGTCGGGCAGCAGCGTCAAAAGAATCGCGCCGCGAAACAGCACTTCTTCACACAGCGCTGGAACCAGCGCAAACGTCAGCAGATCCAGGCCGAGCGGTCGAACCCCCGACGCCGGCACAATCATTCGCTCCAGCGCGCGCTGCTCCGCTGGCGTCAGTCGAACCAAGTGCTCGTAGAGCGGCTCCAGCCAGGCCGACAGCACATAAAACAGGGTCATGCCCAGCAGCCCGCCCGCCAGCAGGTGCAGCAGCACCGCCGATATACGCCGACTCGGCGGCACGATGAGCATTCCCAAGCGCTGGCGCTGACCCGACTGCCAGACAAACAGCAGGGAAGGAATGAGCAGCCCAGCCAGCTCCGGCAGCGCAACCGACACAAGCGATCCCCAGATCCCAGCACGCCGCGCAAGACCCAGCGAAGCCACCGCCGAACCCGATACAAGCAGCAGCGTCAGCGCAACCACAAACAGCACCACGACATCGGCGATGGGGCTCGAAGAATCGCTCGATCCACCGCCACCCTCACCCGAGGGCCGCCCAAGACGAGAAACACCCGCCGGTTCGTCGTTTCTGCCATCCGTTGCGGTCACGGCCTTGCTCCTATCAGATCGGCGAAAAGGCGTGTTACGATAAGCTGTGGAAAAAGTTATCGCCCGCTCGCTCCTACTATGGGGACTGATAGGGCTTTCGTCCCCTGTGGCCTTTGCCGCAGACCCGCCGAGCGCCGCCGCCAAAGCCACCGCCAAAAAAGCGTACGAACAAGGGACCGCCTTCTACAAAAAGGGAGAGTGGGACCAAGCCATCGAGCAGTTCGAGCTCTGTTACAAGTCGCTGCCGCAGCCGGTGTTTTTGTTCAACATCGCGCAGTCTCACAACAAGGCGGGACGGCAGCAGCAGGCGCTGACCTATTACAAGCGCTACCTGACCGATGCGCCCACGGCAGCCAATCGCGCCGAAGTCGAGACCACAGTCGCCGAGCTAGAGCAGCAGCTGGCCCCCAAGCCAACGGTTCAGCTCACCGCGCTCGATACCTATCCGGTGGAAACGACAGGGGAACCACCGCCCAAGGGCTTTGTCGCGCAGCCTGCCCGGCAGCCGATCTCGAAAAAGACGTGGCTCATCATCGCGGGTGCGGCGGGTGGAGCGGTGCTGCTCGGTACAGCGATTGGCCTTGGTGTCTATTTTGGGACACGCGGTCCCACCGTCACAGTCTTTGATCCGGTGACCCCATGAGTATTGCGACCTTGCGACTGGGATTGCCTCTTGTTCGCGCCTCTGCTTCTTTGCTGGCACTGCTGTGCGCGGCGACGACCGGATGCAGCCAGGTTGATCCGTGCGAAGGCCAGAGCGAAGCGTGCATCACCGTCCAAGTGGAATCGCCCGGCGGAGAGCTGGATCTCATCCGCACGGTCTACAGCCTGGACGGCGGCACCAAGCAGCAGCGAGGCTTTGCCGTTTCGACCGGCGAAGCCAAGTCCTTTCCTGTCGTCTTTGCCTTAAACCTGGGCAGCGGTGGCAGCATCCAGGCCGACATCATCGGTGAGCTGTCCGCCAGCCCCACGTTTCACGGCACCTTCAGCGAAAGCGTCTCTTCTGGAGAGCACAAGCGCATCGTCGTCACGCTCGACCGCAACGTGAGCAAGCTGCCGTTTGTCGGTCCAGAGCCTCGCTACGGCGCCGGCCTGGTCGCGGTTCCGCTTTCCTCGCCAACCAGCTTGGTCCTGTTCGGTGGCGTAGTCAGCGGAGAGCAGACGCTCGGCGACACCTGGGAATACAGCCTGAGCCAGAACACCTGGCAGCGCATCACGAGCCCGATGAGCCCTGGACCGCGGCAGCCCAACATGGTCGCCGATCCGCTGTCTGACCGCGTGCTCGTCGTCCAAGGCATGGGCGCAGGCGGCGTCGTCCAGCTGGATACCTGGCAGTACCAAGCCGCGATGCCCGGAGACGCGCGCACCTGGCAGCCGATCACCACCGTCACCGCACCGACGCCACCGCGCGCCTTTGCCGGGCTGACCATTGTGCCCAGCGCGACGATGACCCCAACCACGCTGCTGTTTGGTGGCATCACGGGATCGGGAGGTTCGCCGCTCAGCGACCTGTGGCGGATGCAGTCACCGGGGATGACCAACCTGGCGCTGGTCAACACGACAGGCGCGCCGCAGGTCAAGTCGCCCAAGCTGCTCTCGACCCAGACCGATGTCTACTTGGTCGGCAGCGATGAAATGACCAAGTCGACGGTCCAGGTCTATCGACTGGATGCGGTGGCGATGCCGCCCAAATGGACGGTGGTGTCGCAAGAGGGCGGTGCCCCCAGCTATCGCAGCGCGTTTTCCGCCACGATTGACCCGCAGGGCCAGCAGATCGTGCTGTTTGGCGGCATTGACGGCGCGGGCAACCTGCTGAGCGACACCTTCCGCTATTCCATCCAGGGCACGACGTGGGCCACCGTCAGCACCACCCAAGTTCCGCCCGCGCGCATCGACGCCAGCCTGACCTTTGCGCAGGGCGTCTTCATGATGTTTGGCGGACGAGACAGCAGCCTCAAACAAAAGATCGACAACTGGAAGCTCACGAGCGACGGCTGGAAGCGCTGGCTGTAGCCACGTTCTTTGACGCCCACGGCTCGATTTGGCACAGTCGGGCCCGTGATTGCTCGTCTCAGCGGCACCCTCATTGATAAGACCCTCGACGGCGTCCTTGTGGACGTCGGCGGTGTGGGATACCAAGTCTC
Organism: uncultured Myxococcales bacterium; assembly: GCA_937868485.1. GTDB lineage: Bacteria > Myxococcota_A > Polyangia > Palsa-1104 > JAEUJZ01 > JAEUKA01. Next base: position 1,409 of record CALMML010000222.1, on the reverse strand, counting down.
CGTCTCACTCAACACCCTGACGGCACTGCCCGCAGTCGGACACAAGGCCGAGCTGCTGACACACCTGCACGTTCGCGAAGACGCCATGCAGCTGTTTGGCTTTGCCACCAAAGACGAGCGCCGCGCCTTCGAGCTGTGCATCGCGGTGTCGGGCATCGGTCCCAAGCTGGCGATTGGGCTTCTGTCGGGACTCGATGCGGCAGGACTGTTTGCGGCGGTGGCCGGCGAAGACGTGGCGCGGCTGCGCAAGGTGCCCGGCATTGGTCCCAAGACCGCTGAGCGTCTCATCCTCGAGCTGCGCGACAAGGTGCCTCGGCCCGAAGGCAGCGGCAAAGCGAAAGCGACGCGCGCAACCGCATCGGACAAGCCTGCCCAAGGTGGTGTGTTTGCCGATGTCGCTGGAGCGCTCGTCAACCTGGGCTATCGACCCGCCGACGCCGAGCGCGCCACCGATCAAGCCCTCTTGCAAAAGCCCGACGCCCAAATCGAAGAAGTCCTGCGGGCCGCACTGCGAGCCCTTCAGCGTGACTAGCGCCTGGCTGCTCGCACCGCTGCTGTCGCTCGGGCCCACGCCGCCACTTGTCCACAGTGAGCAGCTGGTGGTGGTGCTGACGGATGACTGGGATGCGCCGCGCGGCATGCTCTATCCGCTTTCGCGACAACGTGGACGCTGGGTGCTGTGGGGCAAGCCGCGTCCCGCTTGGGTCGGACGAAGTGGCCTCGGCTGGCGCAGTGATCCGGGATCGCCCAAGCCGCCCGCACCTGGACCCCTCAAACAAGAAGGCGACGGTCGAGCCCCCGCTGGACTTCTGACCTTCGACGAGCTGTGGGGCTACGCCGACAAGGCCCCCGACCGCGTCACCCTGCCCTATCACAAGGCCGGGCCGCTCGATCGCTGCGTCGATGATGTGAAGTCGCCCGACTACAACCGGCTGGTCAAAGAGCGTCCCGATTCCACCTGGCAGTCCGCCGAGTCGCTGCGCATGCCGACCGACCACTACAAGTACTTGGTGGTGCTCGGCTACAACCGCAGCCAGCCTCGGCCCGGTGCGGGAAGCTGCATCTTCTTTCACGTCGCGCCCCCGCCTGAGCAGCCGACCGCAGGCTGTACCGCCCTGCCCGAAGCGTCGCTGCTTGAGATCCTGCGCTGGCTTGCGCCCGCCAAGCATCCACGCCTGCTACAGCTTCCGCGCGCGGTGCTGCCGCAGGTCATCCGCGCCTGGCAGCTCCCGCCGGAGCTGGCCACGCTGCCTGGTCCCGCTTCTCTCCCGCACTGACCGAGCACCCGTCACCTGCTGGCCGAAGATCTCTCACGCCTTGATAGATCTTCTCTCACCAAGCCAGCGCGCTTGTCTCACGCCTTGATAGATCTTCTCTCACCAAGCCAGCGCGCTTGTCTCACGCCTTGA
>CALMML010000221.1 GCA_937868485.1 uncultured Myxococcales bacterium | reverse complement strand
ATGCCGACCCCCTTCCGCAACATACTGCGGTAGGAGGACTCCTTTCGCGTGGTACTGGCGCGACACTTCGATCTTCAGGAGGCAGGGCTTGTCTTCCCACTCCGTCTTGCGCGAGAGCTGATCGCGCCGGGCAATCCAGAGCGGGTCTTTCACAGAGGGGTTGCCGGTCGCCGTGGACTCGACATGGGAATGGGTCAGAGGCTCCAAGCGCAGCTCGAACTTCTCGGACGGCGAGGTTTGCCACTGCTCGACTAGGCTGCCAGGAGCGCCGCGCAGGCAGCGTTCCAGCGCGCCATGGCGGGCTTGCTCATCCGCGAGCGCTCTCTGCGCGAACTCGATAGCTTTCGCGTGGTACTGGCGCAACGACTTCATGGCCTGGAATCACGGAACCCCCGTTGCCAAGTCGACCTCTGACAGACTCCTTTCGGTGCTACAAAGCAGAACCAAAGCGTCTCGAAGCCCGGACGATCCAGAATCAGCAGGCTCTGCGTCCTCCCGCCACTGCGTCTATGTCATTCCGAACGGTGAAGGGAATGCGATCGTTCCCGCTGCGGTCACGATGCGATGATCACGGCCACGACTCCAGACGGAGTGGCCACGATATTGGGAGGGGAAGCGAAGACAGGACAGTCCGCGTTCCAAGCCGAAGGCTGCGGAGCGAAATGTCCAAATTCATCTCCAAACCGTCCGCACCCGCCGCCTCCTCCCCCTGTCATCCCCCCACACCTTCGACCGGACAAGACCCACAAAAAGCAATTTATCTTACATGAAAAAACTATTCATACTTCACTCCAGCGAGAGAGAATTAAGAAATTTTCGTCTGAATGTATTTGGTCCTTTACACGGACCTAAACGGGGATGGGAAGTTGGATGTGGTTACGGCGAACTCGAATGGGAATAACTTGTCGCTGCGGATTGGAATGGGAAATGGGACGTTTGGGGCGGCAACTCCGCTGAGCGCGGGTTCGAGTCCGATCTTTGTGACGACGGCGGACTGGAATGGGGATGGGAAGCTGGATCTGGGGGTGGTGAACAACGGGATTACCACCGGAACGTATGTGGCATCGATCCTGCTTGGCGATGGTGCGGGCAGCTTTGGAACAGCGACCAACATCGACATTGGAAACGCAACGGTGCCTCGCGGTGCGGTCGTGGGAGACTTCAACCTCGATGGGAAGCCGGATCTTGCCGTCGCTGGATATGGAAACAACACGATTCCGGTGCTGCTCGGCAAGGGCGATGGAACGTTCGAGTCGGTGGTGTCTCTGAACGGACCTGCGAATCCTCAGTCGATCGACACTGCAGACGTGAACGGCGACGGCTGGCCTGACATCGTTGCGACGACCAGCTTGACGACCAGCCAGAACGTCTCGGTGATGCTCGGCAGTTGTAAGTAGTCACGGCGACGAGGCCGCGACCAAAGCCGGAAAGATTGCTTCCTGTCCGACGAAAAACGCTGATATAACGGCGGTTCGCTCACACCGCCATGGCATCCGACACACCGCACCCTCAGGTCGCCAAGCAGCCGTCTTCGTGGTTTTCGTCGCTGTGGCCTCGTCGCCACGAGCTGCTCATCGCGGGACGCTATCTGTTCCGTCGAGCCCCGAGCCGCAGCCTGATTACGATTTCGCTGCTTCTCCTGGCTGCAACCGTCGGGGTCGAGCTGCTGTACTTCCTCGTTCCAGGCTGGCAGACGCCGCAGATGGCGGTGGCGGCGCTCCTGTTGCCGCTCGTGACGGTGGTGAGCGGGCTGCTCAACATCTTGTCGGTGTTTAGCACCGTCGCGGTGCTGGGCGTTCTGCTCGGTGTTGCGGCGCTGACGGTGGTGATGGCGGTGACATCGGGCTTTCAAGCCGAGATTCGCAGTCGCGTCGTCGGACTGAACGCTCACGTCCTGCTACTGAAGTACGGAATCGACTTTCACGAATACGAAGACACGCTCAAAAAGTGCCTGACGCATCCGTCGGTGGTCGCGGGATCGCCGTTTGTTTATAACGAGATGCTGCTGGCCAAAGAAGGAGCGCTCACGTCGGGCGTGCTGGTCAAAGGCATCGACGCGGTGCGCAGCAATGCGGTGCTGGATCTGTCGCGCTGGCTGTTGCCGCTTCCGACGGGAGACAAGCCGCGCCTTCAGTCGCTCCAGATCGATGCGACGCCACAGGGTGGAGGTCCGCCGCTGCCGGGGCTGTTTCTGGGGCAAGAGCTGGCGCGTAAGCTCAAGCTCACCGTCGGAGACAAGCTGCGGCTGATCTCTCCACAAACGGGACTGGATGCGCTGACTGCGACGGAACCTGGTCAGTCCGCGCCGCCGCCGCGCGCCCAAGAGTTCCGTCTGGCTGGGGTGTTTTCGTCGGGATTTGATGAATACGATCGTCGCCTGGTGCTCATTGGACTGACGCCGGCGCAGCAGCTGATCGGTCAAGGCGATGTGGTGACGGGCCTGGAACTCAAGACCCGCAACGTCGAGTACGCCAAAAAAATCGGGGGAGACGTGGTGTCGCTGCTCGGTGGTGCGCCGTATCGCAGCCTCGACTGGGAAGAGCTGAACCACAACCTGTTCACGGCGCTGGCGATGCAAAAAGCGGTGCTGTCGCTGGTGCTGTTTCTGATCATCCTCGTCGCTGCGTTTAACATCGTGGCCAGCTTGACGATGATGGTGATCGACAAGACGCGCGAGGTGGCGATCCTCAAAGCGATGGGCATGAGCAGTGCGTCGGTGTCGTCGCTGTTTCGCGTGGCCGGAATGGCCATTGGGCTGCTCGGGGTGTCGCTTGGGCTGGGCATCGGGGTGCTGACCTGCAAGCTGATCGAGCGCCTGGGCTACTTGCTCGACGCGCACGTCTACATGATCGAGCGGCTGCCGACGCAGATCTCGCCCAGTGAGCTGCTGATTACGGGATCGGTGACGGTGCTGATCTCACTTTTGGCGACGTTGTATCCATCGCTGCGAGCCGCCAGGCTGCATCCCGTCGACGGTCTTCGCTACGAGTAGCGCATCCGCCTACCTGCCCTGCCCCACCATTGACAGCCGCCCTGCCCTCGCCAGCGCGCGTATTTCGTATCGCTTTCAGCGCGATAGCCATCGTAAAATGAGCCGCTACTCGCACACATAGCCTAAGCCCTTGGGGGGGCGGTCCATGAAGCGACGAATCTTATCGCTGGCGATTCCGCTTACGCTGGCACTGACGGTCGAAGCCGCACAGGCGCAGACAGCGGCTGCCGTTTCTTCGACAGACTCGCAGTCCGCTCCCGTCAAGCCGGTTCCAGCGGATGCCAAGCGTCCAGCGGCGGCACAGGCCAAACCCGCAGCGACGCCAGCGCCCGCAGCCAAGGATGAAGCGGTCCTCGAGAAGCCAGCGGCAAAACCCGCTGCAAAACCGACGGCAAAGCCCGCTGCAAAGCCCGCTGCAAAACCGACGGCAAAGCCCGCTGCAAAACCGACGGCAAAGCCCGCTGCAAAACCGACGGCAAAACCCACTGCGAAGCCGACAGCCAAACCGGCGGCGCAGCCAGTTCCAACGGATGCAAAGGCCAAAGCGCCGACCGAGGACGCAAAGCCTGGGCCAGAGTCGGCAGCCACGATAGCGCCAGCTCCCGTCGCCAAAGCGGCTCCTGCCGCTGCCAAAGCCGTGGCCAAGCGCGCCGCGATACCCGCAGCCAAACCGGCAGCAAAACCCGCAGCAAAACCCGCGGCCAAGTCAGAACAGACCGCAGCGCTGCCTCTCAGCGAGCCCAAAGAACCAGCAGACGCCAAGCCAGCCGCCAAAGGCACCGTCGTCAAAGATGCAGTTCCCGACGCGGCCAAGGCGCAAGCGGTGACGGCTCCAAAATCGACGGCTCCGGCGCAAGCGGTGACGGCTCCAAAGTCGACGGCTCCGGCGCAAGCGGTGACGGCTCCAAAATCGACGGCTCCGGCGCAAGCGACGGCTTCAGCTCCTGCGCAAGCGCCAGCGGTGACGGCAGCGCCTCCGCCAGCCCCTTTGCCGACGCCGGCTCGAGTGGACTCTCGTCCTTCGTCGCCGGAGCTTCCACCGTTTGTGAACCTGGAACAAGGCCGTCGCGCGCTCCTCGCGGGTCGCAACTACGAAGCGGCGCTGTTTCTGGGCCGCGCCTACGAGCAAGGCGTCGGTGAGCCGCTCGCGCTGGAGTGGCTGGGCGATGCGATGCGGCGGGTGACGTCACTGGAGAGTGCGCTCGTCGACCAGCAGGCGGATCTGAAGCTGGCACGCTTTTTCCAAAGTGGACAGCGCATCCTGACGCTGAGCTGGTTTGGTTCGCTGTCGCTGTGGGATGGATCGACGGGACGACGGATTCCGCAGCCTGCTGTGCCAGGACAGCCAATCGTCGACGCGTTCATCAGTCCCGACGGACAGCGCTTCTATTCGATCGACAACCGCAGCCAGGTACAAATCTGGGAACCAGAGCGCGGCGCGCTCATCGCCAGCTTGCCCGCCGTCGATGTCAGCGTGGTGCGGCTTAGCTCCGACGGAAGACGCTTGCTCACCGTCAGTCGCGGCGACAGCCCGAGCGATCTGATTCAGCTGTGGGACATGAGCACCGGCAAGCTGCTCGGCGAGCTACGCGGCAGCGACGCGGAAGGCACCACCGATGTGCGGTTCGCTCCGTCGGGACGCTACGTCCAAATCGAACGCACCGAGGCCACGCATCACATCCGCGTCTGGGACACCGTCGAAGGCCGCATCAAGCTGATCGAAGAAGGTCACAAGTCGCAGTTTTCGTCGGACGGTCGTCGGATTGCCATCTTCGGTAGCGGCACGCGGCCTCAGCTGTTCGACCTGAGCACTGGCAAAAACTACGCGCAGCTTCGCTACCAGCGCACGTCGATTGCCGAAGCCCAGTTTACGCCCGACGGACGCCGCGCACTGACGCTGCACAAGTCCGAATCCGACAGCGGAGGCGCGTCGGTGGCCTGTCTGTGGAACGTAGCGGAAGGATCGTTTGTCGCGGTCCTTGCGGAAAAGCAAGGAAACATCGTCCGACTGGTGCCAAGTCCCGACGGAAAGCTGGTGGTTACGCTGACGGATACGGGCACCGCGTCGCTGTGGGACACCGAAAGTGGTCGCAAGATCGCGGTTCTCGACGATGACGATGAAAACGAAGACAGCAAGACCAAGATCATCTGGAGCATCAGCGGTCGCCACGTCCTTCTGCAAAATCCAAGCAGCCTCGGACTGTTCGACTCGCTGAGCGGCAGACAGATTTCGCTCGCTGGCTCGCTTGGCACACTTCAGGATGCGTCGTTTAGCCCGAGCGGACTGTATCTGGCGACGATCAGCCAAGACGGAGCGGTGCGATTCTGGGTCACAGCGACGGGACAGCAGGTCGGCGTCATCAACCAAAGCAGCGCGCAGGTTCTCGACGGACAGTGGAGCCCCGAGAGCGCGTACTTCGGAATCCTCGACAAGAAACAGCAGATCTCCGTCTGGGAGGTTGCAAGCTCTCGTCAGCGCTTTGCCATGACCGCGTCGCCGCTGGCAATGAACCTAAGCTTCGGCAGCGACGTACGCTATTTGTCTTATGCCGACAGCCAGCAGCGCGTCGGGGTGCGCAAGGTGGATCCGGCGGCCAGCAAGATCCCAGCGCGAACCTACAGCGAGGCTGCGAGCGGACACACGGTGATTCCGCTTCAGATGCAGCGAACCCTCGAAGCGCAGTTTAGTGCCGACGGACAACGGCTGCTGGTGCGCGACGCCGGACAGAACCTGCTTTCGTGGGATGTGAAGACCGGCAAGCAGCTGGTCCACTTCCAAGGTCTTGGCGAGGGACTCAGCGACGGATCGTTTAGTCCCGACGGTCGCTATTTGATCATGGTTCACACCGACGGAAAGACTCGGCTGCACGACACCCAAAGTGGCAGACCCATCGCCGAGCTTCCGACGGGAAATCCAGTCTACAGCCCAAGCGGTCAGCGCGTGGCCATCGGCGATCGTCGTGGTCGCGTCACCGTCTGGGACTTGGCGCACGGTCGAATGGTTGCGCAGAGCACGGGCCTGGGTGCCGAGCTACGCAGCGTTCGCTGGCTGCCCGACGGAAAGCGCATCGCGGTCGTCAGCGATCTACCGATTGCACGCGTGTTTGATGCAAGCACGGGTCGGACGCTCGGTGAGCAGCGTCGGATTCCCGCCGGAGCTGCCGAGGTCGCGGTCACGCCAGATGGTCGCTTTGCTGCCGTCGCTGTACCCGGAAATGCCAAGGCCCCAGGCAACGTCAAGCTGTTTCCGTTCGATGGCTCTGCTCCGCTGTTGGTTCAGTCGAGCAAGACCACGACGCCACCGATCGTGTTTTCGTTTGGTCGCGACGGAAAGCAGATCCTGATCGAGGCCCAAGGAAAGAGCCGCTGGCTGCGACCGCTTCCGACGGGAGACGCGCTGTTTGAACAGCTCGGCGGGGTGTTTGCCTGGAGCGACGAGAGCCATCGCATCTTCAGCGCGCAGCCAGAGATGCCCCCGAGCATCCTCGATGCTGAGACGGGCAAGAAGCTGTGGGATCTGCCGTCGTCGATGCCTGGCTTTCAGAACGTGCAGTTTGGCCCTGGCGGCAAGCACTTGCTGTCGGTTCACAATGATGACTCGCTGCGAGTGTGGGAAACAGCGACGGGACGGCTGGTGATGTCGCTGGCCAAGCCGCAGAGTCCGCTGCGCGACGCACGCCTAAGTCCCGATGGAAAGCGCCTGTTTACGACGCACGATGACGACGCGATTCGTCAGTGGCACATCGAAACCGGCAAGCTGGTTGCTGAGCTAAAGGGTCTGGCTGCGACCAAGATCCTGATCAGTCCTGATGGAAAGACGCTGTTTTCCAGCGATGAACAAGGGCGACACATCCTGTGGGACATTCGGCCCGAGCAGCGCACCTCAGCAGAGGTCAGTCAGTGGCTTCGCTGCTACGTTCCGTATCGGCTGGATGGCCAAACCTTGGTCGATGCGCCTGCCACCCCAAGCGCGTGTAAGTAGATCCCGACAAGTCACACGCGCGAGCGATCACGACCGCACAGAAGCTGATATGAAAGGGTTATGACGATCCTGGATACGGCTCCATCTTGTGCGAAAAGCGGAGACACTTATCACTTCGGTCGCTATAAAGAGGCCATTTCGACGCCTAATATTGACGCACCGGGGCTGCTGGCAAGCTGGAAGCTCAAGCGCTGGCACTATCAGAGCCTGCTGACTCCGCAGTACTTCTTCGCGTTCGCACTGGTGGATCTGGGCTACGCAGCGAAGGTCTTTGCGTATCTGGTCGATCGCGCTCATTTGACGGAAAAGAAGGAATACTCGTGTCTGTCTCCGCTCGCGCGCGGACTTGAGTTTGCGGACAGCTCTGTCTGCGGACAGAGTGTGTGGGAAGAGGGTCCCAATCGGCTGTCTGTTTCCTATCGGAATGGCTGGCACGTTGACGTCGATCTGCGGCTAGACAAAAGTC
>CALMML010000220.1 GCA_937868485.1 uncultured Myxococcales bacterium | reverse complement strand
AACCAGCCAACATCTTTCTGTGTAAGAACGGAGTCGTTCCGCACTTTACGAAGGTGCTCGACTTTGGCATCGCCAAGCGTGTGCATCACACCGGAGGTCTCGTCAGCAGCCATCTGGTGCTGATGGGAACGCCGGCCTACATGTCTCCCGAGCAAGCGCGTGGAGACGTTGCGGGCGTCGATTCCCGATCCGATCAGTTTTCGCTGGCGCTCGTGCTGTACGAAATGCTGCTGGGAAAACCGGCTTATTACCGTCGACACGAGCCAGCGATGCTGACGCTCTGTCGCGTGATGCAGGAAGATCCGCCACCGCTGCCCGATGCCGCGATGAATCGCGCCGTGATGCGAGCGCTGCGCAAGGCTCCTGATGATCGCTATCCGACGCTGTCAGACATGCTAAATGCGGTGCTGGCTGCGGGGGAAGTTCCGCCCGAGCAGATCGAAGTTCCAGAGCGCACCGATCGGATCGCGGTTCGTCCGGTACAGAGTCCCAAGCCACCGCTCAAAGAAGGATCGGTGGTGCGCGCCGTGCCCAAGAACGCTGCGGCGTTTCCGGCAGTCTCGGATGTGGAGCCTCCGAAGAAGCTCGAAAAGAGCCGGATGTCGCGTGCGCTCGGGGTTCCGATTGTTGCGCTGCCGCCGCCCGTGCCTGTGTCTGCACCTTCACCGGATGCGCCTGCGTCCAGCGAGTCTCCCAGTGTGACGCCATCGGGATCGGGAGAGCTGACCGATGCGCAGTCGCATGATGTCGCCATTCAGTCGGCCAGTACGCAGCCCAAGCTGCCCAAGATTGGACCTTCGCTGCGACGTGTTTGGACTATCCGCGCTGCCGTTGTCCTGAGCGCTGCGAGTGGCCTTGCGCTGCTGTTTTCGCGTATGCAAGAGCCTCCGAATCATTCCGCATCACAGCAAGCGCTCGACGCTGGAGATCAGTCTACGCAGGCGCAGGATCTTGGACAGAGCGCTGCTGATCTGTGTACGCCAGCAGATCTCGCGCAGGTGCCGCCGCCGTCTCGGGTGGAGCCTCCGATCCGTACTCCGCGACCGAGTCCGCGCGCACTGATTCGCATGACAGGAATCGACAGAGACAGTCCGATTGGTCGCTATCTGGCGGACTGTGTTCGGGTTGCGCGAGTCGATCCGCATCGTCTGACGCGCAGCTCGATCGAGCTGCAAGTGGATCCGCAGCGGGTGCTGCATGACAACACCAAACATGCTCCCACAGAGCAAGTGGATCGGATGGAGCACTGTCTAAAGGGTCTGCCGGACACGCTCGCACCGAAGCTGAAGCCGTTTCAGGAAATCAAGATCTTCGCTGTAGAGGAGTAGGAGTCTGTGCCATGAGTCTGTGCCTTGTCTCGTTTCGCCCTCGCTGTTTGGCTCGCTACCTTGGGGGTCTGTCTCTGCTATCGCTGGTCGGCTGTGCAGAGCTTCAGACCTCTGGTTCCTTTTCCACGCGCACGCTCAAGGAAAAGGACGATGAGATCGCGATGCTGATTGAGCGTGTCCGCGTGCTGGAAGAGATCATTCCGCTGCTCGCATGTGGACCGGAAATCCGTGCGCTGATTCAAGACGTTCGCTCGCTGTGTGAGACGATGACAGATGGCAACACAGAGCCAATCTGTGACGAAAAGAAGCTCAAGATTGCGATTGTCAAAGCAGAGCGCGAACTCGATGCCAAGGTTGGGAAAAAGCTCCTGCAGGTGCTGCGTCATGAGGTGCTGTATCTGAGCGCAAACGGAGAGATCTCTTCGCGTCGAAGGGAGCGTCTGTCGGCCCTGGCGCAGGAGCGACGACTCCCAGGGACCAAGTTCCTGATCATTGCGGGGGGCGATGACGGTCTGCAGCGCGCTCGCTTTGCGCGATCACTCCTTATCAAGGAAGGAATTCCGGCCAAGGAAAGTGTGCACGCAGACGATGGATCCACAAAGCAAGTGGACCGCTATGAAACAGCCTGGAAGCTGTCGCTGAGCGTGACTCCCAATGAGCTGCGTCCGCTCGATCGTCCGTCTGCGCTAGAGCCCAAGGACATGAACCGCGCGGTGTTCATCTTCCGCATCGACTATCTGTAGAGGAATGCCATGAAGAAGACGTCTCTGTCCGTGTCCTTGCTGCTCAGTGTCTGCTGTCTGGTTGGCACTGCGCAGGCTCAGTCTCCGTCGGAATCGAAGCGAAAAGTGGAGTGGGGCGTGCTGCACAAACAGGCCTCTTTGCAAGACGTTCGGAGCTATTCCCGCGCCAAGCAGAAGTGGCAGCCGCTGCCGTCATCCAAAGCAAAAGTGCGTGTGGTCAACTTGTGGTCAAAGACCTGTGCGCCGTGCCTTGCAGAGCTTCCGACGTTTGCTTCGCTCGTCGAGCAGTATCGGCAAAAGCACGGTGAAGCGGTTCAGTTCCTGTTCATTGCGGATCCAGGCGAGCATACCTCTGCGCAGGATGTGGAGGAGTTCTGGGCACGCCCATGGGCGGACTCGCTGGCTCAGAAGGACTGCCCAGGGCAGCGCATGTCGCATCATGGCGTGGACTCGTGTCTGCTCCGGGCGATTCCCAACGTGGATCCCGCGCGGAGTGAGTCACGTCGCTTGACGGCGCTCGTTCATCCCACCGATGAGTCACGCCCAGTGACGCTCCTTCTTGATGAAAAAGGGGTCGTGCGCCAGGCGTTTGTCGGTTCCTTTGGCACCAATGCCAGCGACCTGAGCGATGCCATTGACCGACTCTTGGCGGCGGTGTCTGGGCATCTGGGCGAGTCGGGCAAGTAACTCCGCTACTCGTGGTTTTGGTAGACGAACACCTGATTGGTCTTCGTCGCCACCGCGAGATCTGGCGCGCTGTCTCCGGTCACATTTCCCACCGAAAGCCGAGTGGCATAGGTGCCAGCAGGAAGC
>CALMML010000219.1 GCA_937868485.1 uncultured Myxococcales bacterium | reverse complement strand
TGGCGCACGTCACCACCAACGCCGGAGCAGGTCCAAGCGACGTCGCAGTGGCTGATCTCAACGGCGATGGACTGCAAGACATCGTGCTGGTCAGCAACGGCACAAACAACGTCCAGGTTGCGCTGCAAGTCTGTAAGTAAGGAATCTACCAGTGCGACTCGATCGCCTGGCTGGTTCGTCGCTCCAGCAGTGTGACGATCTGCCCAAATGAGCCAAACTCCGGCACTTTCGTCTGTCCGTGAAAGAAGCGAAAGTAAATCTGTTGCGCGATAACCGCCAAGCGGAACAGACCAAACGCCAAGTAATAGTCAAATGACGGAACACCAAAGCCGGTCTTGGCTTGATATGCCGATAGCACTTGTCGTCGCGTCGGCATGCCCGCCAGATGCGTCGGCTGTCTGCGCAGCTTTCGCCACGCGGGATCGTCGCCCGCTTCCACCCAGTACGCCAGCGAGTTTCCCAGGTCCATCAGCGGATCCCCGAGCGTCGCCAGCTCCCAGTCGAGCACACCGATGACGCGCGTCGGATGATTCAGATCGAGCACCAAGTTGTCGAAGCGATAGTCGTTGTGAACCACCCGAATCGCGGTCTCGTGCGACGGCATGTGCGACGAAAGCCACGCCATCACTTGCTCATAGTCGGGCACATCCGGCGTGCGCGCATCGCGATAGCGCTTGGACCAGCCCGCCACTTGCCGCGCAACGTAGCCTTCGCCTTTGCCCAGCTCGCCAAGTCCCGCCGACTCGACATCGATCGAGTGCAGCCGACACAGCCCGTCGAGCATGTTGTCCGCAAGCTGCCGCGTCTGCGCTTCATCGAGCGTAAGTCCCGACGGCAAGTCTCTGCGCAGGATGATTCCACGCAGTCGCTCCATCACGAAAAAGGGCGAGCCAATCACGCTGTCGTCGTCGCACACCGCCACCACCGACGGAACCAGCGGATAGACCGGACGCAGCGCCTGCATCACCTTGGCCTCGCGAACCATGTCGTGCGCGCTCTTGGCTTTGTGACCAAACGGAGGCCGCCGCAGCACCAGCTCGCGCTCGGGATAGACGAGCAGATAGGTCAGGTTGGACGCACCGCCGGGAAACTGACGAACCGATGGCTCGCCCGACAGCGACGGAATGTGCGACTTGAGATACGCGTCGAGCGCGCCGACATCGAGCGGCTCGCCCGCGCGCAGCGGTCCCGCCGGATCGATGAATGAAACTGCCGATGAAGCAGGCTCTTGGCTCATGCGCGATCCTTTCCGACCTGATGACGACGCAGTTCCAGCTTTCCGACGAGCGCGCGATGCACTTCATCGGGTCCGTCGGCAATTCGCAGCACCCGCGCATAGGCATACAGCGCCGTCAGCGGCACATCGTCGCTCACGCCGACTCCGCCGTGAATTTGGATCGCCGCGTCGATGACTCGACAGGCAACCTGCGGCGCAATCACTTTGATCTGCGAGATCTCGCTCATCGCGGCTTTGGCACCGACGCGATCGATCAGCCACGCCGCCTTTAGCACCAGCAGTCGCGCTTGCTCGATCTGCATCCGCGCATCGGCGATCACATCGAGGTTTCCGCCCAGCTCCGCAATCGGCTTGCCAAACGCGATCCGCGACGACGATCGCTGACACAAAAGCTGAAGTGCACGCTCTGCCGCACCGATCGCCCGCATGCAGTGATGAATTCGTCCCGGCCCGAGCCGACCTTGCGCGATCTCAAAGCCTCGCCCGGGCCCAGCAATGAGGTTTGACACCGGCACGCGCACGTCGTCAAACGTCACTTCTCCGTGGCCAAACGGCTCATCGTAGCCACCGAACACCGGCAGCATTCGTTCGATCCGCACGCCCGGCGCATCGATCGGAACCAGCACCATCGAGTGACGCTGATGCTTGGGCGCATCCGGTAGCGACACGCCCATAAAAATCAGCACGCGACAGCTGGGATGACCAAGCCCCGAACACCACCACTTGCGGCCTCGACAGATGACTTCATCGCCAACGATCGTCGCTGTCGCCGAGATGTTGGTCGCATCCGACGACGCAACCTCTGGCTCGGTCATCGCAAAGCCCGATCGAATCTCCCCGGCGAGCAGCGGCAACAGCCAGCGCTCTTTTTGTTCCGGCGAGCCGTAGCGATGCAGCACTTCCATGTTCCCCGAATCGGGCGCGTTGCAGTTAAAGACCTCGGGAAGCAGCGCCGAGTGACCCATTGCCTCCGCAACCGACGCATAATCGAGCGTCGAAAGTCCGGCGCCATGCTCGGTGTCGGGCAAAAACAGGTTCCACAGACCCGCCGCTTTGGCTTTCGCCTTCAGCTCTTCCATCACCGCCGGCTGTCGCCACGTTCGAAAGTTGCCGCCGCCTTGCAGGGAAGCAAAATATTCCGCTTCCTTGGGCAACACTTGCTGGGAAACAAACGCCGAAAGACGCTCGAGCGTCTCTTTCGCCGCCTGTGATAGCGAAAAATCCATGATCTTTCTCCGCTTGCTCGAAGTCTGCGGCCTCTGATCGTGATGCGACCTTGGCCACCGCCAGCGTAGCGTTCAATCTTCGCGAGCGGAAAGTTTCGTCAAGTCGTCGCGCAACTACGAGCCAAACAGACGACGAATCACGTCTGTTCGGTACTCGAAGATGCGCTGAAGTTGCCGATTCACCATCAGCGGATGCGAAAGAAACCCGAGCGGCGCTTGATACCGAACCCGGTCGGCAAGCAGCGTTCCGCCGTCTTTTTCGACAAACGTGTGCTCGTGCCACCAGATTGAATACGGTCCACGGAGCTGCTCGTCGACGAAGCGATGCGGCGGTTCCCACGCACTGATGAGCGTCCGCCAGCGCATCGGAACCTTATAGAGCCGAATTCGGTAGTCAATGAGCGCACCGACTCGCATCTCAATGGGAAGCGGCGACAGGATCTGAAAGTTCAGCCAGTCGGGTGTCAGCTGTTCCAAGTTTTTCGCTTCCGAAAAAAACGGAAATACTTCGGACAGCGGACGGGGAACCCACAGCTCGCGCACAAGCTGCTGACAGGCGCTTGGCATATGCAAAGAGCGCGCGCTGTTCGCGTGAGAAAAAGACTGCTCGCGGTTCATCAAACACGTCCGATGTCATCCAGACGACAGAAGCGTCAGCCCAAGCAAGGTCGTGGTGCAGTGCGCGCAACCCAACGCGACAAGGAGCGGCGGAACCGAGGTCACGACGAGAAGACATCGAGGTCAAGACAACGAAACCAACGAAAC
>CALMML010000218.1 GCA_937868485.1 uncultured Myxococcales bacterium | reverse complement strand
TCACGCCCAAGAAGCCGAAGGCGGCCGACCCCGAGACTCCATCGATCGCCAAGCTTGAGATCCCGGTCTGGGATCGTCAGGAGTGCTGGCTGCGCTGGGATGCGCCAGAGCCGCCGAGCCGCTAGGTGACTGGTGTCGAACGCGGTTTGGGGAGGGGGGCGTGTAGTTTGGGGGGTTGGGGGAAGGGAGGGGCGGTCGGGGACAGGGGAGGCAGGCAGGGCGTCGAGGGGGTAGCCGGGGGGGCCGGTAGGGTTTAGCGGCGCCAGGCTCCGTTTTGGTGGCGGACTCCAAGGCGGGCCAGGCGCGCCAGGTTGTACGCTGCGCATAACAGGGCGAAGTCCTGGCCGACGCGCAGCGGGCCTCGCACCCGCGCTCGACGGCCGCCGTGCCGACGCTGCATCAGGTGGCCAAACTTGCGCTCGACCTTGGGTCGCGTCGCTCGATACGCCGCCTTCCAGTCGGCAGATTGCTGCTGCGTGCGCCTTCGTATCAGCGTCGCTTCGTCTTTGTGAATTCGGATGTGCCGACCTCGCTTGCCGTCGGTGCACTGGCTTCGCTGCGCACAGCTGTCACAGCTTTTTCTGAAGCTCGCAATGCCGCCGCCCGCGGCGCTTGGCTGAATCACCACAAGCACCCCCGCCGGACAGCGCACCGTCTTTTTGTCCAGGTCCACGGCGAAGGCGTCCTTGCCGAACTTTCCCGCCGGAGCCGACGGGGGCGGCACCTTCACCTGGACTTCGATGCCGGCCTGCTCGAGCTTCTGCACCAACTCGGTGGTTCCGTACGCTCCATCGCCGTAGACAGAAAGCGGCTCGGCGGGCTTTTCCGTCGCAGATTCACCCCCAGAACCCGACTCCGTTTCCGAGAGCCTGCGCAAACACGTCGGGACACAGCGCACAGGCGACGCTGCCGTCGGCGGCGTTTCCCGGTGTCACTTCCGTCGCTGTGATGATCTCCGAGTCGGGGTCCACGGCGATGTGGCCTTTGTAGCCATCAAAGCTGCGCGCGGCCGTCTTGTGACCATGCCGCGCCTCGGGATCCACCGTCGACAGGATGCGCTCCTTGGCCACCCCCTGCACGATGCGAAACACGCCGTCCGCTCCGGCCTGGATATCCTGTCCCACCCCGGTGCTCAATAGCTGCGCGGCCTGCGCCACCCCGAGCGCCAGAGATTGCCCGGAAAGGACGCCCAGGATCGCCTCGGCATCGCGGCTCAGCGTGTCGTGAGCGCCTCGCGCGCGGCGGCGTCCTGCCAGTCGCACACGGGCTTGCCCTGGGCGACATAGTCGTCGTCTCGTTTGCACACCGCGCGCAGCTGCGCAGCGAGCCGCTCCGGAGCGACCTTGAGCAGAACGCGGATCGCGCTGCGCACCAGCGTCACGGTGTCCTGAGTCGTCACCGCGTCGTACAGCGGCGTCGAATCGAGCACGCGCTTGCGGCCGATAAGGCCCGCCTCACGCGCCACCCCGAGCGCCGCTTCGAAGATGCGATTGGGTCGGGCGCTTTTGCGCAGTCGAGCGCGCATGTCGATGAGCACGGTGTGCACGAAGCCCGGCGCATCCACGCCCAGGCCTCCACAAGCGTACTTCCAGCGCAGGTCGAAGGTCAGCCGGTCTACGGCCTCGCGATCGGACAGCCCCTCGAACCGCTGCAACACCATGACCACCGCCGCGACGCGAGGCGGCACGCTGCGGCGGCCGATGTCTGCGTAAAGGTCGGCGAAGTCTTCATCCGGGAACAGGCGAGGCCCCTCGCGATAAAGCAGGGCGTAGAGGCTGTTTGGGGCCAAGCGATCTCGACAGAGAGGCGACCCCCAAGCGAACACATCCTTAGTCGGTGAAGCAGGTCCCAACGTCATCGCCACATCCGATCATTTTGGGATCGGGGCGGCAATAAAAAACACCAGTCACCTAGGAGCTCGTTTGAGCAAGACCCCGTAGCGAGCAAAAATTCCGGCGAGCAGGTCGGCGCCTGGCGGCCCAGGCAGGCGTCCTGCCCGTACGTCGCACGGAAGAGCGAGGACTCATCCGTCGAGATGCCGTCGGAATTTTGCGCAGGAGCGGGATTCCGCCAACGAGCCGAGCCCGTGCGACTACCGGGTGTTGGTGAAGACGACGATGTGGCGAAAGAAGCTGTCGTTGTCCTTGTCCTTGAACTGCGTCGAATAGCCTACGATGAGATCATTGCCGCCCTTGCCATCGGCCTGACCGATGGTCATCACCACCGACACCGACATCAAGACCTGATCGGCGGGAATGCTCAGGGTGCGCGTTACCGAGGAATAGGAGCCGTTCTTGCGCCGTACGTGGATGCTGATCTGATTGCCCCGCGCGACCACTACCTGCGGCTCCACCTCCGTGCCGAGCTGATCGAAGCTACCCACCGCCAGCGCCGAGGCACCATCCGTGCCGATGACGGCCTGCAGGCTGTCGCTGCGTTTCTGATCCTGCCTCCATGTCATCGGCGATTGGCTGCTGAAGACTCGAGCGGTGATCGAACTCGGGCCCGAGAAGCTCCGCACGGCCACCAGCCACTTCCCGCTCGTATCGACGGCCATCCGCATGCTCTGCGGGACCCCACTCAGCGTCTCGGAGATCTCGCTCCAGGTAACAACCGGATGCGGCGTCGGATTGATCGTCAAGGACGGCAGCGCGGTTGCATAGAGCTTTCCGCTGAGGGAGAGCACGGCACCTTTCGCCGCAGCGTCCATCGCAATCTGCTCATTCTCGGTGAGCGGCAGAAATCCGCCCTCGATGCCAAGCGGAGCAGCACTGTCGATGGTCATGCAGCCCGCCATTCGACTAATCCGCGGATCTGGAGGACACAGATTCGTTTGCAGCCCGCTTCCAGCTGTATTCTGGCTGAGCAGCAAGAAGGACGAGCTACCGACAGCGACTGAGGGCTGCGTCAAGCTGGCAGTTTCGAGGAACCCCGCGAACGGCGCGGGAATGCTCGGCGATGCCATCGTGTTGCGCCGAACCTTCCCTGTCACGGGCGGCATGCCCTTCTCAAGCGTATAGAAGTGCCCGCCGTTCAAGCCCACGTGCGTGATGAGCGGCGAGTCCAACGAAGTAATGCCCTTAACGTCAGTCAGGCGCGACTCTGGAGTCTTGCTCAGCGACACGCAATTGGTCAGCGTCAGCTGCGTCTCAGCCGTTCGCGAATCTCCCTCGAGCACCTTGATATTGAGCGCGGTCGCCGACCCGTTCCCAAGCTCCGTCATGTTGGGCGTGACTTTGGCCGCGAAACGCAACTGGTCGAGGCTGGTGTCCTCCGGATGGTCGGTCCGGTACGCCAGGATTGCCGCAGTGATCGCATCCGGCGAGTTGACCACTGCCGTCTGCACGCCACCGACGACCGCGTAGAGCTGCTCGATCTGCACCGGCACGGGACTCGTGCCCAGCGAGGCTTCGACCGTCACCGGCTCTTTGCCGGACAGCTTGCTGATGCTGATGCTGAGCGAGCCTCCGACGTCGAGGAACAGATCGGTGTCTTTCTCGACGACCTCGACGCTCATCTGAGGACACAGCTCTAGACTGCCGACCACGCAGGCCGAGTCGACACAGCTCGACTGCAGGAGCAAGCTGTAGACGACCGCACCGGCAAGGCCTACTTTGGGCGACGAACGCATCGCTCGCTTCCTTTCACGTCGACGGGCGGCGGTGGCACCCGGCGGTCGCGGAACCAGCCCCCGACGAGCAGAGCCGCCCCGACGGTCACGCTCGTGCCTCCGAGGACCAGCCCGGCGGTCGCCCCCGGAGCGGTATGCCAGACACACGGGGTGGGCAGTGCACCATACAAACAATCTAGACCATCTCCGCGCCGCGTACCATCCAGCGCCAAAAGCGCGCCCGACACGCCGATGCTGACGATCCCGAGGCCAAGCAGCGTGCCGCCGGCGATCTTCAGCGCCCGATTTCCCTGGGGTTTTACCTTCTCGGATTCGGGACAGAGCGGCAGCGGCTTACAGGCCTCCGCCAGCGCCGCGAGGAGCTGCGTCAGCGACGAGACTTCGGAGCAGCTCGGGCCGCTCCAGGTCGAGCACAGCGACGCCCGCAGCGCCGGCGCGCTGACCGGCCGAGCCGTCCGCGCCAGGCTGTCGAGCAGCACGGTGGCGTTGAGCGTCACCATGTCTATGAGCTTCTCTTTTTTGCACTCGTCCCCCGAGCAGTCGAATCGCATGTGCTGCTCGAGCCCGCTCTGCGCCCCGCGCAGCAGGACGTCCGTTACGCCATCGCCGTGCCCGTCGGCGCCGACCTGGACGATGACGTCGAGCCGGATCAAGGCCGGGTCGAGGACGTTGCCGCCCGGCGGGACGGAGCCAAGCTCATACCCCATCTGCCTGACCGCGCGCTGCAGCGCCGCCCGCATCAGGCCGGAATGACCGTAGGTCCCGCCGACGGCAGAGAGCGACAGGGCGAGCTTCAGCGGCGTGGTCGCGCTGGCTGGCGGGGCCACGTCCGCGGCGGTCGGCAGCGGCGCAGCGCACTGCGCGTCCCCCGTCGAGGTAGCACCGCGCAGACCGGCGCCGACGAGCTGCGCGGCGGCCGTGGCCAGTGTCTCACCCAGCTCGGCGCGGCTGCAGATGCCATCGATGTAGCGCGTCTGTTCTCCCGGTGACTGGGAGCTGAAATAGAAGACGCGCGTGTGAAGCTCGTCACCGCTGCCGCGCGTGACGTCGGCGCCGATGAAGCGCCGGTCGCATGGCTTGAACGAATCGTCGAACAGCGGCTTACAGCCGACGGCGCCGGGGCAGCGCCGGGGACTGGCGACCATCCGCTTGTCGAGTTCGACCCCCAGGTTGCTCAGCCGGCTCGCCAGCTCCTCGGTCGCGTCGGCATCGAGCCCGCAGTCCGTGTGTACGCCCCACAGCAGGATCGGCAGCGTCTCGGGGTCCCTCTGCGCTTCTGCGCGGACCGTTCCGTGGAGCCCCCCGATGAGGATGGCGAGAACCAGCGTCCAGCACCGCGACGACCGTCGTCGCTGTCGCGGAACGAACCTGTCGGGCGGTGACCACCTACGCAGCCGCATCACATCCTCACTGATTTCCGGTGCTGCTCGAGTGCCGGGACGACCGTCCGCTGCCGCTCTTCGATCCGCTCTGCCCGTCACGCACCAGCTTGCGCAGGCTCTCGACGCCGTTCACGAACTCGGCCTGGCGTCCCTCGAGCGAGCCGACGAACGCCATGCGAACGATGTTCTCTTCGTCCAAGACTAGCGTCACCGGCAGCGGAAGCTGTCGCGCGAGCTGCTTGCTCTTGTCCGAAGGGGGTCCGCTGCGCACTGCCTGCGGAATGAACTGCACCAGCGCGCGCCGCAGCTCCTTGTCGTAGTCGCCGAACTGCAGCCCGATGGGCATGCTGTCCTTGTTCTTGTTCAGGAACCTCACCATCGCTCCGCTGTCGTCCGTCTCGACGGAGATATAGGTGAAGGAGATCATCCCCGGCGTCTTTGCATAGCTCAGCATCATGTTGCGCGAGATGTCGCGCAGCAGCGGAAATTCCTTCTCGCAAGGGGGACACCAGGGAGCCCAGAAGTGAAGGATGCGCAGCTTCGCTTGCGCGATGCTTTGAATCTCGCCGGGCAGCGGCGAGCGCCAGTCCGACTTCCCGCCGTCCCAGACGCTTAGCTTGGGCACCACGAGACGCTGGTGGTTGAGCGCCGCTTCGTCCAGGTTCCGCTGCTGCAGCTTATCATACTCTGCCTTCCAGTTCACCGCCGGGGGAACGGCGGGTTCGGCAGCGGAAACCGAGGCGGTAGCCAGAAGAACCGTCAAGATACCGAGGGCGCGCATGTCAGCAGTCTACCTTGAAAAGCCAGATTACGATGTGAGGCGAGTTACCCTTGGGTTCGTTCCCAACCGGCCTGTCATCCGGGATCTTGCGTGAGTACGCCGTCAGAATCTGTGTACGTTCCTTGCAGGTCACGCGAAACGGACCGATGAGAGGCGCTCCTAAGAGCTGCTGCTTGTACTGTTGGTACAGTTCCGACTTGAGCTGGCGCGCCACGTTCATCGCCTTTTGCCCGTTCTCGATTCTGTCTCTCTCTTTTCCGACGGCCATGGCTAGAAATAGGATGCGCGACACTCCCTTGGCGATCTTGTCCGCGCGCAGCTTGTCCGCGATCTGCCCGCCGCGGATCGGATCCACACTCTTTAGGACCTGTTTCGGATCGACGCCGAGCGGCACCCGCATGACGACGTGCGGCTCGTCGAATCCGTAGTTCAGGGAATGCTCAATGTTGCGATCCGTACACTGATCGGAATCGCAATGTTCGAGCTCATCCATGAGCTCGCCGACCTTGGGATTCGTGCAGTGCGCCGCGCGCCACAGTTTGGACAGCTCTTTCTCGTGAAACTCCACCGCCGTCTGCAGCTTCGTGACCTGACCATTCACGTCCTGGATCTGCTTGCTCAGCTCGGCGAGCTCTTTCGTATAGCAACTCGTCACGGCAAGCAAGGACAGCATCGTCAGCCAAACTCTTCCAGATGGCGTCATGAAGGCGTCCCTTTTATCATAAAAGGGAATCGTGAGTAGGTCTTTTATTTGCTGGACGTGCAGCTGACGACGATCTCCGCAGGCAGATGTTCGCCCGCCAATCGTCCGACGAGCGCTTGCGAGAACTGCCGCTCCTGAAACTCCGAGACGCGGCGAATGGCGCCGTCGTGCAGGCGATCGAGCACCATGTGCGTCGAGAACCGATTCCACACCAGCCGCTCATTCGGACACAACCGGATGCCGACGCTCAGCAGCGATGCGATGATGTGCCGCCGCAACGTCACGGGCAGATTCTGATCGATGCAGCTGTCGGTCGGTGAAACGGGACGGCAGGACGGCGGGCGATGCGGAGTCGTGAGGTCGGGCGGCGGTTGCAGCTCCTCGGGCGTGTGCAGATTCTCCACCGGTGGCCGCAGATCACGCGCCGCCATGAGATCCTGCCGCGGCGCGAGATCCTGAAGCGTCGGCAGATCGGCCGGCGCCGGAATCACGAGGCGCAGATCCGCAGGCGTCTCCGGAGTCTCGTCGTAGGTGTGCCACAGGTAGGCGACCCCGATGAGCGCAAACGCCGTAGCAATCGCCGCGAAGATGGCGACCCGGCCGTCGAAGCCCAAGGCCCCGTCCGCGGGCGGCTGGCTGCGCGGAGAGGACGTGCTCTCGCTCGGCAGCTGGACCGTAGGCGTCGATGACCTGATCGGCGTCGCCACAGAGTCCGCCGCCTCGGGTACATTCGGCGCCGACGGCTCGGCCGGCGCGTCGCTGCCGAACAGATGCTTGTGCACCCCGCGCAGTCGGTCTCGAACCTGCTCCATCGACGGCCGCTCGCTCGAGCGCTTGGCCAGCATCCAGCCGATGAGCTCCTCGATTTCGACCGGCACCTCGGGCTCGCGCTGCCGCAAGAGCAGCGGTGAGCTGCCACGCAGCGCCGCGAGGTGCTCGTTGGCGCTCGATGCCTGATACGGTGGCACACCGGCGATCAGGTGATACGTCACCGCCCCGAGAGAGAACACGTCGCTCTTCGGATCGCTCGACGCCGCTCCGGTGAGCTGCTCGGGCGCAAAGTACCAGATGGGCTGGCTCGGTCCCTCCAGCCGCACCGTCGCCGGCAGCGCCTCGGTCTTCGCCTTCTCGCTCCGCTCGAAGTCGATAAGCTCCAGCCGCTGCGTCTCACCGGGCGAGGAGACCAGGATGATGGCGCGCAGGCTCAGCCTTCCGTGCCAGAGCCCTTCCCGATGCGCGCGGGCCAGGATCGTTGCTACCTCGACGACGATTGGCAACACTTCCGCCAGCGCCAGCCGGCCGCCGCGACGATCGAGCCTCTCGTCGACCGATTCCCGCCTCACTCGCTCTGGTCCGTCGGAGCCCATTGTTCGAGCGAGTCTACTTTTGCCAGCTGATCGAGGCAAGGAAGAACCGGGATCGCCGGGGGGGGAGAAAAGGAATCCGCGAACAGCGGAACGGGAGTCCGCGAGCAGCCCTCGGCCGCCGGCGCTGGCCGCGCGCAGTGGGGCAACGTTTCGCTTGCACCGCCCGAAGGAATGCGCTCTTCTCTTTGGACGGGTCGCGCATGGACGCCAGAGAAGTTCGTTGTAACCACTGCCAGACTGTAAATTCCGACATGCGGAAGCTGTGCAAGAACTGCAAGAGGCCGGCATTGATGCCCGCTGGATTGCCGCAG
>CALMML010000217.1 GCA_937868485.1 uncultured Myxococcales bacterium | reverse complement strand
TCTATCAAGACTCCTGACACTCCTTCTGACCGTCCTACTGTCCCAATTGCTGATCGCTTTGTTTGCTAGTTGTCATGCTTGTTGTCGAGCAGATCGCGAACTTTGCGCGCCAAGGTCGGTGCAGTAAACGGCTTCTGTAGGAACGCAGCTTGGGAAGACTCGACGCCGTAACGGGTCAGTGCGTCGTCGGTGTAGCCGCTCATGAACAGCACTTTGACATTCGGTCGCTTCTGACAGATTGCATCCGCGAGCGTCTTGCCACCAAAGTCAGACATCACCACATCGGTCAGCAGCAGATCGATCACTCCGGGATGGCTCGCTTCCGCAGCCAGCGCTTGCTGTCCGCTCTCTGCATCGATCACCGTGTAGCCGAGCATCTCCAACGTCTGACGAATCAGCCTTCGTACGACATCGGTGTCTTCTGCGAGCAGCACCGTTTCCTTTCCTGCTGGAGGCTCCACCCGACCGCTCGTGCTGCTCACAAACGACTCACGTACATGCACAGGAAGCAGCACCCTAAACGTACTCCCTTTGCCATACTGACTCTCAAAAGAGATGTGTCCGCCCGCTTGATGAACGACTCCGTACACCGTCGCCAGACCGAGTCCTGATCCCTTTCCGACACCTTTGGTGGTGAAGAACGGCTCAAAGATGCGCTGCTTCACCTCTTCCGTCATGCCGATTCCGTTGTCTTGTACCGAAAGCTGAACATAGCGACCAGGCGCAGGAACCGCAGAGGAATCAAAGTTCTCTGTCAGCACATCCACCGTCGATGTCGAGATCACCAGCCGTCCACCATGTTCCATCGCATCGCGTGCATTGAGCGCCAAGTTCAGCAGCAGCTGTTCCAGCTGAACCGGATCGATCTTGATCTGCGGAATGTCAGGACGAAGCTGCGTGATGATGGTGATGTGCTCTCCGATGAGACGACGCAGCATGCGCACTTCGGACTGCACCACTTGGTTCAGATCCAGAAGCTTTGGCTCGATGATCGCGCGACGACTGAAGGCCAGAAGCTGCGAAGTCAGCGAGGCTGCGCGCTCTCCGGCAGCCCGAACATCCGCCGCAATGTCGTGCAGCGGATCATCACAAGGGAGTCGATCGAGAAGCCGATCGGTGTAGCCATTGATGACGGTCAGCAGGTTGTTAAAGTCGTGTGCAATGCCTCCCGCCAGCTGACCAATTGCATCCATTTTTTGGGACTGACGAAGCTGCTCTTCCAGCTTGCGACGCGCGCTGATGTCACGAACCACGCGCGTAAAGTGCGGCTCTTGATTGAGCAGAAAGCTCGACATGGTCACATCCGCCGGGAATGTCCGACCGCTCTTTTGTCGACAGCGAAGCTCTTGCGAGCTAACCGAACGCAGCGACGCGTCCAGATCTTCTTGGCTCCTGGTCGAAGCAAGCTGTTCAAACGAAGGAGGAATCAGCAGAAGTGAGATGTTCTGTCCGATCAAATCGGACACTTCATGATCAAACAGACGCGCAGTCGCAGCATTGGCAGACACAATCCGTCCGCTCCGATCGGTTGTGATGATCGCATCAGAGACACTGCTCATGATCGATCGCAACAGCTCATCGGATCGGCGCTGCTCTGTCCGATCCAACAGCGCCACAAGCACCGCAGGCCGCCCGTTGTCCCGAATCACTGTAGCGACGGACTGAACCGGAACCAGCGTGCCATCACTGCGAAGCAGATAGTCGTCATGCGAGCTGCGATGAATCCGTCCTTCTAGCAGTGCAGCGCGCGCTGTATCCAGCTCGGGAAGCTGCTCTGGCTTGACCAACATGCGCACGGACTTCCCGATCAGCTCACTGCGATCTCGATATCCCGTCACCTGTAGGAGCGTCTGATTGCAGAACGTAATGCGTCCCGCTTCCGACAGGACAATGGCCGCAGGAACCACTTCCAAGAGTCGTCGGTAGCGCTCTTCACTCTCGGTGACTCTGCGAACGGACAGATCACGCTCGATCGCCACGGCAGCAAGCTGCGCAGCAACCTGCAAGACCGCATCCTCTTCCGCTGGCTCCGAAGGCGTTCCGTTCGATCGATACAGCGCAATCGTGCCAATCACACTGCGTGGCGGAACTTCTTCGTTCGATCCGATCGATCGTGCATCACTTGTGACAATCGGAACAGACAGACAGGATCGCAGCCCCGATGGAAGACCCTTGCGAAGATAGTCTTCGTAGAGCGGATGGCTGGTGATGTCTGTCACTTCAATCCGCATCCCACGAAACGCACACTCTCCACACATGCTCGATTGAAGTCCGATCGGAATGGTGGTCACCGCTCGCTGAAACAGCGCTGGCATCGACGGAGCCGCAACCAAACGGAGCGTCTTTTCATCCGCTTCCTTGGTCTGAATCGTACAGCGAACACTGTGCAAGAGGCTCTCGACCAGGCGCGCCACTTCACACAGCACATCACCGAGCGGCACTCCTTTGGCGATCTGATCCAAGATCTGATTTTGGCCGAGCAGTAGCAGCTCTGATCGTCGCTGCGTGGTGACATCCTGCAGCGTTCCCACAATGCTACGCGGCTGGCCGCTCGCATCGGTACAGCGCTGTCCGAGCAGCGACATCCAGCGCAGCTGTTGATCGTGACCAAAGATCCGAAGCTCACAGGACTGCGGCGCTCCAGACACCATCACTTCCTCGAGCGATGCGAGCAGAGGGGACAGATCATCAGGATGAATCAGCTGCTTCATGCGCAGCGGATCGGCATCAAACATGATCCCCGGAAACAGCTCACTGGCTTCCTTGGACCACGTCATCTGCTGCGTTTGCAGATCCAGCGTCCACACCGCCATCTTCGCAGCCGTCAGCGCAAGCTGTAGCCGCTCACGATGTTCGCTGATCGAGCGCTCGATCAGACGTCGCTGCGTGATGTCTGTATGCGAAACCACCACCCCTTTTGCGGTTCCCTCAAGCGGCGTCACCTTCATCGAATAGAAGCGGCGTTCCCACGGTGAGTCACAGGCGTACTCCATCTCGAAGTCGGACCGGCTTCCCCTCAGCACCTCTTCAATTCCTTGCGCCGAGCGGAGTGCTTCCTGCCGCTCATTCCCTTCCGTCTGTCGGCAGATCTCTAGGTAGTTACAGCCGAGATCTGTGCACTTCTTTCGGTTCTGAAGATCCAGCATGGAACGAAGCTGTGGGTCGGGCGCATTCTGGATTCCGAACGCATGCCACGTACGATTGCACGACACGATCGTTCCCTGTCCGTCTAACACCACCGTATGCGGAGCCATCGAATCGAGCACGCTACGGACAAACCCTTCGCGTTCCCGTAGCTCTGTCTCTGCATGCTTTCGCCTTGTGATGTCATGAAAGATGCCGACGATTCCAAGGCAGTGTCCTTCTACTGCGCTCAGACGGCGAATCCGCGCCTCCACCCAGATCGACGTGCCGTCCTTTCTGTAGTCTTCATACTCACCATCCCAGTCACTTTCGCGCAGCCGCTCACACAGCGACTCCATTCCGATCGCTTGCGTATCGTGCGGAAACCGCGATCGAAACGGCTGACCCAGGATCTCTTCTTTGGACCAGCCAAACAGCTTCTCTGCACCGGGATTCCAGAAGCTGACATTGCCGTTGCTACCCACCACGACAACGGCATCACGAATGTTGTCCAGGATCATCGTGTCCCGCAGCCCGACAGGCATCGAGCCATCCTGCACCATCCCAGAATCGCTTTCGCTCATCCCCACCTCCTGCGCGACCAGACAGAACGACTGCGAGGGCTCGCGCGCTTGCAACGCCAACACGAAGTACAGCGTCACTCCGCTGCGCGCAAGTCAGACCGATCCTAGCCCAACTGATTTTGGATTTCGACTGCGTGAACAGAGGATGAATTCACGTCCAGGATGACGCTGCGCATTGCCTCAGATTCCGATGGGTTGACGAACCACCCTCGCGCGCTTCTGTTGCAAAGAGAGTCCCCAGCTCTCCACAGCTCGATCGATGCGGCGAGATCATCACGTATGTGTATGTAACCGTCGCGCAAGACACTCGCGCACAAACGCGACACGCAAACAGGACGCGAAGGAGTGAAAACGGAACGCGAAGGAATGAAAGCGGAACGCGAAGGAGTGAAAGCGGAGCGCGAAGGAATCGGGAAAGGACTTGCGAGATCAGCGTCCCGCAAGTGCGCACGCTGTTGCGTGTTACGGCGTCGTACGCGAGACGTTGAAGCGGAACGCGCCACCCGACAGATCGAGCGAGTGCGGAACCACGGTCCACTCCGTCGGCTTCGGGTCTTTGGCGTTGTACATGATGCCCAGACCTTCATACAGAGAGTCGGTCACACTGGCTTTGTCGAGCGCCTTGTTGAAGGTGTCCTTGAGCGGAGTCTCCACCCAGGTCTTCAGGTTCGACTTGAGGATTCCGTCAATGATTCCGTTGCACCAGCCGCTACCGCCGCAGTTCTTGGTCTTGACCGTGAAGTTTGCGCGAACTGCCGCAGCCTGGGCGCGCTCTGTTGCTTTGTCGTACGTCAGATCGGTGCTCAGGTTCGACGAGCTGATCACGAGATCTGCGGGCAGCTTCCCAAAGACCGGCACCGTCACCACCACATGCAGCTGACCATGGAATGCCAGCTTCACCGTTGCATTCGTTCCGGCCAGCGTAAGGCCCGTGTTCGCGAACTCTGCTTCCAAGCTGGTGATGTCAACCGATGCACTGGAAGATGTGATCGGAGGAACCGCAAACGTTGACTTGTGTGCGGCTCCGTTGGGGTCTCCGTACAGCACCTGGGAAAGCTCTGAAGACGGCGTAAACGTCGCGGTCCCCGCGCTGACCACAAACGAGCAGTTCTTCAGCTTGACTGCGTTGGTGTACCCGTCAAAGTCGGCCTGTCCGATCTGACCTGCTTTGGTCTCTGTCAGCCCTTGCTGAAGCTCTGCGATCTCTGCTTCTTCACCGCATCCAGCGAGCGTTCCGGTTGCGACCATGCTGACCAGCAGCGGGACCATCTTGAGCGACAATCGTTTCATCATCGGGAGGCCTCCAAGGGTTCAGATTTTCAGCTTGAGACAACGTACAGACAACGGCTCGTCGTACCTAAATCACGCAGAGCCCGTCAACTGGTTTCCGTGCAGCAACTTGGCGCTGCTAATTGAATCGATTCCACAGGTTGTAGACAGCGGTCTTGGTCTCTGCACTGGCGGACCAAAACGTGTAGCGCGTGTGACTGGCGAGTCCGTTCAGTCCATTTCGATAGTCACTCACTTGTCCATCAAGCGCTGACTTCATCGCGCAGCCCGCATACACCGCATGAATGTGTGGTGCTTCCGAAGAAGGCCAGCCATCCGATCCTGGCTTGCGATACCAAGCCGCGAATCCATACGCACCCAGCGACGACAAAAGCGTTCGAATCTGCGACTCTGTTCGACCCGCTGTGCGAATGTCGATGGCTGCGGTGTAGGGCTGTCCCGATGCCGTTCCGTCTTGTGCGTGATAGCCAGCAGAGGCCGCTGCACTGCCAATCGTTTGCGAGATCTGATCCGCCGTGATGCCAATGCAGCGAAGTCGATCCGACGCTTCGGGATGAAGTCCCCACTTGAGCAGCGCTTTGTTTGGACACGCTGCGGTGATCTCGCGATCTTCCAGCGGAGAGACTTCGATCTCTTCATCCAGAGGGTCCGTTCCACAGCCCGCAAAGATGGCAAGTGGCAGCAACAAAGAGCGTGCGCGTGCGTTCATAGCCTGTGCACATTGCATCGCTTGTGCCAGCACAAGACACGCAGCCATTTCCGTCGCTGCTTGCGAGATTCCTAGCCGCTGCGCTGCGCGGTGCTGCTGCCGGTTTCAGCCAGCAACCTGTAGACTCGATCCATCAGTCTCCCGGTCGCGCGATCCACAGTCCGTACGGACGGCCCGCTATGCGCAGCGCTGCATGGGTCTGCATTCCGGGCACACCATCAATGTCCAGCGCGATTCCAAGCTGCGTAGCCAGCTGCTGCTGACGTTCTTTCCACACCGTGAGATCTTCCAGCTTGTCTAGATCGAACGACTCATATCCGGCGCTGCGCAAGCGCAGAAAGACTTCGTCACCGGGGTCGCCCTGCCCGCGATCATCACTCGCTTCGCGATGTCCGTACACACCCACCACAGAGCTACCACCTTCGGCAATCCGGCGCACCGCTTGGTTTCGATAGGGCCAGTGAAACTGCCGCTGAATGCCAAAGCGTCGCGTCAGATAATCGACCAGTCGCACCGCAGAATCCAGCTGCACTTCATACAGCTCGGCATCGCTTCCCTGACAGATCTCGATTCCGATCGACTGATGATTCACCGCGCGCACGCCCGCGTGATAGGTCGTTTCTCGCATCACATCAGCGACGCAGGCAATCGATCCATCAAAGTCGATCACAAAGTGTGCGCTCGCGCAGATTCCGTCTTCCGCCCAGCCCGACACCACATCCATCTTGTGATCATGTTCGGGATGAGGAATCGGCCCTGTCAGGATCTTCTGCCGTCGCTGATCGGCTCCACCCGGAATTCCGCGCGTGGTATGTAGCACGATCGCGTGAATCCACTCTGTTTCACTCCGTGGCTCCCGATCAGGAGTCGTCAGACGCAGTCCGTTTGGATCGAGCCAGCTGCGAATGATCAGTCCCGAAACCTCTTCGACGTTCCCGTCCACGATCACGCCCATGACAGCACCCGCTTTGGCAGCCTACTTTGATTATACAGAGACTTTGGGCACGCTCCATCGCAGCGCAACCAGTGCTACGGACAGACCTTTTGGACACAGCGCATCTGTCGTCACCAAACACGCTACACTTGCACCATGCCAACGCGTCTCTGTTCCGATCACGCACGCTCTCTGTTCGCACTGTCTTTGGCTTCCGTCCTTTCTGTCGCAGCCTGTTCCGATGATACGTCTAGCGGAAACACGCAGACAGACACGGGACCAGGCCCCATGCCGATTCCCACCACCGCATCTTGTGCAACCGCCAGCGGAGGAGGAAAAGCCCAGGTCAGCACACCGACGCTGCTCCTGACCTTGAAAGATCGCTATGAGGAAGCGTGGCTGGGCTCTGCTGCGGTCGCAGATCTGGATGCAGATGGCAAAGCAGAGATCATTTCAGCACGCGGCGGAGTGGTTGTGGTGTGGAAGTCCGATGGATCGCTGGCGTGGCGATATGCGACTGCACAAGGACGAATCTGGTCGAGTCCTGTCGTCGCTGACTTTGTTGGCGATCGAAAGCTAGAGATTGCAGTGGCCGCGCGCGATCGCATCTTTCTGCTGGATGCAAGTGGACAAGTCCTGCCGGGATTTCCCGCCATCTGGCAAGACGAGCTGCGCTCTCTGGCCGGCGGTGACGTCGACGGAGACGGCAAGCTGGATCTGATCACTTCGGTGGCCCGCAGCGGTCCCACCGATGTCGTACAGGCATTCCGCAGCGATGGCACCAAGGTCGCAGGATTTCCGCCCAATCAGACGGGAACCAGTGGCTGCGCAGTGGATAACAAGTGCTATCTCGCGGGCTGTTACGATCAAAACCTCGCGGTCGGAGATCTGGACGGAGACAGCAAGCTCGATCTGGTGGCTCCGCATGACAATGCCTACGCCAGCTTTCACAAAGGAAGCGGTGTGGCGTTTGATGCAAACACGCAGTTTAAGCCCAAGAAGACCCCCGGCGTTCGCTACCTTCACGATCTTGCGGAAGCGCAGCGCGGCTATGCCACCGACGAAGCGACCGCACTACAAGCACACTTTACCAACACCGCGCCAGCGATTGTGGATCTGGATGATGATGGAAAAAATGATGTGGTGATGCTCGGCTCTGTTCAAAACGCAGCGCAGAGCAATCGACTCTTGGGAGTCGGTCTGTGGGCGATCCACAGTGACGCCAGCCGGCTTGCGGGATGGGAGACTCCCTTTCACGCACCGCAGTATCTGTCCGGTCTGTGGGATCTCGGAAACACCAACATCGTGGCCGCAACCAATCAAGTCAGCGTCGCAGATCTGACCGCACAGTCGCCCGGAAAGGAGCTGGTCTTTGCGGGCTTTGATGGAACAATTCACGCGGTCTCTGCGCAGAACAAAGCGCTGTGGTCCTTCCGATACACCAGCGATCCGAACGTACTTACCGGCGGTGTAGCCATCGGTGATCTGTCCGGTGATGGCATTCCTGAAGTGGTGTTTGCCAGCTATTCCACTGATGCGG
>CALMML010000216.1 GCA_937868485.1 uncultured Myxococcales bacterium | reverse complement strand
TGTCGCCGGTTCATCCGGGACGTAAGGCCTTTGCGGTGTCAAACCCCATCTTCTTCTAGCGTTCGTTCGCCCCGACCTGGTGTCTGCCCCTACGCGGCAGGCCCCACGGCACTCCCAAACGCGGCTGGAATGAAACAGGTCGCGATCTAAGCGCTCCCAAGCGGGCTTGGAATGAAACAGGTCGCGATCGAAGCGCTCCCAAGCGGGCTTGGAATGAAACAGGTCGCGATCTAAGCACTCCCAAGCGGGCTTGGAATGAAACAGGTCGCGATCTAAGCGCTCCCAAGCGGGCTTGGAATGAAACAGGTCGCGATCTGGGCAGCATTCCTTACATGTAGGACTGCCCAAGGGGGCGCTACAGCTCCGTCCAGTCCTTGAACACGCGCATGCCAAAGAAGCGACTGGAGTCCTTCGGTTCGTCCGTCACCAAGTGAATGAAGATCTGCTCGACGCGGCTCGGAAGCTCGCTGCGGAGTCGCGCGTAGATCTCAGGATCTTTTTCGCCCGAGTCCCCAAACAGCAGAAACTTCTTCTGCGGCAGCGCATCGGCCAGCGCGCGAAGGTGCGGATACTTGAACGCCATCTGGTCGAGCAGCGGATCTTTGGAAAATCGCTTGAGGATGAGCGTTCCCGCCGGAAAGCCGGTGCGCTGAAAGTAGCTGTAGATGCGACGGTGAAAGCCCCACGGACTGCCCGACAGATAGAACACCGGCTTGCCTTGCGACAGCTTCGTCAGCGTCTCGGGCGCGCCGGGAAACGTCTTCAGCTCCCAGGTGCTACGCAGCAGCGCGTTTTCGATCATCTTTTTGCGGTCGGTGATCTGCGAGTCGAGCACCGTGTCGTCGACATCCGACACCACCGCGAGCCCCGGCGTTCCATCGAATACCGGCACATCCACCTGGGCTTTTTCTGCCGCAAAGCCGGTCTGGCGCAGCATCACTTCGACGGAAGCCTTCGTCCCGGTGATTCCCGCTGGAAGTCGCACTTGCAGATAGCCTCGATCGTCGCTGATGGCCGGAAGCGGACGTCCATCGATGGCTACCTCGACGGATGCGTAGGGCAGGGCGTTGGCATCGAGCGCTTCCAGCGTCTCCAGCGCACGCACAATCTTTGGCTGATTGGGCGCGGGAACCGGATCGCGCGGGCCTTTGGACACTCTCCCATACAGCACGCCGCCTTCGGTTGAGACATAGCCGGTGTACAGCTCCAGCGACGCAAGCTTGGGCGTGTTTTTTTGACAGCCCATTGCCAACAGTCCCGTGCCAAACAGCGCAACCCGCAGTGCCTGTGTGCCAGCCCAAGTTCGCATTCCAATCAGCGTACTACAAGCGAGCCATGCGTCGGGCGACTACGTTGTGCGCTGGGCGCGTCGCGAGTCAGAAAGCCGCGTCCGACACAGCCGATCCCACAGCGTCATGGCTTCGCCAAAGTGCACGTTGGCGTGCGAGTGATGAATGTTGTGAAACGCCGATGAGTTGAGCAGTAGCGGGGAGAGCAGCCGCTCAAGTGGCTCAATGCGAATGCCACAGTGTAGATAATAGTTGAGCGAGATAAACCCAGCAACCAGCGTGAAATACATCGGTGCATAGTGCTTGGCTTCAGGAATGGCAACCAGCACGAGCGGCCAAAACGTCATCACTGATTCCACTGGACCTACGGCAAATCCAGCCAGCGCGGTGGGATCGCGATAGGCGTGATGCGCGCGATGAAACGGAAACAAGAGCTTGCTGTGTAGGATTCGATGTTTCCAATAAAGCCACGCATCCAGCACAAAGACTCCCAGCACGTTTTGTATCAGCATAAGCGGCAGACCGCCGACATCTTGCAGCGACCACGTCAGTCCAATCGGACGTCCGGTCCACAGTCGCCACAGCGGCCAGGCCAAAAAGCACGCGGCAACAAACGCAGCCAGCGCGGTGTCTTTGGCCTCAGCCAGCATCGGTGCAGGCTTTGGGCGCGGACCTTGGATGCGCAGCGTCTGACGCTCACACAGAAACGTCACGAGCGCCGCGCCCGTCAGCACGACGCCCGCGATGCCGACAAAGCCAACCAGCAGCGCCAGGTAAAACGTCCCAACGTGATCGGGAACCAGCAGACCGGCACTGGCCAGCACAAATGGCAGCGAGCGATCGAGAACTGTTGCCCACAGCGGACTGCCGGGCGTGTGCTTGCGAGGCGTCGGAACATTCGGCGCGGTCGATGACATCAGCGGCTCCAGTTGATGCGTTTGCATTCGTTACACGGTGTAATGGATTTCGATTCAAACTGTCAATTGCTACGACTGCGTTACAGTCCTACACATGTCGCTGAGAAATTCTTCTGGGGCTGCGATGACGTCTCGAACGGCCAAATCGGAACAGGCGGACTCGGTGCGTACGGGTCGCGTTCCCAAAGAGGAGCGACGGCGTCAGCTGCTGCGCGTGGCGGCAGAGATCCTGACCGCGCAGGGCATTGAGTACGTGCAGATCACCGAGGTGGCGGAGCGGGCGGGCGTGTCGAGGCCGCTGGTGTATCGGCTGTTTCCGACGAGACGTGCGCTGGTGGAAGCGCTGCTGGAAGACTTTTCCAGTCAGCTGTCGACGCGGTTTTCGCAAGCGCTGGTGTCGAGCCTGCCGGGGTCGCTGCCGCAGATTACCGAAGCGTTTGTGAAGGCCAGCTGTGACGCAATTGAGGCGCACGGCGTGGGGCCTTGGCTGCTGCTCGACGCGCGGGGAACGGATCCAGAGCTGGGACGGCTGGGGCGGACGATCTTGGCGCAGCTGCTCAAGCCGTGGCAAAAGCAGCTCGCGGAGCTGACGGGACTTCCGCCACGGCGCGCGGTGAACCTGATGTGGGTGGTGGTGGCGGCGGGACGGGCGGCGCTGGATGGCTGGATCGAAGGCGCGGTGAGTCGTCGTGCGGCCATTGAGGATGCGACTCGAGCGGTGACGTCACTGCTGCAAGCGTTTGCGCGTCCGCTGTAGCGAGCAAGGCCGTGTGTGAGGCTGTCGTAGCAAGATGCGCTGCGGCTGCTCCATCCATCGCCAATCGTCCGCAGCAAGTCGTCTGAGGTTTGACAGCCGGTCTTGTGAGGGCGGACAATTCTTTCCGTGTTGTACCTGTATGTGTTTGCGACCGTGGCGGGCTGTCTGCTCGTGCTGGTTTCGCTGTTCGGTGGCGGCTCGCATGAGAGTGACGGAGACGGTCATGGTGAGTCGCATGCGGACGGTGAAGCGCATGGCGCAACCGCTGCGCACGTCGATGTGGCAGCGATAGGCAGCGATGGACATGCTGGGGCCGCCGATGGACATGTGGCACATGCTGGGGCTGCGGGGCCGAGCGACAGTCATCATCACAGCGATGGCATGGACTCGGGCGTTCCGACGGCGCTGCTGTGGCTGTTGTCCGTTCAGCTGTGGACGTATCTGCTGGCGTTTGGCGGGCTGACTGGGCTTTTGCTGCGAACGGTGGCGAAGGTGCCAGAGCCGCTGGCGGGACTGTCGGCGCTCGGGGTGGGACTTTCGACGGCGCTCGTCGCGCGTACGGTGATGCGAAAGATGAGCGTCACCACGGTGCCGGGAACGCTGGCGGAAGAGCAGATGGTGGGCTCGTCGGCAAGGGTGCTGATTCCGGCTCCTGCGGGCGGTCTGGGGAAGATCCGGCTAGAGTTTCGAGGTCAGACCATCGACTTGATCGCCAAAGCCACAGATGGGGGCGCGCTCATTGAAGGTGGCGCGGTGACGATCGTTGATGTTCGCGACGGACAGGCCGATGTCAGCGTGCTTCGCGACGGCCATCAGCAGCTTGAGTCATCTCGTGGCGCACATGTTTTGGCGCACACCACGAAAGAAAGAGGAAGTGGAACATGAGGTCTTTCCCCTTGGCGCTTGCGAGCTTGCGGCTCGACGAGCCTCCACCGGAGCTGGTCAGCGACGATGCGCGACTGGCGGGCGTGGTGATGCTGGCAGCGGCGTTTGTCGTCGGTCTGCTGGTGCTCGTGTGGATGCTGCGACAGTTTCTGTACATCTGTCGTCCAAACGAGCTGCTGGTGGTGTCGGGAATGTCGCACCGAACCAGCAGCGGCGAGCAGACGACGTTTACGGTCGTGCTGTCGGGAACGCACTTTCGGCTTCCGTTTTTGCAGACGGTGGATCGGATGGATCTGCGGCTGATTCCGATCGAGCTGTCGATGCCCAAGGCGCTGTCGAGCGGTGGCATTCCGCTCGATATTCACGCGATTGCCAACGTCAAGATCTCGAGCGATCCGCGCTTTGTCTACAACGCGGTGGAGCGCTTTTTGAACTTGCCTCGTGAGACGATCTGGCAGACGGCGAAGCAGACGCTGGAAGGATCGCTGCGCGACGTGATCTCGCAGCTTACGCCCGAGCAGGTCAACCAAGACCGCATCGAGTTTGCGAACCAGCTTGTGCAGGTTTCCAACCAGATCTTTAACAAGATGGGCCTGCAGCTTGACACGCTGAAGATTCAGCGCGTCGAGGACGAAGCGGGCTACTTGGTGAACCTGGGACGCGCGCAGATTGCAGCGGCGGTGCGCGACGCGGAAAACGCGGAAAACCAGGCGAATCAAGAGATCTCGCAGCAGGAAGCGGCGGCGCGACAGCTGGCGGAAGTGGCGCAAAAAGACGCAGAGATTGGCGTGGCGCAGAAGCGCAACCAGCTTCGTCAGATCGTCGGTCAGCTGGAAGGTCAGGCGCAAGCGGTCGAGCGCGAAGCGCAGGCCAGCACCGAGCAAGCACGCGCCGAGGCAGAGCAAGAGCTTCAGACGGTGCGAAAAGATCTGAACCAACGGAAGCTGCACGCGGAAGTGGTGTTGCCGGCGGAAGCGGATCAGAAAGCGCAGCTGCTGCTGGCGGAAGGCGCGGCGGCTCCTCGTCGAGAGCAAGGTCTGGCCGCAGCCGAAGCGATGCGTGTGCTGACCGAGGCGCTGCAGGCGGCGGGTCCAAACGCCCGCGAGCTGTTTGTGCTGTCGCAGCTGGATGCGCTCGTCGCGCAGGTGGCCGATAAGGTCAAGGATCTGTCGGTGCGTGAGATCCAGATTGTTGACTCGGGAGACGGTGGCTCGCTGGCGCAGGTGGCCGCAGCCTATCCGGCAATTGTGACGGAAGTGCTGTCGACGCTGAAGGGCCTTACGGGCGTCGATATCAAGAACCTGCTGACGCCGGTGGAAGGAGACAAGCGATGAGTCCACTCGCAATCACCATCATCTTGGCGATGGTGCTGGCGGCAGGCGCGTTCCTGCTGTTTACCGTCGTGAACAACATTTCAGTCTGTCCTCCGTCGGAAGTTCTGATCTTTTCGGGTCGCACCAGGCGGCTGGCGGACGGACGCTCGGTGGGTTATCGGGTGGTGCGCGGTGGTCGTGCGATGCGGATTCCGCTCATCGAGACGATCGATCGCATGCAGCTGACGAACATGGCGATTGAGCTGTCGGTGACGAACGCGTTTTCGCGCGGCGGCATTCCGCTCAAGGTTCATGCGGTGGCCAACGTCAAGCTGCCGAG
>CALMML010000215.1 GCA_937868485.1 uncultured Myxococcales bacterium | reverse complement strand
GATGCAGAGATCGCAGTGATCTTCGGGACTTTCTGCGCTGTCTCAGATCCCGGTGGACTCGCTCCTCGTCGGAGTGTGTGGGGTGGTCGTTCCCTCGTGCGGAGTCTGTCTGAAGCAGCATGGGCGTGCGTCGGTGCGGAAATTTTTCCAGTTCCAGTGACAGTTTTGTGCGGGCTCGGTGTTGGAGAGCCCGGAGGAAATCACGATGCGACAATCCATGAGTCTTGCGCTGAGTCTGTTTGCGATGGCGGCCTGCGAGCAGAGCTACGAACCCGATGTTCCGATGATGACAACGACGGAGATGAACACCTCGCTGGATCGGGTGGAGCAGACGCTGAGCCAGGATCATCCCAAAGCGCTGAGCGGCCTGCCAAGTGGCGTCAAAGCGGCGTTTGCGCAAGCGCGCGCAGAGGTGCAGTCGCCAAAGAGTGTGGATGAGTTTTCCTTTGTGCTGAGTGCCGCGATGGCGACGCTGGGCGATTCCCATACTTCCTTGGCGGTGCAAGCAGACAGACAGACAGACTTTGGCATTGTCGATCTTCCGCTTGTGTGGCTAAAAGAGGGTCTGGTCGTCAAAAAGGATCTGGGTCCGCTGCGCAAAGGAGACCTGATTGTAAGCATCGGACAGCGCGTTCCTTCGGTCCTGCTGGCAGATCTACGGCGAGTGATTCCGTCGGAAAATGATGACTTTGTGCGCGCGCGTGCGGCAGAGCTTCTGGTGCGCAGTGACTACCTTCGCTACTTGGGAGTCCTGGGTCACGGCGTGGTGAGCGTCTCGGTCGAGCGAAACGGAGTGCAGCTGGATCTGCGCCTGTCGCTTCGTCCGGCTCCGCAAGTGGTAGAGAGTCCGGTTCCGTTTGTTCGCTATGAGATCGATCTGGCGCACTCGCTGGGTGTGCTGTCGCTGGATGCCTGTACGCACAACGATCTGTTTGAACAGACGCTTCAGCAGTTTATGACAGAGGTTGCGCGCAATCGGATTCAGAAGATCGCGATCGATCTGCGACAGAATCGCGGTGGAGACGCAACGGTTGCGCTGTCCTTTCTGCGCTACATTCCGAAGATGTATTCGGCATTTTCCGTCGAGCTTCGCAGCTCTGCGGACTTGCTGAAACAGAATCCGGCGTTTGCATCTGATGCCTACGTACAAGCGCTTGCTGCGTTCGGAGTCGATGCCAAGCTGCCTTCCTATACCATTCCGGCTCCCGCCATTGCGGCGCTCCTTTCGTCTTCGCTTCCG
Organism: uncultured Myxococcales bacterium; assembly: GCA_937868485.1. GTDB lineage: Bacteria > Myxococcota_A > Polyangia > Palsa-1104 > JAEUJZ01 > JAEUKA01. The sequence continues at coordinate 2,916 of CALMML010000215.1, read as the reverse complement.
ACGGTGGATCCGAGTCTTCTGTATTCAGGAAAGCTCTATGTCCTGACCGGACCGCAGACCTGGAGCAGTGCGAATCTGTTTACGCTGCTCGTGAAAGACAATCAGCTGGGACAGCAAGTGGGAGAGTCGATCGGAAACGAGGCGAACTTCTACGGACAGCAGCTTTCCTTTGATCTGTCAGGAACGCACTTTCTGTTTCACTCTGCGTCGAGCCGAAACATCCGTCCCAATCCCAAGCTGCCCAATGATCGCGCGGTCGTTCCTGATGTAGAAGTTCCGCTGCTGCGCAGTGATGTCTTGCGTGATCGCGATCCGGTGCGCGCGTACATCGAGTCCTTGTAGGCGAAGCTGCGTGCAGACAGCGGAAGAGGGAACGCTCGTCATTCCGCGCTCGTTTCTCGGGATGCAGAGATCGCAGTGATCTTCGGGACTTTCTGCGCTGTCTCAGATCCCGGTGAACGATTCCCAGACGATGTGCGTGGGCGAGCGCGGCCACGATCTGACACCACAGCCGCACCACGCGCGGTCGATCGAGCGTGTAGGTGCGCACGCCGTCTCGTTCTTGCCAGGCAGAGGCAATCACTTGCTCGAGCGACGGACCGTCCAGGTGTTCCATCGCGATGAAGTAGATTCCGTCGCTGGTGCTGCCGCTGGTGTAGACGGTGGCGAGGTTGCGATGAGACAGGCGGGCTGCCGCGCGTGCTTCTTGATGGAATCGTGCAACCACCTTGCCGTCGTGGGCGAGATCTGAGCGGAGGATCTTGAGCGCGACCTCTCGATCCATTCCGATCTGGAGTGCGCGATAGACGGTTCCCATTCCGCCTTCACCCAGGCGTGCGACGATCGCGAAGCTCTCAATCCGACGACCAATCAGCGGATCGATCTGCGCGTTGGGTAGCTCACTTGGGTCGATCAGAATCGCGCCGTCGTGCGGACAGAACAGCTCGCCCTCTGTCTGGCTGGGACGCTTGCAGACCGCACAGACGAGGGACTGTGGCCCCAGCTGATTCCGAGAGGGACGTGTTTGCAAGCGCGTAGCCACCACCCTGCGACATCATATCGCCTAAGGGAAGCGGCGTTCAATGTGCCGTAACGGAACGTCTTAGGCGGGCGGAGGTGGGACAACCACCGACGGTGCGCTCGGAGCCGAGGGAGCCGCTGGGACCGCACCATGATTCTTCGCAGCCTCAAGCGGGCGGGTGTTCTGCCTGAGCGGACGCGGAAGGATAGGAAGCGTGAGCGCAGGAAGGTGTAGAGGGACAGGAAGCTTGCTGCGCAGTGGGCAAAGGAACTGCGGTGCGAGCCCAGGATCGCTCCTGGTCATTTCCCTGAACGGGTCTGCCATCAGGAATCTCTGTCTTTCCAGCGCCTTGCGGTTTTGCACACATCGCGCCGGTGGCTCTGCCTACAATGGACCGATGGGGATGGTTGCGGTTGCTACCGTGTCGGATGATGGCGCAGCGCAGGCTCTGGTCGAGCTGCTCACAGAACATGAGATCCCGGTAGATGTCCGGAGCTTCGGGACCGATTCCTATCTGGGCACTGCCACACCGCAGACCTACGAAGTCCGTGTCCCCGAAGTTCAGCTCGACGAGGCGCGGTCCCTGATACGGAGTATCGACAGCACGCCTGGCCCCTCCGATACGAAGCCGACAGATGAAGCAACCACACCGCTGGATGAGGAGCCCCAAATAGCCGAGAGCCAGGATCCGAGCGACGAGCTGCCTGCTGAGCGGAGCCCTCGGCTGTGGATGGTGGTGCCCCTGGGCATCGTCGGCATCGTTCCTGTCGGCTGCCTGTACGCGCGCTGGCCTCGCCTCGGCTACCTGCTCCTTAGCATTGGCGCAGGGGGACTCCTGGCTGGCCTGATGACCGGCCAGCCCCGTGGTCTCGTCCTGTTTGCCGTGGCAAAGGCCCTGGACCTGGTGCTTGCGCCCACGCTCCTGGCCATCACCAGCCAGCGCCGAAATCAGAGCGAGAGGCCGCTCCGCAACGGGCTCCTGTTGTCGGTCCTCTGTCTGCTTGCCGTCATCGGGGTCGGGCTGTCTTGGCAATCGGCACAGCGGCGGAGCGAGCTCACGAAGCAGTCGTCGGTGCTCTTCGAGCAGGCCTTCAAGCAAATCCTAGACGGGCAGCCTCCTATCGATGAAGCGGGGCAGGCGCTGAAGTTTCCTCCGGTGCCGGTGGGCCAGGTACACGCCGCCCTGGTGGAGTATTGCGTGACCTGGCCGCAGCGCCTGCGCAGGATCATCGAAGCGTACGTAGATCAGCGCCGTCAGTGGGAATCGCTTGATGGTGCGCCTCCTTCCGAGTCGTGGAGCCGGTTGCGCTTGCAGGATGCCCAGCAGCTCTGCGCTCTGGTCACGGAATATCAATCTGCCTGGGAGTCCATGGTCGAGCGGCTGCAGCCGGCCTTCCGAGAGGATCATTTGGCCCTGGAGCTATTCATTGGCTTCGAAACCGCCTTCAAGGGCAGCAAGGGACAGCAGCGTGTGAATCACCTGGTGGAGCTGATGGACCAGCAGTGCAAGCTGTGGCAGGCGCAAGCACAGCAGCTTGCCGATAACAAACCAGACGAGGGCATGGAAAAGAGAGCCGAGCTGGCAGCGCAGCTCGGTGAAGCCCTGAACGGCTTCTGAGTCAGGGCTGCTTAGGCGGGCGGAGGTGGGACAACCACCGACGGTGCGCTCGGAGCCGAGGGAACAGCCGGAGCCGAGGGAGCCGCCGGAGCCGAGGGAGCAGCCGGAGCCGAGGGAGCAGCGGGAACTGCGGGAGCCGCCGGAGCCGAGGGAGCAGCCGGAGCCGAGGGCGCAGCGGGAGCCGCCGGAGCCGAGGGCGGAGTCGGAGCCGAGGGCGCAGCCGGAGCCGAGGGCGCAGCGGGAGCAGGCTGCTGGACCACGGGTGGTGGTGCAACTG
>CALMML010000214.1 GCA_937868485.1 uncultured Myxococcales bacterium | reverse complement strand
ACCCGCCGGAGGTCATCGACGTGGGTCAGCTCATCGTCGAAGTGGGCCTCGCTCCGGTGAAGCCGGCCGAGTTCGTGATCTTCCGGATCGGCCAGATGCCCGCTGGCGGCGGCGTCCAAGAGTAGTTTCTGTAAAGGGCGGGGAGCCGCCCTGGCCCGGGTGGGCTAGGGCACCCCGTCGTCAAATTGGGAGGACGAACAATGGCGATCACGAAGAACGCCCGTGCCTATACGGGCGGTAAATACAATCTCACCTTCGACGGTCACACGGACGCGGGCTGGATCAAGAGCGTCGAAGGTGGTAACGCCACCGCCGACGTCGTGGTCGAGAAGATGGGCGCCGATCACATCGCCCGCAAGCACCTTGCCACCGTGAAGTACGAGGACGTCTCGTTCCAGTGCGGCACGGGTATGACGACGGACTTCTATGATTGGATCAACACTGCATTCAATCACACGAACAATGATGCGGGCCGTCGCACTGGCTCCATCAATCACTATGACTACGACTACAATCTGCTGAGCAGCCTCGAGTTCCGCAATGGTCTGATCACCGAGTTTGGCATGCCGGCGCTTGACGCTTCGTCGAAAGACTCGGCGCTCATGACCATCAAGTTCAAGCCGGAGATCACCCGCAAGATCATCAAGGGCTCGGGCAAGGTCGGCAACCCGAAGATGGACGCGGCGGTCCAGAAGAAGTGGCTGCCCTCGAACTTCCGTCTCCGCTTCACGGACGCGGCGTTCGATCAGGCTCTGTCGAAGGTGAACAAGATCGAAGCCCTGGTCATCAAGCAGAAGGTTGTGGAAAACGCCGTCGGCGAGATCCGCGACTACGAGCAGGAGCCGTCGAGCGTTGAGATTCCGAACCTCGTCATCACCCTGGCTGAGTCGCACGCCGACCAGTTCTACAAGTGGCACGAGGACTTCGTGATCTACGGACGCAACGGCCAGGATCAGGAAAAGCAGGGCATTCTCGAGTACCTGACCCCGGACCTGACCACCGTTCTGTTCACGCTGAACTTTGCTCAGCTCGGCGTGTTCAAGGTGGCCCCGGACAAGGTCGAGGCCGCTGGCGAGGCCATCCGCCGCGTCAAGGTCGAGATGTACTGCGAAGACATCAAGTTCAGCTACAACTCCAGCGCGACCTTCAAGTAGTCGGTTTGTCACATTCGTAGCGTGATAGACACAATGCGAATGTGGCAGAGAATGGAAGAAGAGAGACAGGCGGCTGGGGGAACTCAGTCGCCTGTCTTGCTTCAGGGGTAGTGAATTTATCTATCTGAACAGCGAGGGATTCAAGTGGCCGCCCATGCTCGTAGTTATGTAAACAGTCGCTTTTATCTGGAGCTGGAACAGCCCTCTGGCTGGTTGTTTTCTGCCGACGGGGGACACGTCCAAACGGAGTCCGTCAACGAGCGGATGGCAGGCGGTTATCCAGTTCGCAAACATGCTGGCAATGTCAAAGTCGATGACATGACAGTCACCTGTGGAACTGGCATGACATCGAAGTTCTACGATTGGATCAAAGACAGTATGCAATATCAGCATTCGCGCAAAGACGGCGCGATTGTGCATACCAACTATGATTTCAAAGAAATTGTTCGACAGACGTTTCAGCGTGCGCTGATTACGGAGATCGGACTTCCGGCACTCGATGCGACCAGCAAAGAGACTGCGAAGATGACGATCAAGTTTGCACCAGAAATGTGCACATTGGAGTACAGCGGTGGGACAAGGTCGGTTCAGCCCGTACCTCTCAGTCCGCCCAAACAAAAGCTGTGGACTCCTTCGAATTTCCGTGTGAGAATCGATGGCCTGGATGATGCTTGTCGCAACATCTCCAAAGTAGAAGCCATTACGATTAAGCAGAACGTGGTGGAAAATACGATTGGCGAAAAGCTGATCTTTGACAAAGAGCCAGCCCAGATTGACTTCCCGAATGTCATCTTGACCGTTCCAGAGTCCGACGCTGAGAAGTGGTACAAGTGGCACAAGGAGTTCGTCATCGAGGGAAAGAGCTATTCAGCGAGCGAGAAGCAAGGTGGGATTGAATATCTCAGCGCTGATTTGAAGCAAACGCTCTTTACGCTCGGGCTGGAAAACCTGGGTATCATCAAATTCACGCCCGATAAAGCCGAGTCCGGCTCGGAAAAAATTCGAAGCGTTAAGATTGAGATGTACTGTGAGAAAATGAAGTTCACGTACAACAACCAGGCAGTATACGGATAACCGCAGAGAGTGAAAGCATGGCATTCAAGACTGAGTTTCCGTTCACGCTCCCCAAGGGCTATATCGACAGCGAAGGCAAGCTGCATCGCAATGGTGTGATGCGGCTGGCCACGGCCAAGGACGAGATCGTTCCGCTTCAGGACTATCGCGTTCAGTCAAACCGCGCATACCTGGTCATCGTGCTGCTCAGCCGCGTGATCAGCAAGCTGGGTGACTTGGCTGTGGTGGATACCGAGGTGATCGAAAACCTGTTTTCGACCGACCTGGCGTATCTGCAAGAGTTCTATCGACGCATCAACGAAGAAGGCGCTCCCCGCGTTCATGCGAAGTGTCCATCGTGCCAGCACGAGTTTGACATCGACTTGCTCGGGGGAGGGGATGGCCGCGTTGTCGGCCAGGGGGGATAACGAGCTACCCCCTGGAGCAGTTGTACCGGGAGGTAGCCTACATCGCCTATCACTTCCACTGGCCGCTGGAAGACGTGCTCAACATGGAGCACGACGAGCGGCACATCTGGCTGCGTGAGATCGCTCGCATCAACCGCGAGATCAACGACGCCAGAAAGCGCGGCTAAGCCCGCTCTGTCCGTCCCATTCAGTCCGTCCGGTCCGTGCACCACGCAGACCAGACGGACTTTTCTTTTTTCCCCGTACGCAGCGACTGCCTCGTTTTCCCTGTCTCCACTTTGTACGTAGAGAAACGCATTTTTTTGAGGAAATGCGCCTACGTTGTCGGGTAAAATAGTCGCGCACTCGTCTCTAAAATCCGCTGTTGTGCGACGGTGAGCCCGTCTGCACAAGGCGTGATGACGATGGACTTTGGTGCGTCCGTCCCGAAGCGCTGGGATGGTCGCTCCCACTCAGCTCGTCAAAGGAACTTGCATGGCACCCCGAGAGATCAGACCACCTGGCGTATATCCACTCGGTGCAGGCGCGCGCTTTACCTCGCTGACCATCGCGGACACGCACGTCGTTGGCTTCGTCGGTATCGCCAACCGTGGCCCGCTCGATGTGCCGGTTCAGCTTCAGTCGTGGGCAGAGTTTGTCGAAGTCTACGGCGCGAGCAGCGAAGGCTATTTGGCTCGTGCCGTCGAGGGCTTCTTCCTAAACGGCGGTCGATCCTGTTTCGTGGTGCGCGTGGCTCGTCGTCCGCGCGCAGGTCAGCGTCTGGAGCCGTATCACGCGCTGCAAGCCGACCGTGTGCTCAAAGACGCATGGGACAAGCCGACGCTGCGGGTGCTGGCGCTCAACGAAGGCCGCTGGGGCAACAGCGTGTGGGTGAAGACGACGCGCAGTACCGGGGCCAAGACGCTGCTGACGCTCGATCTTCCCGTCGGTGCCGGTCAAGCGCGAGTGACCTCGACGCGCGGGATCGAAAAAGGGTCGCTGCTGCGGATCTTTGACCGCGACAACAGCGACTACATCGTCGTCACCGACATTGACGAAAAGAACAAGGTGCTGTCGTGGGGCTCCGAGACGCCGGTGGTTCGTCGCTATGCAGCGGCGGCACCAACCTACGTCGAGGTGATCGAGTTCGAGGTCTACGCTTCGCTGCGTGACCGTCGAGAGGTCTTCAAAGGGCTTCAGCTTCATCCGCTGTCCCGTCGCTACGCACCGCGCATCATCAACGAAGAGTCGTATCTGATTCGGCTCGAAGACCTTAGCTCCAGCTCGCCGTGGCCGAACAACCTGCCGCTGGAGTCCCCGCTCGATAAGCTGACCGGCGGACGCGACGGAACCGAAGGCATCACCGCCGAAGACTTCATTGGCTACGATAGCGGGCTCGACGACAGGCGTGGCCTGATGACGCTGGAGCACGTTGAAGACGTCGGCGTGATCTGCGTTCCCGACGCGATGCTGGCCTACAAGAGCATGTCGGTTCCCGAGGCACGCAGCTACGTTCAGCACATCCATGACGCGATGATCGGCATCTGTGAGCGCTCGCAGGACCGCTTTGCCATTCTCGACGCGCCGGATACCCGCGACATCGAAGAAGTGCGACGGATGCGTCAGCGTCTGACGACCAGCTTTGCGGCGATTTACTTTCCGTGGGTCGTCGTCGCCGGTCAAAACGGCACGCAGCACAAGGTGCCACCGTCGGGATTTGTCGCTGGAGTGTACGCCCGCACCGAGCAGCAGAGCGGCGTTCACAAAGCGCCCGCCAACGAGCAGATCCTGGGCCTCACGCAACTTACGCTCCCGCTGTCCGATGATCACCTTGGACAGCTCAACTCCGAGGGGATTAATACGATTCGTTCGATGACGGGACGGGGCATTCGCATCTGGGGCGCTCGGAGCTGTTCCGATGCAGAAGAATGGCGTTATCTGAATGTGCGGCGCTTGTTTATTATGCTGCGCCGAGCCATTGAAAAAGGAACACAGTGGATATCATTTGAGCCCAATACTGTAGAGACCTGGTCGCTCATTGAACGCGAGGTATCGTCGTTCTTGAGCGATCTCTACATTAAGGGATATTTCGCTGGAAACTCGACCGAAGAGGCATTTATCGTGAAGTGTAACGAAGAGACGAATCCGCGAGAAATTGTCGAGAGCGGTCGTCTCGTTGCCGAAATTCGGGTCGCACCGGCAATTCCGGCTGAATTTATCTACTTTACGATTGATCAACAAATGGGCGAACGCGTTGAACCGCGCTGAGCAGAGAGGTATCTAAGACATGTCACGCCGCGAGGCATTGCCTGTTTACTACTTCGCCGTTGAGATCAAAGGGATTCAACAAGGCTTCTTCCGCTCGTGTTCTGGGCTGAAGTCTGAATCCGAAGTCGTGACGATTCAAGAAGGCGGAGTCAATACGACTGAGCTGAAGCTCATGGGTGTAAATAAATATTCCAACATTGTCCTGAAGCAAGGATTTGTTGGTCCCGAGCTTTGGTCTCTGCGGCAAAACTATGTCAATGATGAACCAGGCAAGAAGATGCAGCGCATCGACGGCCTGATTGTTCATTATGGTCCAGGCGGAAAGCGTCTTCACAAGTGGCGCTTTCGCAAAGCCTGGATTTGTAAGTGGGAAGGCCCAGAGTTTGACGCCACGAAGAACGAGATCTCCGTTGAGACGATTGAAATCGCTCACGAAGAGCTGACCTACGAAGGCTAACCATGTCGGAATCAGAGCGAAATTCGTCGGCACCGGACTTTACGCCGCTGGGCACCTCGGCCTCGCTGCGGATGCTCGGGTCGGTGATGGGTCGTCTGCAAGGCGGCTCGGCTTCGTCTGCAAACCGGCCTGCGAAGGGTGAATCACCGTCGATGCCCGTTGCGTCTCAGGCCGAGCGTGTGGTCGCGGACGAAAAGAGCGCGGCCCCGTCGCGCGGCTTTGATTCGTCGCTGCCGCAGCTTCAAGTCGCCTGGACACCGCCGGTGTCGCGGATGGCGATGCAGCTGCAAGAGCAGCGCGAATCGACGGCACCGCTGTGGAGCACGCTGCCCAAAGCGGATCTGAAGCCGGTGGTGAGCGCCGTCGAGGCGGATCTTCACTCCTATTTGGAACACCAGAGCGCCGGACGCTCGCGACCGGATATGCCGGTGCTGGCGGGTCAGTCGGGCGATGAATCAGCGGGTGGGTCGCGCAATGGCTCATCGTCGCTGGCTCAGCGAGCGGCGATGGATGCTTCGACGCGGCTTCTGGATGCGGTTCGCGCCCAAGCGGCCTCGCAGGCAATCGCATCGGACAATCGCATTTCGCTGGGCGATTTGACCTTGATTGCATTTGCAGATAGCAAAAAGCAAATGGCAGCGGCAGCGGCACACGCAGAGCACACGCCTGATACGCATCCGCTGAAAAAGGCAATCGATAATTCTGCAAACAAGAAGTTCATGGAGGACCGGAAAGGCTTCGAGACAAAGCTCAAGAAGGTAGCAGAGCTGGCGCTTGATAGCCTGGAAAAGTCCAAGCGGATTGCAAAGGAAAGGTTCGGATCACATGGCTGAACTAGAGAAAGCAGAGCTCCACGACTGCGACCGTGGCAGCAAGTTGACAGTGCTCTTTAACCCCAAAGAGTTTACGGTCGAAAAGCAGGTTCAGTGGACCCAAAAAGAGGGCGCCATGAATGATGAGCCCCCCGAGGAGTTCACCAAGCCGACCCCTGCGAATTTGACGGTAACGCTGCACTTTGACACCTATGAGGAAAAGTCCTCGGTGATGCAATACACGTCACAGGTGGAAAAGCTTGCGCTGATTATCAGCAAAGAAAAGCCACGCCCTCCGCTGTGTAAGTTTGTTTGGGGTAAGTTCGTATTCCAGGGCGTTGTTGAATCCGTTCAGCAGAAGTTCACGATGTTTCTGCGGGACGGCACTCCGGTTCGCTGTGAGGCCACTGTGAAGATGAAGAAGGCCAAGTCAGCAGAGACCGGCAAGAAGTAAGTCAGTCAGAGAGGCTAGTCATGGCGGACTCACAAAGCCCAAAGGTCAGTCTACCGAAAGTAATCGTCGGTGGAAAAGAGATCGAGCTAAGCAATATTTCTAGCTTGGTGGTCAAAAAAGACCTCGATCAACCCGACTATGTGCAAATCTCACTGTCGAACCTTGCTGACAGTGAAAGCGGCGGCGATAAGTTTTCTGCTTCGCTGAAGCCTGGAACGGACTTGATCGTAAAGATCAAGGTCGAAGGCGAAAGCGAGCAAGAGCTTTTCAAGGGCTATGTGCATGGCGACGATCCAACCTACGATGCGCACTCGCCGGTAGGAACAGATCTGCAAGGCATGAATGCAATGCACAAGCTGTCGCGTGGCCGCAAGACGCGCACGTTTACCAATCAAACCGATCAGCAGATCATTCAAAAAGTGATCAGCGAAGCCGGTTTGTCGGTAGACTTTGGACGCGAGCCACCGACGCTGCGACATGAGCACTTGCATCAAAACAACATGACCGATTTGGAGTTTCTGCGTATGCGCGCAGCCCGAACGGGTCGTGTGATTTTCTGCGAAGACAAGAAGATCTTCTATACCAAGCGCGAAAAGGACCAAGGTCCGGTCGCTACGCTCGATTACAACACCGAGGGCAGCGGCGCGCTGGAAAACTTCAAGCCGAAGATGTCGACGGCGGGACAGGTCAAGAAGGTCATCTGTCACGGCTGGGATCCGTTTCAGTCGACGCGCAAAGCGCAGATGATGGAATGCAAAGCCGAAGGTGGAGGCTCGCCGCTCGGTGGGGAAGGCGGCAGCAGCGCATTTGGCGATAATCCAGAGCTGCATGTCTTCGACATTCCGTTCCGTTCCAAAGAAGAAGGCGATCTGCTCGCGAAGTCCATTTTGGAAGAGCGACAGATGAACTTCATCAATGCGGAAGCAACGGGTCTGGGCAATGCACAGATCAAGCCTGGTAAGGTCATTGAGCTGAAGCTGGGTGGTAAAGAAAGTCGCTTCAACGGAAAATACTATGTCGTAGGCTGTGAATTTGCCTATTCGCATAGCAGCTCGGGAATGGGCGAAGGTTCCGGCATGGGCGGCTTTAAAGGCAAATACAAGCTTCAGCGCGACGCGGGCATGTAATCGCGGTGGGGCGAGCTGTCGCCTCGCCTTCGACTGTTCGTACGCACCTTCCCGACAGTTCTTCCTTCCGCTGCGACGCAAACCACATGGACGCACCACGGACTGCACGCCGCCACAAGCTGCGCGTTCGAATTGCAAGAATCGACGCTGCGGGCATGCAGACGGTTTGCCGAGTTGCGGCTCGGCTTGGTAGGGTAAGAGAATGGCAGAGCAAGCGAGTCCGAGTCATGCCTCGGTGACGGTAAAGCGTCGCCGAAGGTGGATATCGGCGCTGCTCTTGTCGACGGTGGGACATGCGTTGCTGTTGCCCTCGCTGCTGTCGCGACTGACGGAAAAGGTCGAGCCGCAGCTAGAGCTGACGTATCTGGAGCCGGACAGTCTGAGTGATCTTCCGTCGCTGGATGACAGTGCGTTGGCGGGCGATCCGACGACGGAGAAGCCGCAGCCAGACAAAAAGTCGCCAGAGCCTCCGAAGAAGGAAAAAGATCCGGTCGAAGAAGCGCTGGCGGAGCGACGGGAAAAGCCGAAGGTTCCAGAGCAGAAGCCGCCGGAAGTAAAGCCGCTGGAGGTGACGGTGATGCCGCACCTCAAGATGGTCGATCAGGATCAGTTTCCCGACGAGCAAGACAACAAAGACGCGCGCTATTTGGCGCAGAAGAACCACGCGGCTGCCGTCGATACGCAGGCGAACTCGCGCAACCTGATTCAGAACATTCCAGGGGAAACGCAGGCGAGCGCACCGTCGGAAAATCAGTCTCCGCAGATCGGGGAAGCGCAGCAGAAGTCGGCGGAGCTACAAGATCGGCCTGGCGATCCGAAGCACTTGCCGCAGCTTGCGCCAGCAGCGACGCCGGTGGCGCGGATGCCGAACCAAGCGGTGGCGATGAACGCGCAGCCCGCGAGCAAGCAGCGCACGCCCGAGGCGCAGAGCGTGGGGCCGGACAAGTCTCCGGGTGGCGAGACGATGCTGGGCGACGGACAGATGCAGCTGAAGCCGGGCGGCGGAACCGAGTCACGCGAAGCGCAAGGCAAGTCCGATCGCGCGGAAGGTGTGGCCGGTGCGCCGGGGCTGAGTCCGTCGCGACTGCGCTATCAAGACTACGATCGGATTGTCGGCTACGACGTGGCGGAGTCCGAGCGACGAACGGCGGCGCGGGCGGAGCGCTCGCAGGGCATGGGTCGCTGGGATCGAATCATGGCGAAGCAGGCGCTGTTTCGGGCGTCGCTCGAAAACTTTACGCCCAATGTGCGCGTCGGAAACCAAAGTGAGCTAGGCACGCGCGCGCATCCGTTTGCGGCCTACATTGCGCAGGTTCACCGTCAGATTCACCGCTTTTGGGGCGATGGTTTTTTGGCGGATCTCGATCGGCGACCGGGAAAAGATGCGTACGATCGAAGCTTGGTGACGGCGCTGGAGATCTCGATCAAGCCCGATGGCACGCTAAACCAGGTGGTGATCGCGAAGACATCGGGGGTGCTGGCGTTTGATGCGGCGGCGATCGATGCGGTCGGTAGCTCGGCGCCGTTTGGTGAGCCGCCTGGTGCGATCAAGAGCCGAGACGGCAACGTCTACATCACCTGGCACTTTCACCGTGATGAGCGGCAGTGTGCGACGGACTTTGTGAACGCGCACATCCTGACGACGCCGCCGAAGCCGGGCAGCTCGCTGCCGGTGCCGACGCCAAGTAAGCCGCTGGTTGCCGCAGCTGGCAAGGCTCGTCCCGAGCCGGAGGTTTCATCGCCTTCGCCGGTGGAGCCGAGCCGGGCCTCGCTGGGTCTGCCTCGAAGCAGTGGCTCACGCGGGGGCGCGGTGGATGCTGCGCCGCCAGTGGCGCCGGTTCGTGCCAGTGCCTTGGCCAAAGTGCCGGACGAAGCGAAAACGGCTGCTGAGCGCTGGCTGGACGCGTTTGAGCACAGAGAGACCAAGCGGATGTCGGCGGGAAGTGCGCTGCCGTTTACCTCAGGTGGCAAGACGGTGGCGAGCGATGCGGTGACGCTGCGTACGTTTTTTGAGGAGATGATGGCCGAAGGTGTGCCTCGGCACGATCGGCTGCACTTTTACACGCCAAAAGAGATTCAAGCGCGACTGGGTCGTGCGCCGCGTGGTGCGGAGGGCGACGAGGTTGCATTTGCATGGATCGAGCAGGGCGGAGAAGATCTGATCCTGCTGCTGGAGCCGACCGACAAAGGCTGGAAAGTGGTTGGGCTCGAGCGTTAGTCGAAGGTCGCCGGGAACGGGACCTCGTGGTATGGGTCAATGTCATGCGACTGATTCCCTATGCACTGTCCGATGTGGGTCGAAAACGGGCTCACAATGAGGACAACTTTCTTGTCGCGGAAAACTTGGGTCTGTTCGCGGTCGCGGATGGGATGGGCGGGCACCAAGCGGGTGAGATGGCCAGTCGGCTGGCGATCGAAAAGCTGCGGGCGCAGGTCAAGCAGCCGGTGCGATCGGCCACCAAGAACGAAAACCTGACGTCGCTCACTCGGGCGATGATGGTGGTCGGCGCGGACATCTTCGACGCTGCACAAGCCGATCCTGATCTGGAAGGCATGGGCACGACGCTGACGGCGCTGTGGATTCAAGGTCGGCGCGCGTACATTGCTCACGTCGGTGACTCGCGAGCGTATCTGTACCGCGACGGCAAGATTCAGCAGCTTACGTTCGATCACTCGTGGGTGGCCGAGCAGGTTCGCGCGGGCTTTTTGACCGAACAAGAAGCGCGCGAGTCGAGGTTCCGTCACATCATCACGCGATCGGTGGGCTTTGAACGCGATGTCCAGGTCGACGGCAGCGTGACGCCGGTTCGCGTCGGAGACTGTCTGCTTCTGTGCAGCGATGGTCTGTCGAACTTCGTCGAAGAGCCCGATCTCATCGAAGTGCTCAGTCGGCAGCTGTATCGCGATGTGCCGCAGGTGCTGGTCGATCTGGCCAATGCGCGCGGTGGCGACGACAACATCACGGTCGTGCTGATTCACATTGCCAACGATCTGGGGCCCGAAGGCCGTCTGACGCTGCCTGCTTCATAATCAATCGGCTGTGCGCGTTCGCTTCGTCGCTGCGCGCTGGTTTTTTCGCGGGGTCTGCATCGGCGCTTGTCGCGGTCAGACTCGCTCGGTACGATGCGCCGACTTTTCGGTTTCAGGCTTTCTCCACGGAGGCACCGATGCGGCACTCGTCGTCGAGCTGGTTTGGTCAACTGGGTCTGATTCTGGGTCTTTCCGTCGCGCTGTCAGGCTGCGCGGTCGATCCTCGCGATGCGGGAGACGACATCGTCACCGGCACGCCGGGCGGAAACGAAAGCGATCGCTGTGTTCGTGGTGAGACGCGCTGCTACGGCGGTGCGCTTCAGTCGTGCGACAGCGGAACGTACAAGACGAGCAAGGTCTGCGGCACAGGTCAGATCTGCGATCCGAAGCGCGGCTGCCTCGACTGCTCGCCGGTTTTGCCGACAACCTGCGTCGGTGACAAAGTTCACATCTGCAACGCGGACGGATCGATCGGCACGGAACAGGAAACGTGTCAGCCCAAAGCCTGCTCGGGCGGTCGCTGCTCGACGGTGTGTAGTCCTGGTTCCGAGCTGATCTACGTCGTCGATTCGGACAATCGCTTGCTCAGCTTCAATCCGCGCGACGGAAAGTATGAGTTCAAGCTGATCGGCACGCTGTCCTGCCCGGCGGGAAGCTCATTTGGCGGCGGCAAAGCGACACCGTTTTCGATGGCCGTCGATCGCCAGGCGCGCGCGTGGGTTCTTTATTCCAGCGGCGAGATCTTTTGGGTCAGCACCACCGACGCATCGTGCAAGTCGAGCGGCTTTGCGAAAAACCAGAGCAGCTTCGAGACCTTCGGCATGGGCTTTGTGTCCGACGCAGAAGGCAGCGAAAAAGAGACGCTGTTCGTCGCGGGCGGATCGTATTCGAACCAAAATGTCGCAAACCTCGCGTCGATTGATGCCTCGACGCTGAAGCTGTCGAAGATCGCGGGATTGAGCCTGTCGGGTCAGAGCAGCCCCGAGCTGAGCGGCACCGGCAAGGGCGAGCTGTACGGTTACTATCCCGGCGGCAGCCCGTTCATCGGTCAGATCGACAAGGCATCGGCTGGTGTTCTTCGTCGCTGGACCCTGTCTTCAATGGGCAGCAGTCCGTCGGCTTGGGCGTTTGCGCACTGGGGCGGACGCTTCTACATGTTCATCACGGCCAACGTCGGAGTGTCGACGCGATCGATGGTGTATGAGTTCGATCCCGCAACCGGAAAGGCCGTCGAGATCAAGACCAGCGCGAGCTATCGCATCGTCGGTGCGGGTGTCTCGACGTGTGCGCCCGTGATCATCGGCTGATGCGGCGTTAGCTGGACTTGGACAGACGGGCGGCGGCGAGCAGCTCGGTAAAGGCTTCGTCAAAGCGTCCGGTGCGGGCGCGAAGCCGAGCCAAGCGATCGTGCAGATCGGCGCTGTCTTGCGGGCTGGTTGCTTGTGACTCGGCAAAGGCTTGTTCAGCGGCCAAAAAGTCGCCACCTTGAACCAGCGCGTCGCCGAGCGCTCGACACAGCAGCGCACGACCAGGACCGCTCGTCGTGTAGTGCAGTCCAGCGCGCAGCGTCGCAATCGCTCGCGGCGGGTCTTTGAGCTTGAGCAGCGCCGTCGCATAGGCCATTCGCGCTTCGTAATACGACGGGATAAGCTGCACGGCGGCCTGCAAGTCCTGACACGCATCGTCAAGCTCATTGCTCTTTAGCTCGCTGAGCCCGCGAGTGTAGTAACGACGAGCCATGATCGCGCTCATCAGTCGATCTCCAGGAGGCCAAAGCGTCCACCGGGGCTCTCGGGCTTTTCAACCTGGGCTTTGGCCGGTGCGGGTGGAGCCGCTGAAGGTGCAGGCTGAGCAGCCGGTGCTGCCGTCGGACGAGCCGCTGCGGGTCGCGCTGGTGCTTGTGCCGGTGCTTGGGCCGTCGCTGGTGCTACAGCTGGCGTCGCCGGTCGCGTCGGTGTGGTCGGGGCGCGGGTTCCGGTTGCGTGACCGACGGCATAGGCACCGGGCGCTGCGCTGTCACGAGGCTCTGGTGCAGCAGCGGGAGCAGGCGGCGCTGCGACGGGGGCTGGAGCCGGAGCGGGCATCGGCTGGACGCTGACAACGCGCTGAACAGGCAGTGGCTCGGGGCGACTCTCTGCCGTCTCCAGCGGATGCAGTCTTCCGTCGACGCGAACCATCACGCGGCCACCTTGGATCTCGAACAGGCGAAGCTCGGGCAGATCGAGCCGTAGCTGAAGCCGCTCAATCACCTGCGCAAAGCCAAGTCCCGACAGCTCGTCCTGAAGCTGAATCGCGGGTGGCGCTCCGCCATCGATGACGTACTGACGGAAGACGTGGGTCAGAATCTCCAGCAGCTGCTCGGGCTCAAAGCGTCCGAGTGCCTCGCGAATCTCTCGGGTCTGGCGACGTGGGTCAATGCGATCGCTCATGGTTGTCCTTGCCTTACAAAGCGCAGAAAAAATCGGCTCTTGGAGCTAAGCCAGCGGCTGATTCAGCGCTGAACCTCCGACGAGCGCCGTCGGAAGTTCCGCACCCATCGTCGCACACTGAACCAGCGCGCACTGATCCACCACCGCGTCGCGGAGCAGCGCTCGTTGTAGGTTGCACTTGATGAGCAGCGCGCGTTTCAGATCCGCACGCAGCAGGTTGGTCGACGTAAACTCCGTCTCAATCAGCGTCGCATCGGTTAGCTGCGCTCGGATCAGCTCTGGCGCACCGTTTTCGACGCTGACTTTGACCTTGATGAGCGTCGCGCCGCGAAACTTGATGCCGTAGGCGCGATTGGGAAACAGCTGACAGTTGCCCAGATACGCTCGGTCGGCGCGCAGGTTGTCCATGTCGCAGCGACCAAACTCGGTGTGCTCGATGAGCGCTTTGTCCAGGCACAGCTCGGTCAGGTTGCAGTCGGTAAAGACCGCTCGATGGAGCGTCACCGACGACATGTTCGTGCTTCGCGCGCTGGTCCGCAGAAACTTGGTGCGGCTTAAGTTGGCGCCGGTCAGGTTCGCTTCGTCGATCGAGCAGTCCTCGAACGTGACGTCGCTCAGATCGGCTCCGACGAGCGAAATCCCTTGGAGCCACAGCTTTTTGATGGTGCAGCCGCGCAGCTCGCGATCGCGATACCGAATCAGCAACTGCTCTTTGCTTTCGACGACGTCTGACATATCCCAGTGCTCGCTTTCCGTCGCTAACTAGCCCATTCCAAACTCGCTCTGGGAGTTGGTGTTCCCGCGCAAGTCCTGTTGCTGCTGCTCTTTTTCGTACTGCTTGAGCGCTTCTTTCATGACCTCGGTCATGTGCGCTTTGAGATCTTTGGCGTACTCGTCAAACGCGTGCTTTTCCGTCTCCGCACCGAACTCTGCGGCGTACGCATCTTGTTCGCCGTGCGCTTCCCGTTCCATCGGCGACGACGGATCGCCCGCGCCGTGAAAGTGCAGACCGCGCTGCTGCTGACGGACGTGCGTCAGCTCGTGTGCGAGCAGTGCGCCACCTTGCACCGTCGAAAAGTTGCTCTGCCAGCCTTCGCGAACCAGGATCATCTCGGTTCCACCGACAGTGACTGCGTCGGCGCGATAGCGTGACGTCACTTCTTCGGCGAGCGGTCCTCGGTAAATACGAACGCCACCAAAGCTTCCGCCGAGACGACGTTCCATCGCCGAGCGCGTGTGCAGATCGAGCGCTTCACCGCGACCCGAGTCACGCACGATCAGCTTCGACAGCGCCGTCGGGTCGTACTTCCGCGTGATTTCGTGATCCAAGCGAAAGGTTTGCTCTTCTTTGTCCTGCGGAGCAGGGCCAGCTTGCTTGGTCATAAAGACTCCTCGCGTCTTAGCCAGTTTACTTCATTTCGGTTATCGGAGGAGCCGGCTTGTCGGTTGTCATCTCTCGACGAGAAGAACCCTTGCGAAGCGTCAAAGAGTGTGATGAAAGTGGCACCTTCACCGACACGACCTTCCGTCTGGAACCGCTGTCGGTTTCTCTGCGCGAGCCGTCCGTCGCGTTCCCCTCGAGCGCTTGACCGACCCATTCATCGTGACAAAAAGACCGCGAACATGACAGCAAACCATTCTTCTTCGTCGACGGAACCGACGCGGAGCGACTGGGCGGCGCGCGATCTGCGCTGTCTGTGGCATCCGTTTACCCAGCAAGCTGAGTGGCAGCCGCTCGTGATCGTCGCGGGCGACGGGAACTACCTGATCGACGAGCACGGTCAGCGCTATCTCGACGGAGTTTCGTCGCTGTGGGCGAACCTTCACGGTCATGGTCATCCGCGAATCAATGCCGCGATCGCTGATCAGCTTGGCAAGCTCTCGCACTCGACGCTGCTTGGGCTGAGCCATCCGCCTTCGATCGAGCTTGGGGAGCGGCTCGTCGCGCTCGCACCGCCGGGACTTTCGCGGGTGTTCTATTCGGACTCAGGCAGCACCGCCGTCGAGGTTGCCTTGAAGATGGCGTTTCAGTTTCACCAGCACGGCGGCGACAGCAAGCGGCAGCGCTTTTTGGCGCTTCACAACGCTTATCACGGCGACACGCTCGGGTCAGTTTCCGTCGGTGGAATCGATCTGTTTCATCGCCTGTTTTCGCCGCTTCTGTTTCATACCGAGCGCGTGACAGCGTCGATCGATGCGCTCGAAGCTGCGTTTGCCCAGCATGGACCCGAGCTGGCGGCGTTTGTCGTCGAGCCGCTGATTCAAGGTGCCGCCGGCATGCTGCTTCAGCCGCCCGGGTTTTTGCAGGCCGCGCGATCGCTCTGTGATCAGCATGGTGTGCTGCTGATTGCCGACGAAGTGGCGACGGGCTTTGGGCGAACCGGCAAGATGTTCGCGTGTGAGCACGTCGGTGTCTCGCCGGACTTTCTGTGTGTCGCAAAAGGGCTGTCAGGCGGTTACTTGCCGCTGGCTGCGACGCTGACGACCGAGCCGATCTATCAGCGCTTTTTGGGACGACGCAGCGATCTGAAGACGTTTTTTCACGGACATACGTTTACTGGCAACCCGCTCGGCTGTGCGGCGGCGCTCGGTAGCTTGCAGGTGTTTGAAGAGGAACAGGTGCTCGCGTCGCTGCCAGGCAAGATTGCGACGCTGACCCGTGCGCTCGACGTGGCGTTTGGACTGCACCGTCATGTTCGCGAGATTCGCCAGATCGGCCTGATGGTCGGCATCGAGCTGGGACAGGACAACCAGCGGCCTTTCCCGCCGGAGCTGGCGCTGGGTGCGCGCGTCTGTGAGCAGGTTCGTCGTCACGGTGTGATCCTGCGTCCGCTCGGTGATGTGCTGGTGCTGATGCCGCCGCTGTCGATCACCCTCGATGAGCTACGCCATTTGGTCGATGCGACGCGACGAGCGCTCGACGAAGTGCTGGCCAGCTTGGATCGTTCGCAGCCATGAAGCGCTTCGTGGTCGTCTCTGGAACCGATACCGGCGTCGGAAAGACAACGATCAGCGTCGCACTGCTCGCAGCGTGGGCCAGGCGCGGCTGGACGGTTCGTCCTTGCAAGCCGATCGAGACGGGAATCAGCGATCGCAGCGTCGGAACCGATGCGGCTCGACTGGCGGAAGCGGTGGGTCTTGTGGAATCTCAGACGGCGATCATGCGCTTTTCGCTGCCGGTGGCTCCCGAGGCGGCGGCGAGAGCAGAAGGTCAAGCGATCGATCCCGATCAGCTCATCGCGCAGTGTCAGCAGCTTCCGGGCGATCGGATCTTGATCGAAGGCGCGGGAGGTCTGCTGGTGCCGATCGCGCCGGGCTTTGTGTTCGCGGATCTGGTGCAGGCTCTTGGTGCGTCGCTGCTTGTGGTGGGACGGACGCGACTTGGCACCATCAACCATACGTTGCTGACGCTGTCGGAAGCGGCGCGCCGAAGTCTGCCGATTGCGGGGATTGTGCTGAACCAGCTGAGCGACGACAAAGGCCCGGAAGATGAGGACAATGCGCGGCTTATCGCACAGCATGGCGGACTGACGCCGCTCGGTCCGTTTCCGTGGAGTCCGCAGCAAGATGCGCAGACGCTGGCCGCGCTGGCAGAGCAGCACTTGCCGATCGCGCAGCTCTTTGCGCAGTCCTTTGCGGGCGCAGCTTCGGTGTGAGCGCGGCGTACAGCGCATGACCAGCCGAAGTGACTTGGTAAAACGGCTGGCGACATCTATTTGGTCGGTCCAGGCTTGTATATCGACCGGTCGGTCAAAAAGACCTGGCAGCGACTTGACCGATCGTTCAAATTAACCAGCGATGCGCAAGCGCAGCGATCAGAACGCGGCAAACGACCGCGCCGCCGACTCTCCGAGCGGAAGTGTTCCTCCAGCCAGCTCTCCAGCCGATGCCCGGCAGCGGATCTGCTTGGCTGCCTTTCAGCTGTTTGGAACGCGCGGCTATTCCTGTACGTCGATGGCCGATATTGCCGATGCAGCGTCGGTCAAGAAGTCGATCCTCTACTACTACTACGACAACAAAGAGGATCTGTATCAGTCGCTGCTCGTCGAGAGTGCGATTCATCTGCGCAACCTGCTGCACGAGGGACTGCGTAGCGCGGGCTTTGCGGTCGAGGATGTGGTCGCGCGTGGCTTTGCCGGTGTCAGTGCGGAAGCCTCGCTGTCGACGATGGCGGACACGATCTTGCGACTGGCGAGAGAAAACCGTGAGTCGGTTCGCTTCTTTTTGTCGCACATCTTCGCCGTCGATTCGGATCGTCCGCCGTGTAGTGCGGTGCCGATCGAGCAGGTTCCTCAGACGCTGATTTATGCTGCGACCGAGGCTGGCGTTCAGTCGGGCGAGCTAGCGGGCGATCCGCGCATGCTCGAGAGCCTGATCCTCGGTGGCATCCAGGTTTCCGTGATTCGTCATCTTCGCTCGCCGGAGCAGTTTCCTCTCCCGACGGGAACAGGACAGGCTCTGGTCCGAGCGGCTCTCAGGGGATTTCGTCCCGACGTTGCGGGACAGCCAGGCGATGCAGATCGTCGGGCGAAGCAGGGCGGCGCGAGCCGTCGGGTAAAGAGGATCAGCCGTGCGTAAAGCAACACTGTATTTGCTGCTTTTGACAACCGTTTCGCTGAGCGCCTGTAAGAAAGATCAGGCCAAGGGCGCAGCGACGGCAGCAGCTCAACCGAAGATCTTACGAGTCGAGACCGCGGGTGCTGTGAAGCACACGTTCAGCGGTCGACTGCCGATCACCGGTGAGCTAAAGCCCGTTCACGAGGTGACGCTCAAATCCAAGGTCGGTGGAACGGTGGTGCTGCTGAACTTCGACGAAGGTGACGCCGTCAAAAAGGGCGATCTGATTGCCAAGATCGACTCGGGAAACCAGCAGGCGCAGCTTCGATCGAATGCCGCTGCGGTGGCGATTGCCGAAGCGCAGCTTTCGCGAAGCCGGGCCGAGTTTGAGCGCGTCAACCACGATGCCGAGCGCGTTCAGAAGCTGCATGGCTCGGGCGCGGCGGATCAGAAGACGTTTGACGACTCCAAGAGCGCGCTCAAGCTGGCGAGTGTGTCGGTGCAGGCGGCGATGGCGCAGCTTGATCAGGCGCGTGCGGTGCGCGATCTGGCGAAAAATGCCGTCGGTGAAACCAAGTACATTGCGCCGATCTCAGGTGTGATTGGTCGTCGTGGTGTGTCGCTGCATGAATACGTCGACACGATGAAGAACCGCGACATCGTGACGATCGTCGACAACTCGGCGATGGAGCTGGTGGCGCAGCTGGCGGCGGACTTGGCGTCGGGAATTACCAAAGGCGCGCGCGTCGAGTTTCAGGTAAATGCGCCGACGCCCAAGACGCTGACCGGTGAAGTGACGGCGGTGAGCCCGACGGTCGATCCTCGGACGCGAACGATTCGGCTGCGGGTGCGCATTCCGAACACTGAAGGCGTGCTCAAAGGTGGCATGTACGCGACGGGAAACGTCATTGCCGGTGGCGAGCGTCAAGGCATCGGAGTTCCGCAGGTGTCGATTCGCGAAGAAGCGGTGTCGCCGCCAGCGGATCTCGATGGTGACGGTGAAGACGACAAGCAGAGCGTGGTGTGGCGCATCGTCGGTGAGACTGCTGAAAAAGTGGTGGTTCGCACTGGTGTGACCGATGGAGACATCACCGAAATCATCGGTGGCATTGCCGCAGACGATCGAGTGGTGGTGTCGTCGCCGACTGGACTGAAGCCCGGAAGCAAGGTTGTGGTGCAGAACACCGCGCCGGTGGCTCAGCCGAAGAATCCGTAGCAACAGATGACCGACTGCGCCGAGTGAGACAGCTTCGGCGCTTGGGTGGAGGACACCGTGGTTCTCTCAGATATTTCCATCAAACGGCCCGTGTTCATCACGATGATCATGCTGGCCTTCGTCGTGCTCGGCGGCTTTGCGTTTCGGCGCTTGTCCGTCGATGAGTTTCCGAACGTCGATTTGCCAGTCATTACCGTCACGACCGTCTGGCCCGGCGCTGGTCCCGAGTCCGTCGAAAGTGACATCAGCAAAAAGATTGAAGAGTCGCTCAACACCGTCGCTGGCGTAAAGCAGATCAGCTCGCAGTCGCTGGAAGGTGTGTCGAGCGTCGTCGTCGTGTTTCACCTGAACGTCAAGATCAACGACGCGGCCAACGACGTGCGGGAAAAGATCTCGCGCATCAAAGCGGACCTGCCGCAGGACGCCAAAGACTCGCTGATTGAGCGTCTAGACCCCGGTGACAAGCCGATCTTGGCGCTGGCGCTGTCGTCGGATTCGATGTCGCTCAAAGAGCTGACCGAGCTGGCCGATTCGTCGCTGCGCAAGAAGCTGGAAAACGTGCCGGGTGTCGGTAAGGTGACGCTCGTCGGTGGTGCGAAGCGGGAAATCGAGGTTCTGCTCGATCCGGCGCGACTCGATGCGCGCAGCCTGCTTCCGACGGACATCATCAACGGACTGAAGTCGTCGAACCTCGACTTGCCGGCGGGTCGCATCGAGCGAGGCTCGCAAGAGACGCTGCTGCGCGTCGCGGGACGTGTTCGCGAGGTGCGTGAGTTTGCCGAGCTGCCGCTGCGAATGCCGACGGGCGGTGTAACGCGGCTGGGTGATGTGGCGACGCTGCGCGACGGAACGGAAGAAAAGCGAAGCTTGTCGCTCGTCTCGCGCGGGCTGTGGACCGAAGGTGCCGGCGGAGAGTTTCAGGTCAAGCCGTCGGTGGCGCTCGAAATTCGCAAGCAGTCGGGCCAGAACACGGTGCAGGTGGCGGACTCGGTGCGAGAGCGAATGGCCGAGCTGAAAGCCGAGCTGCCGTCGGAAGTTCAGCTCGATGTCGTGATCGATAACTCGGTGTTCATTCGCGCATCCGTCGAGCAGGTGGAAGAAGACTTGCTGCTTGGCGCGATCCTGACGGTGGCGATCGTGTTTCTGTTTCTGCAGAGCTGGCGATCGACGGTCATCACCGGACTGACGCTGCCGATCTCGGTCATTGGCGCGTTTACGGCGATCTGGGCGGCGGGCTTTACGCTCAATCAGCTGACGCTGCTGGCCCTGACGCTGGCGATTGGACTGCTGATCGACGACGCCATCGTGGTTCGAGAAAACATCGTCCGACACGCAGAGATGGGCAAAGACCACGTTCGCGCCGCCAAAGAAGGCACCGACGAGATCGGTCTGGCGGTCTTGGCGACGACGTTTTCGATCATCGCGGTGTTCGTGCCGGTTGCGTTCATGGGCGGCATCATCGGTCGCTTCTTCTTCCAGTTCGGCATCACGATCAGCGTCGCCGTGCTCTTGTCGCTGTTTGTGTCGTTCACGCTCGATCCGATGATGTCGTCGGTGTGGCCGGAGCCTCATCATCAGGACCCGAGCAAGCGCAACTTCTTTATGCGTGCTGTCGCAAGCTTCAACGTCGCGTTCGATCGGATGTCGGTCGGCTATCGCGCCATCATCGAGTGGGCGCTCGCGCATCGGATCGCGACGGTGATTGCGACGACGCTGATCTTTGTTGCGACGCTGGGACTGGGACCGCTCGTCGGATTTTCGTTCTTTCCCGAGACCGATCGTGGCGAGTTCATCGTCATGCTGCGGACTCCCGTCGGTAGCTCGCTGACCTACACCGAGTCCAAGACGCGCGAGATCCTGCACCGCATTCACGAAGACAAGGACATCGCCTACACGTACTCGACGATCGGCGCAGGTGCGACGGGCACCGTCACGGAAGGCCAGATCTACGTCAAGCTGCGCAGCAAAAAAGAGCGCTCGCGGAGCATCTTCAAGATTCGTCCCGACGTGCGTGAGCGAATTGCGCAGCTTGTAGACGTATCGACGTCGGTGGTGGACGCCGGTGGCGTGGGTGGTCCGCAGTCGCCGCTTCAGATCAGCGTCAAGGGTCCAGAGCTGTCGCAGCTCGATACGATCTCGAAGCAGGTGCTGGCGACGGTGCAGGCGACGCAGGGCGCGGTGGACGTGCAGATCAGCCAAGAAAACACCAAGCCGGAGCTGCGACTGTCGATCGATCGTCAGCGCGCGGCAGATCTTGGCGTGTCGGTGGCAGAGATTGCGACGACGCTGCGCGTGCTGGTGGCCGGTGATCTGGCCGGTAACTTCGAAGACAAGAACGCGGAAACCTACAACATTCGGGTTCGCTTGCCGTCGACGGGCCGAACCAGCCAAAAGGACGTCGCGCGGCTGTTTGTGCCCGGTGCGATGCGAGCGGAAGGCGGTCGAACGCTGGTGGCGCTCGATCAAGTGGCGAACCTGTCGCGTGGCGTCGGTCCGTCGAAGATCAACCGAATTGACCTCGCGCGGGAGGTTCGGATTACCGGCGGTGTCGAAGGTCGGCCTCTCGGTGACGTGTCAACCGACATCAAGAATGCCGTCGCCAAGCTGGAGCTTCCGTCGGGCTACGTCGTCGATCTCGGTGGACAGAGCAAGGACCTGAAGGAAACCGTCGGCTACTTCATGGAGACGCTGTTTTTGGCGATCGTGTTCATCTACTTGGTGCTCGCGTCGCAGTTCGAGAGCTTCCTTCAGCCGCTGGCGATCATGCTGTCGCTGCCGCTGTCGCTGATCGGTGTGTTTGCGGCGATGCTGGTGTCGCGCGGCACGATGAACATGATGAGCATGATCGGACTCATCATGCTGATGGGACTGGTGACCAAGAACGCCATCTTGCTCATCGACAATGCGAACCAGCGACGGGCGG